>NZ_JACJOK010000001.1:0-1798 GCF_014695505.1 Trichocoleus sp. FACHB-90
CTTTTTAGTTCATATACTTGTTGAAGTGTCAAGACCTCTACCTACTGGTTTCTCTGAAATCCCTTCTCTATCTTGTTTGTACCTTTGTTAAGAAAGATGTGACTAATGGATAGCCTACAAGGGAAGGGGAGTAAGAATCAAAGCCTCTCTCCTTGTAGGAGAGAGGTTTGGAGAGAGGTCAGAGAGTTAGTTACTAAATTTTTAAACTTTACTGCGTAGGAAACTCACCAAATTTTGCAGAAACGACTGACTGACGCTTCCCTTGGTAACAGACTCCTGTATTAGTTCTGGTACAGCTACTACGGAATTATCCTTTAGCTGTGCGCGAGATGGGGCAATCAGTGGCACTTCTTCTGCTAAGCTGAGGACGCTTAAGCGGAAGGCAGCTTGCTGCACTTTCTCC
Source organism: Trichocoleus sp. FACHB-90 (assembly GCF_014695505.1). Lineage (NCBI taxonomy): Bacteria > Bacillati > Cyanobacteriota > Cyanophyceae > Leptolyngbyales > Trichocoleusaceae > Trichocoleus > Trichocoleus sp. FACHB-90. Next base: position 404 of record NZ_JACJOK010000001.1, read on the forward strand.
ACAGGTAGCCGGAGTTGCTGCGCGATCGCTTCTAGGGAAACTGTCCCTTTGGCAAACTCCCACACTTGCCACTCTAGGGCATCTAGCCGGAAGCGCGGTTGCCCTGTAATTACGCTTGTCAAGCCAGAAGTAGGGGCAGGTAGTTTATCTTTTAGTGCCGTCCAGTCTCGTAGCGCCCGCAAACTCATCAGGGTTGCTTCTGTTGCTGGTACGCTCAAACCTGTCATTTCTGCTAAGGGCAAAGGAACTTTGGTTTGAAATTCAAACTGTCCATCCTGTAGCTGGAACAATGCACACACTCGCCGCAATACCTGGCTTTTGAACAGCACTTTCAGTTGTTCGGCTTCCAGAAGTCCGTGAGATTTCAGGCATAGCCCCATCGGTGTTTTATTCGAGAAAACTTGAGCGAGTCGGGAGACAACGCGATCGCTCAACCAACCCCGCTGGGAAATCATTGAGAGTAAACCTTTTTCATCCAGGCTTGCAGCAGCCGCTACAATGCGCCCTTCATGCACCCAGATGTAGTGGGATTGCGAGTTTCGGTTCCGATCTACACTTAAACCATTAATCGTCAACAATCCCGTCTTGTGTCCTTGATCGAGGAACTGAAAAAGTTCAGGCAAGGAAAATTCTGCTAAATAACCAGTAACCGCCATAGTTTTCCTATTTCAGCAGACCGTTTAAATACCAGCTTGAGCGCCTTCTACTGCGGGTATTAGCTTAAATAATAGTTAAATCTCTGAACCATATTCATCAAACTATACTTTTCGTTACATTTTCCCTTATGAGTAGTATAAAAAAGTTAATAAAATAGTTTTTTATTTGACTTATTGAAATACTACTAATTAAATTCTTACTTTTAATACAGTTTATCGAACAGCCGAGTCGTAAATTAAGTGCTGGAGCAGAACCAACAAAGCCTGAATTACCGAACTTTTTTGGGTTGCGTTTACAGAGACCATAGGCGGTCGATCTTTGTGATTAATGTATCCCAGCGCGATCGCTACATCCTCCTGTTGCCAAGCTCCCGGACAGTCCATATGAGTTAAACCAATCAGCATAGGGATTTGCACTCGCGCTTTCATGAAAGCTAGAAGCTGACGAGCCGCCCGAAAATCGCTAGGACGATGAGCGTCTACCAGCAGGATGTAAGCATGGGATCTGCGAATTAACAAATCCCACATAAAATCAAATCTTGCCTGACCAGGCGTACCATAAAGGTGCAAAACCATATCAGAACCAAAGTTCAGCCGACCAAAATCTAAAGCAACCGTCGTTTTTTCGGCTCTACCGAACATAGTATGTAAAATAAACTGAAACTAGCTGGCAAAATGCCAAGTCAGAAAACTTCTTAATTTGAAATTGTTGAAGTTTCTAAACCCATAACCTCTTCGT
>NZ_JACJOK010000010.1:0-7845 GCF_014695505.1 Trichocoleus sp. FACHB-90
AAACTCCCGTGGTGATTCGGGTCAGGTAACGTTATTCGGCAAAGGACGGAAGACCCGGACTGTGCTACTGCCAGAGGGGGTATGGAACGAACTGTCCCAAATGCGCGGCGATGCCAGCGACAATGACGCAGTATTTCCTTCTAGGGAAGGCGATGCCGATGGTCATCACCTCGACCGCTCGCAGGTTTACCGGATTGTGGCAGCGGCGGGTAAACGTGCTGGGATAAAGGGGAAGGTTAGCCCACATTGGTTACGCCATGCTCACGCTTCCCATAGTCTCGACCGAGGCGCACCGATCCATTTAGTGCAGGCGACCTTGGGGCATGAAAGTGTAGCTACAACCAGCCGTTATTTGCACGCACGCCCCAACGATAGCAGTAGTCTGTATTTACCTGGGTAAAGGGCGCTCTGTTCCAGAAAAGAATTGCTTGCCTTACCTGAAATACTTGCATAGTGGAGGATTCTTTATTTTGGTTCATAAATAGTACATTTGTTCTATTTTGAGCAGATTTTACTTGTATATCTACTGGAATTGACCTATTCCTCGTCCAGAAGCCTAGAATATTGTTAACCCCAAAGGTTAACAATATTGCTAGAAGCTTGGTAAAATGGATATTGTATTTAAGAATAGTAAATTTGAAAAAGAGTGCAATAACCACAGGCTTCTGGAGAAAAAGCAGGGTACAGATAGAGCTAAACGCATTCGACGACGGCTTGACGACCTACGTGCTGCCGTCGTACTTGAAGATATGAGACCTCTTCCGGGAAGATGCCACGAATTGCTTCATAACTATTCCGGGCATTTATCGCTGGATTTGGATCACCCGTATCGGCTTATATTTGAGCCAGCAGACGAGCCAATTCCCACAAAAATAGATGGTGGTATCGACTGGACTAAAGTAACTGCCGTAAGAATAATCGGCGTGGAGGATACCCATGAGTAATGCGATCCAAAATCAATACACGCCTAACTATGTTTCCCCTCCTGGTGAAACCCTCGAAGAAATTTTAGAAGAAAGAGAAATGACCCAGGCGGAGTTAGCTGAACGAACGGGGAGACCAAAAAAAACAATTAGTGAAATTATTAATGGAAAGGCTGCAATCACTCCAGAGACAGCATTGCAGCTAGAGCGGGTTTTAGGTGTCCCTGCCAGTTTTTGGAACAATCGAGAACGACTTTACCGGGAGGCTTTGGCGCATCAAGAAGAGCGCGATCGCCTGTCTGAGCAAGTCGCATGGCTCGACCAAATACCTGTTAAGGACATGATCAAGCGGAAATGGATTCAGTCCTATCAAGACAAGGTTGAGCAGCTGCGGGAAGTGCTAAATTTTTTCGCAGTCGCATCCCCTGAACAGTGGAAAGAGTGTTGGTGTGATATTTTTGTAGACTTTCGGAAATCTCAAGCATTCCAGAGCGATCCTGGTGCGGTTGCTGCTTGGCTGCGTTGGGGAGAAAATGAAGCTGCTAAGATCAAGTGTCTTAGTTACGATGCCAACAAGTTCAAGAATGTACTACAGCAAATCCGTGCTTTGACTGTTCAACCCCCAGATATTTTTCAGGGTGAAGCCGTGCAGTTGTGTGCTACTGCTGGTGTCGCTGTCGTATTTGTACCTGAACTTCCAAGGACACGGGTTTGTGGGGCTACTCGTTGGTTGAATCCCAACAAAGCTTTAATTCAACTGAGTTTACGTTACAAGAGTGATGACCAACTGTGGTTTGCTTTCTTCCATGAGTCCGGTCACATTCTGCTACATAGTAAGCGCAATACCTTTCTTGAAAGGAACGGCGTTCAAGATGCTGAAGATCAAGATAAAGAGCAAGAAGCAGATAAATTCGCTGCGGACATACTCATCCCTCCTGCTCAGTTGAAACGATTTCTAGCATCAAGTCAATATCGCAGTAAAGCGGCTATCCGGCAGTTCGCAGATGAAATCGGCATTGCGCCAGGAATTGTGGTTGGAAGACTTCAGCATGATAAAGTTTTGCAGTTGAGTCACTGCAATGGGCTTAAACGCCGGTTTCAATGGGCATCTGATGAGTAAAAATTAATTACTTGATTGATCACACCTGGCAGACTACTAGGTGTGATTCGCCTCCCAGTTTCTGGGAACACTAGAAGTGTCCCAGATGAGAAAGCGTGATGAACAAACTCGCAACTGCCGCTGCTCTAGTCCTTGCCTTAATGGGAATCCCCGCCGCTGCCCAAACCACTGGAACAGTAGTCAGCACCGGCGATGGTGATACACTCCGAGTCAAGAGCCAAGGGAAGGTTGTCACAATTCGCATGGCTTGCATTGATGCGCCAGAAACAGGACAGCGCCCTTGGGGTCAGCAATCAGCCAACCAGCTCAAGCAACTTCTCCCCCCTGGTAAGGCTGTGCAGATTCGGGAGATTGAACGCGATCGCTATGGGCGGACTGTCGCTGAACTCTACCTAGGAAATCAGTCAGTGAATCTCCAGATGGTGAAGCAGGGGCAGGCTGTCGTGTATCGCCAGTACCTGAACGGCTGTGCATCCACCAAGAATCAGTACCTTCAGTCTGAGGCTCAAGCAAAACAGAAGAAACTGGGGTTCTGGAATCAGCCCAAGCCAGTGATGCCGTGGGATTTTAGGAAGGGGCCATCAGCAAGTAATCAACCATCCTCCAGCGCCAAGCCCAAGCCAGCCCCAGCCCAACAAAACTGTAGTCCAGCTTATCCAGGCGTATGTATTCCCCCAGGCCCACCGGATCTGAATTGCCCCGATATCTCCGACCGGAATTTCAAGGTTCTACCGCCTGACCCGCATGGCTTTGACCGCGACAGTGACGGGGTTGGATGCGAAAAAAGGTAAGGAGCGATCGCTCAATTAAGCAGGGAAGACTAAAAAAAATAACCCACTCTACCGCCAGTAAGGAGGTCTGCTACGAAACGCCCTTGGATAGTAATTGCTGAATATGCTGCCCTTGTCGGCTCTGCATTGGGAACCGTCGCAACGGCAGTCTCACAGCAGGCGGTCTATGCAGCTGCTCCTCTGATGGTAGCTCTCTCGCTCAACGCAATCAATCGTCACCGATTTCAACAACAGACGCAGCAATACACCAAAAGTGCGATCGCTGAGGTGCATCACGTTGTTGAATCCCTGCATCACCAGCGCCATACGCTACCGCCAGCCAAAACAGTAGACCTCAACCCTATCAATCAGTCCCTCGCACAGCTGGCACAGCAGTTCGACAACCGACCAGAACTAGGGCAGATTCAGGAGTTGAAGGACGCGCTCTCATCTCTTCCTCATCCCCTAGAACTGGAGAAAGTCATTGCTTGTCAGATTGAAAAATCAGCACAAGTCTTGGCACTTGAGATTAACCGACAGCTTGCGGCCATCAAGCCTTATGAGTATCGATTGGCGATTGACCGCCCTGGCAGCCGCGCTGTGTTCATGGAAGCCCTCGCTCTTGCTCAGGAACGGTTGATTTTAGTTTGTCCGTGGCCCAATATTTACGGCGTTAATTCTGAAGTAATTCAGAAACTTGAGGAACTACTTAAGCGCAAGGTTCGTGTCGCTGTCGGCTGGGGGCATCTAAAGGATATTGACAAGGTAAGTTCTATTGGTTCAATCCGCCAGCGGCTTAAATCTTCTTCCTATCTCTACAGTGCTTTGCCCGAACTGGAAACTTTAGAGCAGAAATATCCAGACCGATTCCAGCTAAAGCTACTGGGGACACATGAGAAATTTATCGTGTGCGATCGCTCGTGGACGATGCTGGGAAGTCACAACTTTCTGACTTCAGACACCAAAAGCACGGAGCGAGAGGTGGGCTTAAGGACGAATGACCCGCGCATCATTACAGATTTAATTAAGCGGTTTGACACTGCGAAAGACTTGGAGAAGCCCTAGCTTACCCGCCTCTAAGGGGGAAACTTGAGTAAACCAACTGTAATACCATGCCGAAGACTCCAGAGTGCGATCACTGCCAGCTCAATCCTCGCAATCCTTCTATAGTGTGTGCCGTGCATCCCACGAGACCTGATAGCGATCGCTGCCTTGACTTCCGACCCCCTGCCGAACCAGAAGAACCGGACGATTGACAACGGTTAACCGTTGTATTTTCCAGTGGGAGAAAAGTTGTTCAAACCGTAGAGCAAGTGTACGATTAGAAAAATTAGGCAGATATAGAATGCGATCGCTAACTCTTCATGATTACTTTGGAGCATTTGGCACCAGCGATCACACCGAATTTTTATGCTTAATTATTTTGTAAATTCCTAATAAAAACGGCTTATATTCATATTTAATTTGATATTTCATTGAGGTTACAAATTTTTTTTCTATTCCTGAGATTCAAAACTTGAGACATTTCAAAAACATTTATAGTACCCGAACTTACCAATGAAAAACCAAAGGCTAGAAGTAGAACTCGAACCGGAAGATGAGCAAGATGAATCTGAGTACGAGGCAGAACTAATAGATTTTCCCGTAGAACAGCGTGGCTTACTCACTGAATCTAAAGATTTCACTACCCGCGAACTACACGACCAATTCAAAGAAGGAGATTTAATACTTAATCCGTCTTTTCAAAGACAATACGTGTTTGATGATAAGAAAGCATCTCGTCTAATCGAATCACTTTTAATGGATGTCCCATTACCAATTATTTACTTATCTCAAGAAGCAGGTACAACTAAAAATGAAGTAATTGATGGTCAGCAGCGATTAACATCTTTTATGAATTTTTTTGATGGCAAATTTTCTTTAAAAGGGTTAACTGTATTTAAAGAACTGAACGGCAAGAAATATATAGACTTACCTAACGATATCCAATCAAAAATTCGGAAAAGTACGCTGCGCTGCATAATTATTAAACCAGGCACAAATAAAGATATTAAGTTTGATATTTTTGAACGGCTCAATTCAGGGTCTGTTCAATTAAATAGGCAAGAATTAAGAAATTGTATTTACCGAGGTAGTTATAGTGATTTATTGCGAGAATTAGCATTAGAACCACAATGGTTGAAGCTAATTGGCGCTGAAGAACCCCACAGACGTATGCTGGATTGTGAAATGATACTTCGTTTCTTTGCGTTTTACCATAGCTTATATGCTTATAAAGCACCTATGAATAACTTTTTAAACAATGAAGCTAGTGTCCGTCAAAATACTTCCAAAAAAGATATTAAATCCTTAAGACAAATATTTAATCAATCAGTCAAAATCAGTTGGACTGTTTTCGGAGAACAGGCTTTTAAAAAAGTAGAGTCCGGCAGTGAGAACCAACCAAACGCAAGATTTAGCCAAAAAATAAATTTGTCTATATTTGATGTTGTAATGGTAGGTTTTACTCAGCATGATCAGAGAGAAATTATATTAAGAGCAGATGCTATAAGAAATAAACTATACGATTTAATGACTACAAATCAAGATTTTATTGAAGCTATTTTATATAAAACAAGTGAAAAAAATAAGGTGCAAAAGCGATTCCGTATATGGTTGTATACTTTAGATGAAATAATTGGCTCGTCTGTAAGTGATTTAAGGCTTTTTTCTTATGCTTTCAGGAAGAAGCTTTATGAAGATGACCAAACTTGTTCTATATGCGGTCAAAGAATTATGTCATTGGAAGATAGCGTTGTAGACCACACAATTCCTTATTCCTTGGGTGGGACTACAGAACCAGATAATGGACGCTTGACTCATCGATACTGTAACTTTGCACGAGGTAATCGTTAAGACTAACGAGTCTAACACCAGACCAAACGACAGCAGTAAATCGCATCTACCAGGGTCAAAGGCAACTCCGCAAACTGGAAGCGACTATACAACTATGTCGTGTAATTGCTCCTCGCATCAGCGATCGCCCGTTGGAGGAATGGTCGTTTCAGGGGCGATAGTCTTTGAAAACAGACATTTTCATAGACTATCCGGGCTGAAATGAAGTAAACGACACTCATCCATATGGATGAGTGTCGTTTCTGGCATGGGTTTCAGCAATTATCAACGTGGTATTGAAGGCTATCGCATAGAAACTGCCCTACGCCAAACGAACCCATAGATCCATAGAGTTCTCGTTCTTTTCGCTTTATTTCCTCCAGTTTTTCGATCGCGTCGTTCAGTTGTAGGCTAATTAATCGCTCGTATCGCGCTAATTGTTCGCCAGACAGGGACAACCCAGCAGCAGATGTCTCTGCCTCCGCCAACTGTTTAGTAATGCGGCGCTTCTCCAGCTCAGAACTTTTCCCAGATAGTTTTTGTTTGATTTTCAGTATTGCCACGTCGCCTACCGCTGCCTCAATACCCCAAAGGCGACGCAAGCGTAACCAACCCATTGAAATCGTTTCGATGAGTAAATATTCGATCGGATCGCGAGGCTGATACTTCTCAATCAAACCTGCCACCATTGCATCGAACCATTCGCGATCTTCAGTACAAAGCATGGGCGGTTTCGTTGCCAGTAGCCCGTGCTTAACGCTGTTGTGACGAGCGATCGCCTTGCCGCGATCGCTCCGTGGCCCAGTCGATTTTAGGGCGTTTTTTCTGTTTTGTTCTGGGGAACTTGGCATTATATTCATCCAGTTTTTGTTGCTGTTGTGGGGTCAGTTCTGAACTGAAATTACCTGCCTCCATCCTATCGAGCGCTAGTGTTACCCCTATTACTAACTGAGTAGTTTAACTAATTCGTCCTTCTTCTTCTTGCTGTAGCCAGGTATCCCGCGCTTCTTAGCCATATCTCTTAACTCTCCAGCCGTTAAGGTGTTCAAGGTAGTAGAGTCTTTGATAACTTCAGGCATGGGTTGAGGGGTTAAGTAAAAAACTTCCTTCAAAGCATTGAGTTTTTTACCTGTTGTAATACCACACTTAAGTTTTGTAATCGGCTCTAATGTCTTCCAATACTGGCGAGGAGCTTCATCAATACGATCGGTAGCAATCAGAAGCTTAACACTCTTGAGATCGGTACCGGGTTTTTCAATTAGATACTGAAGCGCTGCCTTAATATCATCTCGTGTAGCTATGGTGAGGTTAATTTTTGGAGTTACTTCGCCTGCTAAAACTTTAGTCAGTTCTACAGATTCGTCGCTAGGATCGGCAATAATGCACCAGACTTTCTCTAATCCAGCTTCTTCAGCAACAGCATAAATAAATGAGTTACCAATGACTTCATATTGGTCTTCGCCAGTTTCTTTAACAATTACAGGAACCCAATTACGACCACCAAACTTATTGAGATTTTTGGCAGTAGCGGTAATCAAAAACTCAGGGGCATCTGTTCCTTCGCCAGCTTGGATCTGATCCATGTACAGGTGCATCAAGTTGCCAATATCGGTTAAGTTACTCATTGTAGAAAATACTCCTTTGCTAATTCTAAATAGTAATTACGAGCTGTTTTATCTTTGTAGGCAGCGGGTACGCGAGAAAAAGCCGCATTAGCTATATGAGCATAGCTAGGTAGTTCAAAAATATGTCGATCTTGCTTCGCTTGAGTATAACGCGGATAAAAATAAGGACGCAAATTAAACTTACTGGTTGGGGTTTGTTTGATAATTTCTTCTATTGCTTTATGTGCAGTATTACGCCCTGCATCCGTAATACTTTCACCATTGAAGAAAATTGGTAGTGCAATCGGCCCACCATCTTTTCTTGATTCTTGAACTTGAGGAATAAACTGTTTGATAGCCACAGCAGCATTCTCCAGCGAAAAGATGTTGTTGTGCTTCGTTGGAATAAGGACAACATCTGAGGCATATATAGCACTTTGACTGAAAAAACGCCAGTTAGGAGGTGAATCAATCAAAATATAGTCATACTCATACTTTAGGCTGTCTAAAATTTGGTAGAGTCTTCGTATTCCAAAGTTTTGGCGTAATTTATC
>NZ_JACJOK010000100.1:0-17474 GCF_014695505.1 Trichocoleus sp. FACHB-90
ACGAAGAGGTTATGGGTTTAGAAACTTCAACAATTTCAAATTAAGAAGTTTTCTGACTTGGCATTTTGCCAGCTAATTTCAGTTTATTTTACATACCATGTTCGGTAGAGCCGATTTTTTGAGCTTTTGCTCAATAGAAAGATTGCGTCTTGACGCAATTTCTGGGGATATCAAATCGGGTTTAGAACAAGTTAAATTACGTCTGCGATTTTGGCTTTCGTCGCGAGTAGGAAAGGCTATTTCCTTGCCTTCTACCTTCAGGAGCGATGCACGTTTATTGGTTTTTGCACTGAGAAACCTCTCCAATGATGAAGATGCTGCGATTCTTTCACTTTCGGCTTATTCGGCAGCTTTAAGGAGAGCATTAGCTGCTCCGGCTAGCATTTTCTTTATCGATGAAAGCCCCATTTTGTTTGAGTACGATTCAATTGCCGCTCTCGTCGGCAGGTTATGTGCTAACGGTGCGAAAGCGGGGATTAGGGTCATTCTTTCTGCACAAGACCCCGATACTATCAATACGTCTCCATCGGCGTCAAAAATTTTTCAGAACTTAACAACCCGGTTGATTGGTCGAATTCAACCAACCGCAGTTGACAGCTTTGTTGAAATTTTGAAGTATCCACGAGAGATTATTGGTCGCAATGCTACAGAAAGTTTTTTTCCTAAAAAAGAGGGTATTTACTCTCAATGGTTGTTAGATGAAAACGGCATATTCTCCTATTGCCGTTTCTATCCAAGCTACAACCTGCTGGCGACGGTTGCTAACAACCCGCAAGAACAAGCAGCTCGGAGTGCAGCTTTACGCCGCCATCCCGATAAGGACAAGTTGGTTGCTATTGCTGAATTTTCAAAAGAGCTGATTGCCAGCATTCGTGCTTCTTAAAACGTAAGAATTGAGGAATTTTATGAAGACAGTTAAAACAGTCAAGTTTGTGGTGGCAAACGGCGCGATCGCGCTCGTTCTGATTGGGGCGATTTCTACTCCAGCCGGTGCTGTGACGGTTCACGAGCAAGGTGGCAATCCTTTAGCACAGGTGTTTGAGCAGCTAAACCATCAGTTGGGTTCTTTACACTCCTATCTCGACCAGATAGTGGCTTCTAAATTAAAGCCACTGTCCGAGACTTTGGGTAGAGACATAGATGCAGCTCTTGGCGACGCGGCAGGAGTGTTGGGCTTACCCGATCCAACTAAATCTCGCATTGGAGTTGAAAAAGTTGCAACTTCCTCTGACAACTTGGTAAACCCAACTGAACGAGCTACCAACGAAGTGGATCGTCAGATTACCAGGGCTGCTGTTGATTCCACATTAGGGGAAGAGGGTCAGGAGCAGATAAAGCAGCAAGCCCTTGAGACTCAGAACTCTGTTGGTCTAGTTCAGCAACAAGCACAAGCGGCTCAAGGCGAAGTTGTCACCCAGAATGTCATGAAGCAAATTGCTCTGCAAAATGCTCAAACTGGGGCAGTGCTTGGAGCTTTAAGGGCTGATTCGTTGCAGTCAGCTCAACGTCAGGAGTTGACAAATCTCAATCTGACCAATATCTCCCGCTCGTTGGATGGTCAAAATCAAGCGAGAAACAGCGAACTGGTTGGTGCGGGATTTGACACATTCAGAACAGCAGCTCAAGCCAAATTGTTCTAAGGAGTAGATGTCACCTATGCCGTCATTTCCGTTGTTCTTTAATTTGAGCGCATTAATTATTGCTCAGGCGACTCCTGGCGCTCGCGGACAAGCTTCTAGTATTGCGGCTGATGGAGCCGCCGCTAGCGAAGCAATTAGTGCGGCAATGGATCGGCTTTGGGATGACGTGCTACGTGGCGGTTTGTATGCTGCGATCGCGCAGATGGGGGTTTTCTTTGCTGTTGGCACTCTGCTCTTATTTATGGTGCAGTGGTTCAAAGCAATGATTGAAGGAGATAACCCCCAAGCTTTTACTGAAATTATTTGGCCTATTTTAGTGATTGTCTTGCTGGCTAATCAAGCAACATTTTTATCTGCTTGTACCATCCAGCTTAGGGGCATCATTAATCAGGTTAATCAGCAAATTCTGACTTCTACTTCTGGTTCTCTGCAACTTCAAGAAGCGTATCAACAAGTAATGGGTCAAGTTGGAGGGCAAGACGCAGCTCGTTCTATTTTGAGTCAATGTGCAACCCTTGCTGACCCACAGCAACAGAATGAATGCGTTCAAAATGCGACTCGTCAAGCGGCTGATATAGCTAGCTCTGTTGGGGGACAGTCTAGCGGTGGGGAGCAAAATCCCTTTGATGCTCTAAATCCTGTAAAACAAATTGAAAATGCTACTACTACTGTATTTGCCGTAGCAGTTAGAGGATGGTTGATTGCTTTTGGAATCGCTTTCCAATGGCTCGTGGAAATTTCTTTGCTTCTGACTGGTCTTTTGGGTCCATTAGCCGTTGGTGGTTCGCTTCTTCCCGTTGGCCAAAAAGCCATTTTTGCTTGGCTAGTCGGTTTTTTTTCCGTGGCAATGGTTAAGCTTTGTTTCAACATTATTTGTGGATTGGTTGCCACTCTTGTAATTAATGCTGGAAATGCTGATTCGATGATTTTTGCTTTTGCGACTGGACTGTTAGCACCCATTCTGTCGCTGGTACTAGCAGCAGGTGGAGGCATGGCTGTTTTTAATAGCTTGTCTTCAATTGCAACTTTTGGACTTAATTCAGTTGTGCCGCGTGCCTTTAAATAAATTTTAGGAAAGTTATGATGAATTATTTAGATGAACAAACACCTTCATCCACATCCCCTTCCGCTGAAGAAAAGCGGTTGCGATTTCTTGAACGTAAACAAACTAGGTTCTCGAAAAGCGATGGTTTAGGTTTGTTTGCTCTTGGTACTTTTGGGTTGCATTTATTAACTTGTTTTGGTTTGGTATTGTTGTACGGTGCTTACTCTCAATTATCACAGAAAGCTCCCCCTTCCCTGGTGCAGCTAGATACAGGGAAAGCGATTGCAGTGGCTCCTCTAGGCAACAAAGAACGTACTCCCCAGGTGGTATCAAAATTTGTTGTTGACACCATGATACTGATGATGAATTGGTCAGGAACAAAGCCGCCAACATCCATTGAAGAAGCAACTAAACCTGTACTAGATCCAGGAGTGGATATTCGTTCAGTGGGTGGTAGAGGGAAAGTGACAACTGCTGCATGGCAGGCAGGTTTTGCTATAAGTGAAGATTTTCGTAAGGAATTTTTGCAAAAGCTAGCTGAACTTACTCCCAATGGGGTTTTCTCAGGGAATACCCAAGTAGCTTTAGTGCCTTTGGAGATTCAATCTCCTCAGAAAATTGCCGAGGGTAAGTGGAAAGTTAGGATGGTTGCTAACTTGATGGTATTTGATAAGGGCAATAATCTGGGTGAGGTTATTCCCTTCAACAAAGAAATATTTGTTCAAGCAGTCGAGGCTCCTGAATTCGAGCGCGAGCAAGCTGGGGTAGCAGCCATTATTTATCAGGTACGTTCCAGCGGCTTAGAAATTTACGCTATCCGCGATTTAATTCAGGAGAACTTGTGATGGATGGAGAAAATAAATCAAACGGCAATATAGTTTATGATCCGCTAGATGTGATAAACGGGGGTACTCAAGAATTCAATTTTGATGAATGGGATAATGCCAAACTGGCTGAGTTAGTAGATTTTGATGATACTCCAGAAATTCCCTCGGAAATCTTTTTAGAGGAGGAAAGAATTGAGGAAACAAAGCTTCCTTCGGGTACTGTTTCTCAAGCTGAATTGTTTGACTATCCAATTCAAGGAAAAACTCAGCCCAGGTTTTCTGGCAATCCTTTTGCTAAAGGTGGAGCAGTTGGTTTGGCGCTTCTAATCATTTTTGGGGGTGGAGGTCTGTTTTTAAATGCCGTTATGGGGTCGAAGCCCCAATCGGCTCCTTCTGTGGCAATATCGCCAACTCCTCAAGCAACTCCTTCTGATTTACCTTCATCCCAAGAAACAGGCAAACTCAAGACTCAGGTGGCGATAGGAAGACAAGAAGACCAGATTAAAGGTTTAGAGAAGTCTAAGGGGCCAAAAACAAATGTGGTTAAGACTAAGACCCAACAAACAGCACCACAGCCTTCTTCTCCTCCTCGTACCGCAGTACAGCAGACGTATCGTTCTCCTCGCACTGAGCCTGCGGTTCCCCGTCAATATACGCCGCCCCCTTCCCCCCGTACTTTCACCCCAACTTTGAATTCTTCTGTTCGGTCGCAGCCAGTACCTGCTGCTCCGACTCAAGGAACGTCTCCTAAATCGGTTGAACCTAAGTCGCCAAAAGAGCCTACACAACAGTTAGACCCCATGCAGCAGTGGATGGCGATGAGCCGGCTTGGCAGCTATGGCACTGGAGATGTTGGTAGTGAAAAAGCTTCCAGCGCGACTAATCCTCTTGGCACTACTTCTGCTGAGCCGATAAGAACTGCAAATGCTGCCCCGCCTTTAGTAACAATCCCTCGCGCTATCCCGGTGGTATCAGCAACTGATGGAGTTGTTGCATCGGGTGTGCCGTTCCCATCTACGGCGCTACCCCCGGAGTCAAGCGCTAAGAAGCCGAGCTTACAGACACCGACATCTCCGCTCAACCCAGAAAATAGGAAGCCATCGACTTCGGTACCGTCGCCAGTCACGGTTCCCCAGGAAGGAGCGATACCAACGGGGCGCAACGCTTACGCATCTTCCTCATCGGCACCGACACTCGTTCAAGTTGAGTCTAAAGCCGCCTCGACTCAGATTAATCCGGCTGAAGAAGCAAGCATTCTTAGTGGTGTACCAGTGCGTCGGTTGACAGTGGGGGGTATGGCTCAAGGGCAGTTGGTAACGCCAGTGATTTGGGCAGGGGATGAGGCAAGTACTGCAACTAAGCCTGCTCAACAGAATGCAGTGGGAGAAAAGTTCATTGTGCAACTACAACAACCACTGGTTGACAAAGATGGTTCTGTAGCTATGCCTGCTGGCACTCAAATTGTCGCGGCTGTGGTCGAGGTTAATCAGTCAGGGCTGGCAGTCCTGAATGTGACACGGGCTGTGATTGATGGTCAAGAGTATGTCTTGCCGCCAGGGTCTATCAACATTCGCGGAAACGATGGTCAGCCGCTAATGGCTCAAAGGTGGGGTGATAAAGGACCAGCGATCGCTTCAGGCGATATTACTACGTTTTTATTTGGGGCTGCAAGTAAGGTAGGTCAGGTTTTAACCCAGCCTGATACTCAATCATCTACATCAGTGAATGGGTATGGTTTTAGTTCTTCTACCACAAGTAGCAGTGGAGACCGCAATATTCTTGGTGCGGTTTTGGATGGTGGCTTTACACCGCTTACACAGCAAATTCTGAAGCGCAACGAGCGTGGGCTAGAAGAAATTATGTCTCGTCCGAATGTTTGGTATGTCCGTGCTGGTACGACTGTCCAGGTGTTTGTCAACCAATCGTTTGAGTTTTGAGTTATGAAAACTAGATTTCGACTTGAAAAAATTGCGACTGCTCTGTGTTTAACAGGATTAAGCTGTTGTAATGGCGGGTCTGGACTTCCAGCCTTGGCAGATGCCAGCATATCAACAACTTCGGTGAGGCGTGTTTCGACCAGTGAAGCCACAGGGCAACAAGGGCAACCACCTAGAATTGAATTATCGCCAGGATATGGGGTCAACATCAGTTTTATTCCTACTGGCGAGACCGTTGAGAAAGTTTGGTTTGACAACCCTGCTTTCGCCACGCTGGATGTGGATGGTTGTTTGATAGGTCTGGGTGGTGAGCAGCAGCAATCTCAAAACTGCCAAGTTTCGGGAGCAACTGTGTTGCACTTGCGGCGCATCAACCCGCTGGATTTTCCTAATTTGCCCAAGACGAATAGCACGTTGCTGACAGTTATTACTCATGGCCCAGATGGACGCCGCGTATATATCTTCCAGGTGGCGAAGGGCGGTAATACCCCTCAATACTACACCGTTGAGGTTACGCCTCCCACGTCAACTGCCTCCACGACAAGGTACAGGTCAGTTGTTGAGTCAGTAACGGACTGGCAGCTCCTCAATCGCGGGCTAACAGTTGCCCAACACAAGCGCCTAGTCCAACCAAGCCAACCACTATTTGGGCGAATTCAGAATTTCTTAGCAATAGTAAAAGCGGGTGAGCAAATCGAATCAGCCGCTAGAGTATCGGGAATCTCTCTAAATTTAGTCAGGCGTTTAGAGGAGTTGGGAAGAGCCTATAACCCAGTTCCAGCGCCTGCACCTGTTCCTTCTGTTCCTTCTTCGTTAGAACCCCAAAATCCGTCAATGCCTGTGCGCGTCGAAAGTTAATTTAAGCGGTCATCCTGCTATAGATGCACAGCTAAAAAGTTTTGAATAAATCCATAACAGTCATGTTTTACCATCATTTATTTCGGCATTTTTACTGGGTGGTAACTGGTCTTCTTCTATCACTATTTATTTCGGGATTACCTTTTCAAACCAACGAACTAATAGGAAATCGAGCTGTTGCTGTTACTTCGTCTGCCAGTCCCGTTCCTACAACCCCTTGGCAAAATACTCAGTTGCCAGACTGGAACCAAATCACTTTTAGCAATCTTCCAGGCATAGAACAGAGCGGTTCTTTTGAAGCCCCACCTGAAGTGGCTGATAAGTTGAATTACGATCCATCCCGTTCGTGGACGGCGGGGCAGAGACCCGACCAGTACGCGAAGCTGGGTGACTTTCAGGATGGCTTCAAGTTGCAAAACTTTAATCTCCAGACCATTGCTTCAAAGACTAGCTTGGATTTGTCGGCAATTAGTTTAAAAGATTTTGGACTAATGAAGCTCCAAACCTTGGATAGTTTGGTAAAGGCTATTCCTACTTTGCCGGAGTTACCCATTCAAGAGGTCAAACCAGTTCTCGATTTGCTCTCAAGCCAACTGAATACTGACTTTAATCCTAATCAGACAATTAGTCAGCTTTTGCAGCAATCTCCTATTTTGGGTCAGTTAGAATTTTCTACTTTGCCTTTGGAGAAGTATGACCTGGATGCTATTCCAGGATTAAATAGCACATCCCTCGGTTCTTTCAAGGATTGGCAGGGGATTAATATCAACCAAATTCCAGGGTTATCGGATGTGCCTTTTTCTCAATTCCCTTCACCTGCTACGAGCGTGGGAGCAGATGTGGGAATTGTAGACATTGCTTTTGCTACCTTAGAGCAGCAGCGCTCTCGCACAATTTCCGGTAGCGATGTTGAAGGGTTTAATGTTCGCTGTGACAAGGAGTGCGCCCATGTTGAGCTATCTGGTAATGCTCAGATTTTGGGTACGCAGTGGGTTAGCGGTAAGTATCAACAAGTGCGGGGTGGTCATGGTGTTTTGTCCTCCGTCAATGGTGGCAAAGAGCCGACCGGCAGACACCCTTTTGGCGACGCTTTTAAGGTTGTTGTGTGGGATATATCAGAGCCTTTAGGGACAATGACACAGGCTTTATTCTTCCGCATCTGCATTCGCTCAGGGCTTGTGGATCTAGGATGTACGCCTTACTTCATTGGCCCGGTGCCTTGGTTGACCTATCGGGAGATGGACCCCATTTTCTTAGGCTCAGTTGATGTGCAACCATCTAGTTCTGTTTCAACTCCAACTGGTGTTAAGGACGATCTCGGATCGTCAACATTCCAGATTCAAGGTAACAACACTGCAAATTCTAACTTGGCTTTTTTACGGTCTTCTGGTGCTGGAGATTGCAAAAAGCAGCAGCAAGGTGTAGTGCTGGATGCGTTCTCCATAGCTGTTTCCAATATTGAAGGCAATTATGACTCTGTTGGTGCGTATGTGTGCGATAGAGTTGGTAATTGCGGTCGTGGCTTGGGAACCAAACAGTTTATGTCGTACCGCCCCGATGTGCGATCGCAGATTTTAGCCAAATCGGGTGGTAAGGAGTTTCTAGCCAGAGTGGATAGTGGCGCTCCTATTGGTGGTCAGGAAATGCTTATCTATTTCCCTCCTTCCGAGCAAAAGGCTTTGTTTGATTCTGATGCTACAGAATTACTTGATAGGGCTGGGGGGCAAATCGATCCTACTACAGGACTTCCTTTTACCGGCGATCGCTTGATTCAACGGGTGGCTCAGATGCATTTTGGTGGCTCTGGTATACCGATTGACGCAAGCGTGAGTGATACGAATGGAAAGCTCACCGTGAAAACTTATGGGGAAAGAGCAGCTAGTAATTATCAACAAGCCTTACAAGAGTTGGGGTGTTAGGAGGTGAAGTTATGCTGTCATGGTTGAAGTTGAACCGATTAAATTTTTTCCCTTCAGTAACGTCAAAGATAATTCTTGCTGTTGTTTTCCTTTTCTTCTTAATTGGTTTTGTTTCTGTTTTGGCTTTTAGTCCCAAGGAGTCACTAATTTCTTGGGAAGAAGTTAATGTTGCGCCTTCGGCATTAGTTCGGGCTGCTGTACGACAGAATTATCTTGGTTTCAAAACAGAAAAGCCTTTGAACCAAAATCAAATTAAGGTATTGAAAGTTCCGAGCAAAGGAGCTGGAGACCTTTATGCTATAGATTTCAACACTCCTTATCTGTGTGGTTCTGGTGGCTGTCTGTACGCGGTTTACACTCCAGAAGGCAGGTCAGTTCTAAGCCTGTTGCTCAATTCAAAGCTACCAAAGGGAACTCCTTTATTCTCTATAGGTGAGCAAACACGCAACGGCTTTCCCTGTTTAGTGATAGCTCAACCCCAGGTTGAAGAGGAGACAGTTTCTCGAAGCCGTTACTGCTATGAAGGAAGGGGATTTACTCTAGTTAACTCTTCAGTTACTAAAGGCGGTGCGTGATGAAATCAATTTCTTTCAATCAGGTATTGTTAGCACAAACTCCTACTCAGAATGTGCAATCTACTGGAAACCAGTTGCTTGCTTCGTTGAAGTCTCAATCCGGTTTGACATTGTTAGCGTGTCTAGCAGCTGTAGTAGCTTTTCAGGTAATAAGAGGAGGGGCAAAAAAAGGCAAGATTGCTACCAGTTACTGGGGTGGTGGCAAGGAGAAGGCGATCGCTGCCAAAAAAGCTAAAAAGCAGATGACGAAGGTATCCCGTAACAACGTTGCCCTGTACGTTGGCACACCATCCCAGATGCGCCAGCGGCTGGCATCGGAGTGGCTTAAGTTAGGGTTGGTTCAACCGTCACATACACCCGTCTGGCAGAAGCACCTGGGTAAGTTTTTACATAGCGAGCCTACTCTGTATGTTCCAGATGCCCAGCGGGGAATTGCTGCCATCGGTGCGGCAGGTTCGGGAAAAACCTTCTCAGTCATCGATCCGCTCATCCGCTCAGGCTTAGACCAGGGCTTTCCAATGTGCCTGTATGACTTTAAGTATCCGGCTCAAACTAAACGAGCTGTAGCTTATGCCATGAAGCGGGGCTACACAGTGCGGGTGTTTGCGCCTGGATTCCCTGAAAGCGAGATTTGCAATCCGCTTGATTTGTTGAAGGATGAAGAGGATGCGATCGCAGCAGGCCAGTTGTCCTCTGTGATCAACCGCAATTTTGACCGTGCTGGTGGTAATGCCAGTAGTGACAAGTTTTTCGAGGAGGCTGGCGATAGCTTAATTGAAGGCATCTTGCTGGTGACTAAAGCGATTAAAACTCTCACTGGCGACGATAAATACTGTGACCTGATGATGGCTCAAGCCATATTGAGCTTGGATCGGTTGCCCCAGCGTCTTGAGGTAGCATCTAGGGGTCAGCTAAAAATTTGGACAACCCGACCGCTTTCTCAACTGATTAGCGTGAAAGATTCTGATAAAACCGTAGCATCTATTATTGGTACGGCTCAAAGAATTTTTCAACGCTTCCTTAAAAAAGATTTTGTGGGGGCGTTCTGTGGCAAGACTACCTTACCCCTAGATTTAGATGGCAAGCAGTTGATTATCTTTGGGCTAGACCGCAATAATCGAGACATTGTAGGGCCGCTGCTGGCTGCCATTTTACACATGGTAGTGTCTCGGAATGTATCGCGGACGGTTCCCCGTAAGGACCCTTTGATAGTGGCACTGGATGAGTTGCCTACTTTGTATTTGCCAGCTTTAGTAAATTGGCTCAACGAGAACCGAGAAGACGGTTTTTGTGGAATTTTGGGCTTTCAAAATGTCAGCCAGTTAGAGAAAGCTTATGGTAAGGAACTAGCTCAGGCAATTTTAGGAGGCGTGGCAACTAAGTTTATTTTCAACCCACAAGATCCGGCTTCAGCGAAGTTGTTTGCTGATTACCTGGGCGAGCAGGAAATTAACTTTCAGTCTAAATCTAGAAGCACTGGCAAGGGGGGTGCAACTAGGTCATTTAACGAGCAAAATCAAAAGCGGTTTCTTCTGGAGCCAGCGCAGTTTGTCAAAATGGCTACTGGCAAAGCGGTGATTATTAACCCGGCTTATGTTCGCTCTAGCGAAGCTTATATTCCTCTATTTCAATCTGTCAAGGTTCCCCAGTCTGATATCGATGAGCAGACTTGGTCAGAAAAGAAATGGGATCTAATTCGGTCTCGTTTGATTCAATCAAATTGTTTTGGCGTTACTGACGAAGAGCGAACCAAGCAGTTTGAGGAGCGTAGAGCGTTGGCTGAGAGGTTATTTCCAGCGGAGCTAGATGCACCGACTGCTCCAACGATTGAAGAACTGAGTACAGTTTTCTAAGAGGTTTTTTTGTGTTAGAGCAGTTACCAGATCGGGTCTGTAGTGTTTTGTCAAAATATCCCCAGTGGGAAAAGAACGTTGAGCAAGCTCTCACGAAGTCGCCTTTTGACTTGGATTACTCTGCCTCTGTCATTGAGATATTCGATCAGCAGGGTTTACTGGGTGGTATAGCTTGGGGTATTTGCTATGAAACACAGAGGCTGAAGGAACACCCCTCTGAGTTTATAGCTTGGTATTTGGATTGGGAGTTAGGTTTATTTTATGTAGACAGTGAAGTTGTCTTAAATCGGCTTATTTTAATGTCAGCGTCTTCCGCTATTTTGTCTTGTTTATAACAGGTGGTGTGAGATGTCTATTTTTACAGTTTCTCAGGGTGATGCAGCGTCTTTACAACACCAGTATCAACAGATTGTTGATACTTTGTTGCGAGAGTTGGTCAATCAACAAAAAACTTCGAGGCGAAATGAGAATCAGTCAGACATTCGGGTCATTGACGCAGATAGAGTTGTTTGCGGTCAGGTAGACAATGAGTTTCGATATGAACTTACACCTAAATTAATTGGTCAATTAGAGCGATTAAAATCTACTCCAGTTGGAGGGGTAGTTGAAGGGGCTGTTTCTAAGATTGTTGAAGTGGATGGTCAGATTGTTTTGCAGTCTGATGAGACCGGGAAAGTCGTTGTTAATGGCTTATTAGAAAAAGCCCGTGTAGCAGAGCCGGTAGCTTTGCAAGAGCAAGTAGGGTTGGAGCCTTTAGAAGAGGATAGTTTTAGTTTTTATAAAGAAGAATGGCTGCAACAATTTTTAGAAGAAGTTTCAACGCACTCTTCAGATATTCCGGTTCTAAAACCAGAACAGCAAATTGTATCTAATTCACAAGAAGTAGCAGTTAGTAGAGATTTCGATGCTCCATCTCCACCGCCTCCACCATCGAATGGACGAAGTGTATCTCCTGCCCCGACTCCACCGTCTTCAGTATCTAAAACTTCAACAGAACGTGAGGGGGGGTTAGCTAGAGTAGCTGCTTCTGTTGCCAAATTGCCAGAGGGTGAAACCAAACAGCTGATCTCTTCTCAATTGGCTGAGATGATCTCTGCTTTGCAGCTAGAAAAGCAGCAGCTGTCTCAAATACGAGCTTCTTTACAAAAGGAACAGCAACAGCAGCGGCAGGCTTTAGAGGGGATGCACTCTGAGTTCCAGTTGGCACAATTGCAACAGAGGCAGATTCTTAAGGATTTGGTTCGCCAGCGTGTGGCACAGCCTTTGGAGCCTGCTTGGTGGCAAAAGCCTGGGAGAGCAATAAGTCAGGCGTGGGCTACCTGGCAGGAGCGATCGCAAGATCATTCTGCGGCACTGGCACTCAAGAAACTGTTTCATTCTCAAGTGCCTCCTGAAGGTCGAGTGTATCAGGCAGAAAACTATACCATCCAGCGCCGGGGGCGCTCCTATACCCTCATGGATAAGTCTGGAGCGAAGTCTTTGATGCAGTTTCATTCAACTTCAATGGGAGTTCGTGTGGACAGAGAAAGCGTGCAGCTATCTCCTTCTCAATATCGGGATCTCATACAGCTCCAGAAGCAGCAGTCTATGGGCGAGCAGCCTAGTGGTGGCTTGGCACCTGTGGGAGGACGAGAAACAGAATATCTAACCCGTGTTAATGCAATTACTAATGCCTTGGTTGAATATGCAAAAGAAACTGGTTCAAAAGTGCAGGTGGATGGCAAGTTTGCCTATAGATGGACGGCAACGCCGGACGGGAACGTGAGAATTGATGCCAAAGATGAGCGGGGTACGTTGCATGTCAAAGTTCAGGGAAAAATGTTTTCCCGGATGAGCGATCGCGATTTGACTTATTTTGAACAGACGTTGCCGATTTTGAAGGGTGAACGTAGTGCTAATTCAAGGGCAACGCAGAGGCAGAAAGTCGGCGTGAATTGGGAAAGAACTTAAGTGGGAGACGAAAGTAATGCCTGCTAACAGTAGTATTTGCACTTTGAATATTTCACCAGAAGCGAAGGAGATTTTGCGCTTTGAGCCAGAGATTGCTGCGTCCGTAGTTAAGGCGCGATCGCTGCCATCTTACAAAGCTGGTTATCGCCCAACGGTGGTGGAACTTCTATTAGATGATTTGCCCTATGTGCGTACTGTGTGTGGAGAACCTGTTTATATACGTCCATGCCGACCTAATTACGACCCCCCATTTTGGGAAATAAAGTTTGATGGACAGATGGCGCTTTTTGTGGTCAAAGGGGGGGAGGTTATTGTTAACCGGATTGCTGAAGTGGCTGATTGGTTGGTTGGTTTGGGATTGTTAGGTTCTGCTCTGCATTTGGTACAGGAGAGGAGAGTAAGTGATGGCCCTCTTAAGTCGCCGTGTTGATGAATTTATAAAGACACTTGCTCCCAAAGGTACTCCGGTTCGGATTCAGATGGGAACAAGTGGGCGAATAGTCTATGGGCAGATGGCATCCGGTGAGGAGCGACAAGAGCTTAATGAGGAGCGTCTTGCTACTTTGATTGATGCTGTGCGCCAGCCAGCGTCACCCGTCATTGAGCAGAATTACTCAAACAAGCGCCCCGCTATAGCCATACTTGTTGATGGTAATACTGTTTTTCGTCAGGAGCGGGATGGTGTTGTTTCTGTTAATGATGTGCTTCAGCCTCAGATTGAATCAGTACAACTCGAATCCGAACCCAAACCTGCCAGCATTAATCAACCGGAAATTGGTTTGACGGCTCAGGTGACTCCCCAAATGTTTGCTCAGGTTGAAGTTGCAAGTGAAGAGAAGACACAGCCAGCGGATTTAAGTTTTCTTACTGAGCGATCGCGTTCCTTGTTGGGGTTGGTGAAAGAGGTTTCTCTGACACCAGCGCAAGCCTTAGCTCACTTGGAGCATGATGCCGCTTTTTGGGAAGCTTCCCAGTTACCTGAAAGTGAGCCGTTAGTTTCAGAGCGAAGGCATTTAGCTTCGCAGCTTCGTGAGGCGGCTGTGGTGCCAGATGACGGTTATCGTCAAAATTTGGAGCAACAAAACCAGCAGGTATCTGAACAAAAGTCTCAGGCTTTTGGTGTTTTGGCGGTAGTGGCTCGTTTGACCGAAGCATTGCCTGTTTCTAATACAAAACAACTGGTAACTGACTGGGTAAACCAAACGACTGCTGGGGTGAAAGAAGTTTCTGATAAAGCTGTTGAAAAGGGGCGAGAACTTCAATTTTCCTTGACCGAGGTTCGTTCTAAATCTGAAGAGTTACTGGGTACTGTTAGTTCCCATCTTGAATCGGTTAAGTCAACTTTGCGGGAGCAGCAGGTAGCCTCTATTGCCAGTAAGTTGTTCAAATATTATCAAAATGAATTGTTAAAATCGCCTTCTAGCGAAGCTGAAAAAGACTACAAAAATGCTAGAGGCGTGGGTTATACTATTCGCTCTGTTGGTCGGAATGCTTATGAAATCTATAAGACGGGGCAAGAGGATAAACTGCTAATGCGGTTTAAGGAAACCGCTTGGGGATATAAGGTTTTGTCAAAAGATGAGGACTTTGATAGAAGCAACTATCCTGATTTTGTTAAAACTCAGGAGAAGTTAAAGCGTTTGGGAATTGAAGAGTTATTTCCTGATGCGGGTTACAAGCACTGGGATCAGTTTGCCCCGGATCTATCTGGTAGTAAAAAACAGTTATCAATGGCTTTGGAGTAGAGCTGATGAAATTGCAGGAGTTGGGATTATTAACTGATTCTTGGTCGCGGGTTGTTTCAGTTCAATCGCAACTACTTGAACGTGCTGCCACCTTAGGGTGGATCGATCGTAATTTTGCTGCTCCCAGGAATCTGCCTGTATTTTTGTGGAATTTGGGTCAGAGGAAGTTCAAGCAACTTAAGCACTCTGGGGACGCTTGTTATATTCAATCAAATCCTATCTGCGATACGTTTGATTTGCCTGGAATTGATTATCTTCAGGTTCTCGACTTTATCGTCGATTATGACATAAATGGAGTATTTGTGGTAGAAAACTTGCAGTCTTTGATGGTTCTGACATCAACATCGGATAGTTTATCTCGCGAATCTGCACAAAAACTTAGTTCTCAGCTAGTCAATATTTTTTATGAATTTAAGGTAAGTTATAAACAAAAGTATTTGCTTCTGCTTGGCACGGATGGTGTTGAGTTAGCAGCAGGGTTGGCTGGTATTATTCCTGAAGTTTGGAAACCACTTCCGACTTTAAAGGAACTTAACTGTTTTTTATCTAGATTTCTGCCGACACTGGCTCAGTTATCTGCCTGGAACACTGAGTTTGATATAGATTCACTTTCTGTTGCAGCTTCGGGTCTGACGTTTGAAGAAATTAAGATTGGGCTGCGTTTAGGTGTCAATCGGAATGATGGCAATGAGACGTTGTTAAAGCAGTTTTTATTGGACTATAAAGTTGAGCGCTTGCGGGGGTACGGTTTAGAGTTTATTGGTAAACCCAATGTTCCGGATTTTGGTGGGTTGGATCGGCTAAAAGAAGCACTCAAAGAGGTCAAGTCAGACTATTCTCCAAAGGCACGAGAATCTAATATCCCTCTTCCCAAAGGCTGGTTGCTTGTGGGTCCACCCGGCACGGGTAAGACACTGGCAGCTAAGGTGAGCGCGAGAGAACTGGGATTTCCGCTAATCAGTGTGGATGTGGGGGCAGTTTCTAGCGAAGGTGCTGCTTACTTAAAGCGTTTGATAGACCGGGTAGAAGCCTGCGCCCCAGCGGTAGTTTATTTTGATGAATTCGATAAATTGTTCGCGGCTTCTTCTAATACTGGAGAAGATGCAAGTTCAAGAGCGTTGCTTGGGTTACTGCTGACCTGGCTACAGGAGAAGCAGTCTATTACCTTTGTGGTTGCTACACTAAATCGGTTAAAAGCACTCCCTCCAGAGTTGACTAGGGTGGGTCGATTTGATGAGATTTTTTACGTTGGGTTCCCCCAGGCAGTTGAGCGCAAGCAGATTTTGTCTCTCCATGCGTCGCGGTTTGATGAGCGCTACAAGCATGGGGATGGGCCTTTGACCCAATCGGAGTGGAAGATAACGCTCGCTAAAACAGTTAATTGCACAGGTGCCGAGCTACAAAGAATTGTTGAAAAGGCAGCACGGAAACTTTTTCATGAGGGGCGTCCGGTTCAAATTGGTATGAAGGAAATTTTGGAGCAGCGGGAAGCCATTACCCCATTGTACGTTCGTGACCCCGATCGGGTAATAGCGATTGAGAATGAGGCTCGTTATATATGTCGTCCAGCGTCAAGCGAGGACAACAGTATCTATGCTCCGCCAATTACTAGCTTCTGGGGAGAGCTGTCAAATGACCAATGAATTGAAGAACCGAGAATCGCTTAGATGGTTGGATAGGCTGGGTGTTCTACTGGGTGCATCCCTCTTGCTTTGCTCGTAGGGAGGTATTGCGATCGCCCAAGCTTCAAGACAACCTCAGTTCTTGCCAGCGGGGGCTAAGTTGGTTGTAGGTCAGCAGACGGTAATGCTAGAAATGGCTCAGACTCCATCCCAGCAGGCTAGGGGACTCATGTATCGCCGTTCTCTGCCTTCGGCGAAGGGAGTGTTGTTTCCCGTGCAGCCGCCGCGCCCAGTGAAGTTCTGGATAAAAAATTTGGAGATGCCCTTGGATGTGGTTTTTGTGCGGGACGGGCAAGCGATCGCGATCGCCCACAGAGTACCTGCTTGTCAGGCGAATCCTTGTCCTTTGTATGAGACGGATATCATGGTAGATTCCGTTGTTGAGCTGTCGGCTGGTGAGGCAAGTTCTTTGGGCTTATTTATAGGCAAGCCGCTGGTTATTCAGCCCTTACCGTCGCGGGAGGTTTGATGTTTATGCCATAGCCTTTGAGCGAAGCCTGCGTTCTTGTATCGAGTAAGGTTTTGTGGCTGTTTCAATTTGTTGAGGAATATTTTCTTTGGCACATGCTTTGAGAATAGCTGCGGCTTTACCGTTGCCGCGACAGGCAAAAAACTCCCATATCGTTAGCCAATCATCAAGGCTGAGGCTTTCTACTATTTTTGACCCTTCTGAGGTCTGAATGCTGCATTGTTTTGATAATCCAGAGTATCCTCTTTTCTTCAATCTCTCTAGTTTATTGGCGCAGTTAGGGAGTTGTATCAGCCAGTTAGGGAAAAGTCCTATGATAGTTAATCCTGCCAAAAAGCTGATGCGATATTCTTTATTAGGTAATATCAGCACTTCTAGCTGTAGCCCATCCTGTATTTTTAAGACTACGGCTTTGGCTAGAACAGGAGTTTTTTCATTTTTGTGAGTTGCTTCTGTTAGTGATAACTGGCTGTAGGTTTGTTCTTCTGGGTGCTCCAAGGATTCTATTAGATTTTCCCATTCTATTTGGCTGAATCGCTGTGGTATTTGGTTATTATTTAACAGATGTTGGCAGTAGGTTACAACAGACGCGGATAGGGGATAGACAACGATTTTTTTGCGGTTGGGTAGTTGTACGGCTATGCTAGTTAGTCTATTTAACTCAAAAAAAGCCTTGACATATTTTTTAGGTTGTCCCGTTGTTAGAGATATTTGGCGTTCGCTCATTACAAGCTCTCCATTTGGAAGTTGGTAAGCAGCCCAAGAGAACTGTTTGTACCGCCAACGAGCTAATTTGACTAGCGGTGTTGGAGTGCTTTGTGATATTTCATAATTAGCAACTTCCGGGAATAGATTCGTTATCAGGACTTACGCAACTGTCACAAGCAATGGCGCTTGCACTCTCGCCAAGTACCCAAAAACTTAAACGATAAACATGGGAATGTCCGGACGTTTTAGTTGTTGAACTAAATAAT
>NZ_JACJOK010000101.1:0-9921 GCF_014695505.1 Trichocoleus sp. FACHB-90
CGGCAATGATAAACTCTTCAGTAGAAAACATTTGTCCCACCCTATGCTTCTAAGCAATTGATGATCAGAAGCATACAGTGGGATTTTCATATTTGAAAAGTTGCACATCGCCTATACTGTGCTTCAAAACCAGGTGTAACTCTGGGGTCATCAGTGAGCTGTTCTAGTATTGTCCAAACTTGGGTGCGGAGTTCTAAAGGGATTTGGTTCTCTGCTGTGGCTTGCAGCCCTTCCGTGATGACATCTATTACAGCTTCACAAGTTTGATTCCATTCACGATCGATGGCACTGTTCGGAACCTCACACTCAGAAGTTTGGTGCTGTTGCGCTAGTATCCAAGAGCAAAATTCAAGAATCTCGAACCAAGGGAATCCCTGTCGCTGTTGATGAGTTGTCAGTGCCTGCCTCAGTCCACAGAGGAACCAGCGCTTATATTCCGTATCCAATTCTTTGAACTGTTCGCTCTCGCGTACAAAGGTTTCAGGATTTTGAGTGATGACCTGGAAAAGTTCCCATCCGAGACCATTTCGCGATGGTTCAAGTAAATTTCCCGAAGGCTGCCATTGTTTCAAAAAGGCTAATAACTCCGTCATGCTCATGGAAGCTAGTTCAGCCGAAGTTTTCGGACTTCTAGAGACTTTCAACAGTCGGATGCCACCTACAGGTTCTAATGGTTCTACAGGACCAAGTTCGCTAACTAGCTGTTCATACTGCTGCTGCAACTGTTCAGTAAGATAATCACTTAGGATTGCTAGCCAGCCTCGCTGCCAAGACTTAATGTATAAAGCTCTGTCCGCTGTACTGAGTGATGGTTTGTCAATGGCTCCCTCTGCAATCCAGGTGAAAATTGTTTCTTGCGCTTCTGAGGAGAGGTTAGAAAATTGCTCCTTCATCAAGAGCTTATACTCATAAAGTTCTCCTTGATTTTGAAAGCGCTCGCAGTTCGTAAGTCGTTCTTCGATTAGCTCTTGTGACTCGTTTGGGAAGCGGTAAAGCAAATGTAATGAGAGGCGTTGGAAAATTGTCCTGTTGTAGCTCTCCAGAACTGGCACCAAGGTGCGTACTGCTACTGGGTTATTCTCAGCGAGATGTTCTGTGGCATCTCGCACCGCACTAATCAAAAGCTCCCTTATTCCATTTGGATTATCCTTAATAGACGCTCGCCAATGATGGGAATAATCTGGAGAGGCTGACAAGCGAACTGCCTCCTCAAGCAAGTCACAAAGCATCTTGAATGTACCTTCGCCTGCTACTTCTCGTAGTTTAGGCACATTGTTTTGCAGGAGTTCGTTGTAGTAGTATTCATTCAAGCGTGTGCTTGGTTCCCCCAACGAGCTGCTACTTTGGGAGGCTGGCAGCACAGCCAGCAGTTCTCTGAGCAGAGAAAGCGCTGTATCAACTTGGTTCTCGTGAGTAAGATAGTTAACCAGCTCACATAATTTATCTGCTAAGTAATCGTCAAGATAGCCCTGCTCTCTAAGCCACTCTGTTTCTTTCTCTACCCAACGAGCCGCCAGTTCTGGTGGCATTGCAAGAGCTGCTTGAGCTAAGTCTTCGTGTACGATAACATTTTTTGTCCGTGTCTCTAAAATCTTTAGGGCAATATCCAGAACTGTTTCAGGTTCGTGGGAAGCCATCTGCGCTAAGTAGCGGGATTGTGGCCAGCGGAAAAAGCGTTTTCCACCGCCCTCAAAATTTACTTCTGGCTCAGGTGGATTTTCAAAAAAACCCTTTTCTCGAAGTTTCTTGAGCCATCCTGGGAACTGTAGCTGCTCAAAGAAGTACCCCAGACCGGTAAGGCTGTTGGGAATATGAAGACGAAGCATCTTTAAATCTTCGTCCCCAGGTTCAGGTTTGCTAAGCAACTCGTCTAATTTTCCACGGATGTCAGAGTAGCGAGTTTCAAATCGGTCGAGGAGTTGATCTAAAACAGCTTGTATATCACCCCAGAACTGCCTAAACTCTTGATCGACTGAACGAGGTTGTGAAAGATCGTTGCGGTGTGCCCGTGTGTGGAGTCCGTACTCGCTATTTTTACCTGACAGGCTCAACCAAGTCTGGGCTACAATCGATGCTTCAGGGATTTCGAGTGCCTGCAACACAGTCCGAATTTGGGCTTCGTGTGTATTTTCATTAGAAGCCTTCTTCTTTTTTGATGACTGCTCCGATAGCTCCCAGATGTGCTTTAACACAGCACGCAGTGAACTCTCAATTTCTCGCAAAAGGTGGCCTACCAAATGCGTTGTGGACTCCAGCAGTGGCTCCATTTCCATGAGGCGACACGCATCGCGATAGAAGGCAGCTGCTCCTGGTCCTACAAGGAATTTTAGTCTGCGATAAATTTGCTCTTGCTGTTGATTGCTGAAGTTATGGGACTCCATTCTCTAGTATGCAGACGCTAGTTTTTTTGTGGTGTAAGCACTACTTTAGCTGATTAAAATTGAGTTTCTCTGGGGAGTTTGCAAAGACAAACTAATAACAGTCTGTTCACTCAAAGTAGGCGCTGATGAACGAAAGCATTCGTATCTCGTCACCTAGAGCAAGCGTGCCCCCCCTGGTATAAGAGTGGCTGCCGGGAGCATCCCGGTTTTGCGCTTTTGAGCATCAAACGGATATTGATCCGTTAAGGTAGGCGCACCGAAGCTTAAGCATTTGATTAACATTTTTCATCAACCACTGCGCTCCTGAAATTTTCAACCTTCTATCAATTTGTTTTACTGCCGACTCTACAGCTCCCGAACCGATTGAGCAAACCTTTTGTGTTGACAATTGCTCGTAGTTAACAATCCGGAGGCGATGCTTCTCCAAATAAGCGCAAAAGTTCTGCGCTTGTTTTTGACGGCAAGGCTTAAATAAATTGATGGTTTCCTCGACTCGTCCTTGCCAGAGAAATTCCTTACCCTGAGCCAGGCGATTCAACGACCCACCGACCTTATATAGATTTTCAACTAAGTGATACCAATCTAAAATTTCCCGCCGCGCCCCGTTAGGATTCAACTGGACAATAATATTCCAAATACCATCATGGCCATCTCCCAAACAGGTTAGTAGCTCTGATAAAGGCTGACTGTTCACATAATTAATTAACTCTTGATTGTCAAGAAAAAATGCTCCGTAATAACTGCCGTGCAGTCGCACAGCTTTGTAGTCAAGCCAGTGACTCGCCTCTCCCAAAGCTTTTCTGATACGGACTTTCCCCCCATCCACACTGGTTTCCTTTACCTCGGAAGTAGCTATTATGGACGCCCATTCTTGCTTTTCCACTAATCGGTGTAAACAAGTGTGACCTATATGCACTCCCGTCTGGGCTTCAATTTCACAGGCCGCTTTCTCATAAGAGAGATTAGCCACCTGGCGGAGGCAGCACTTTTCAAATAATGGAGCTAAACGAGTTGATTTTTTTACTCCCAATTTTTCGGCTTGTTTTTCATTAATTATTAACTTACCAATGCAACTTTTTACTGTGCGAGACCGTCCTTGTTCTGTTCCTGTTGCCTGTTTGATAAAAAAAAACCAACTTCCGGCCCGACTAATTCTAGCCATTGCTCCCGAATATGCTTTTCGATTTTTTCCAGACTTGATAATTCTGAGTGCGGAGTGTTTTTGTACATAATCTCGGCAATCTCAGCAGCACAAGCTTTTAAACGCTCCTTTTGTTCAGGGGTCATAACCGCTCCTCCTACGAATGCAGTTCACGCTTCTGTTGACGCTCTACCTATTATCCTCTCTTGATAGTAGTTTTACAAAACCGGGATGCTCCCGTGGCTGCCTCGCTCCTATTCTATTTCATTGTGACCGTCTGCTGCTGCTCGTAAGAGTGCTGCTTCAGGCAGTATCTACTGGTCGGAGTCTGGTTATGGCATCGCATAGAGTGGTGTCGTCGGGTGCCTAATAGTAGATTTAATTTGGTCTTCATCCAAAAAGATGATGTTAATTTTTTTATGACTCACGACTGAGCTTATTTTTACTGATTGTTCGTTAATTTGTGATGCATAACGTCAAATCTAGGAAAAAACTTTTTCCTGGTTTCAATCATAATTGCAAGTTTACCCAGAAAAAATTTGTTGTTGGAGTAGTTTTATGTCGAGCAATTTAGTTAGTTTGGCTAATCATTTTTTTCCAGAAGTGGTGAGGGATGTTTTGAAGGATTATCCTTCTGTACGGAACGAAGTAGCTGCCTATATGGAGACTCCTGTTTTTGACGCTTCGTACCGCCCTCAAGAGGTAAATCTCTACTTTGATGACTGCTGGGTAGCTTCATGGAGCCGGGAGGGTCAAGTCGCTCAAATTCCTAATCTCCAGCTACCTTCTACCAGTCGTCCTGAAGTAGTGGAACTGGAGGTAGACGGTGAGCCAGGGCTGATTCTGGTGCTTGGAGTTGAAGTGTTGAATCGTATTGAAAAGATTCCAGGACACGAATTATGGCTGCTTGAGAAGCAGCAAGCCGCTTAGGGTTTTCGTTGATACGACCTTTGAATGCACCACTGGCAACGTACCAAACAAAAAGATTTCAACAGGAATTGAACACATGGCTAATGACAGGTCGCTTTTATCGATAGAGCAAGCGCAGGAATTCATTAAACAATTGGCGCAACGAATGGATGCCAATTCGGGCGACAAGATTGAAATTCAGATGGGCAAAAACTCAGTTTATGAAGGAGTTGTAGGACAAGAGCCAGACATGAGTAAGTTAACAGAAACTCGTGTAGAGGTACTGCGAGCTGCTATTAATATGGACGCGCCCCCAATAGAAGGAAAGCGCGAGCTGTCTAATCTAAAGCAAGCAATCATCCTGGAGAAAAATGATGTGCCGGTGTTTCAGTTCGAGAAAGGTCAGGTTCAGTTGAGCCAGCTTGTAGAACCGCAACCTCTGCAAGTTGAGCAGGCAACTGAAATAGACGGAGTGCAGGTAGTTTCCCAGATACCACAGGAGCAGTCGCCTGTTGAAGTGTTTGAATCGGTAACGCCTTTTGAAGTAGTCAAGAAAGAGATTGATGTGTCCGATTTACCGCAGGATAGCAGTGTCCGTGCCAGCACTCAGGAATTCGTGCAGCACAAAGAGCTTCAGTCCAAGCTCCAGCAGGAAGAGACCTCCAAGAACTGGCAGTGGTTCCAGGTGTCGCGCCTGGAAGACCGCCAGGGAGCTTATCAAGGGTCTGTATCTATTGAGGCGATTCAAGATTTGGCTGTTAGCAGGGCACCAGTACCAGAGAATCTCCGCTCAGAGCGTGATGAAGCGGTTCATAAAGCCGAGCAATTTGTTATTCAGGTTGCATCTAAAGCTCTTGAGCAGGAAGGACGCGAGGTGGTGCCTGGAGTCAAGCAGGTTGAAACTGGGGGCTACCTGATTACAAAAAATGAGCGAACCGACGACTTAGCAATTGATAAACAGAATCAGTCTTTTTTAAATCACCAAACTGGTAAAGTTGACCATAGCTACCGTCCAGACGGGGTTCTTAAGGCTGTGGGGGATGAAGTGACCCATAACCGGATGTTGGTAAAAGACCTGGACAACTTTGAGTACATTGAGCGCAAGCAGTTGACTAAGGATAATTTGGAAGGGTTGCGCGATATGGTGAAGACTTACGGAAAAGATGGCAATGTTCCTATAGAAACCTGGACTGGAGGGAAGAAGGACGGTGCCAAGATTGAGAAGATGCAAGGACGAGCGCTGGTTTCTGACAAGGCGCAGATGCAAATTATTGAGTCTGGGAAACATTTGCAAGTACGCGATACAGAGGGCAACTTGCAGATGAAGGCTTACGGCAATCAAGTTGAAAAACCAATGACTTGGGCGCAGTCCCAAGATTTCAAGGAGCGCTACGCAGTTGTGCAGCAAGTGCGCCGGGACAAGGGATTGCAGGCTGTAGCGGCTGTTGTCCAAAAGTCGGGTCAGGGAATGGAAATTGCCGAATAGCCAATGTTCTGTTCAATTAACGAACCTAAATTAAGGAAATTTCAATTTAAGAGCAACTAACTGTAGCGCATGTATTCCTTTCTCGCCTGAGTAATTGCTGTTTGGTTTCTTTGGAAATGGATTGGGCTGTTATCCAGGCGAAGCTTCTAGCCTTCGGCAACCCCTACAGAGTACGGAGCAGCTTCGCTAACCCTGACTCTATGAACGCATGGCACGCGATGTTTTGGGTGATAATTAAATTGTCCTTTAGAAAAATATTGATTTTTTATTCCCCCACAACTTTCTTAATCGCCGCGTCTAAAATATCAACATTATCTTTTGGGTAAACAAAAGCTTGAGAGCCTTTGAATAGTTGTCTTTTGGGTAGAGTGCCGTGCCGCTGTTTAAAGGCATCGTTGGCAAACAATTCTATGTGTATTATTTGATTAGCCGTTATTTCTATCCCTAAATATTTAGCTCGTTCTTTGATAAACCAACACTCTGGCTCTTTTTTAACAGTCTTTGATTTGCGTTCGCGGCGACCGTTGTTTTGACTAGCGTTGTATTCATCTAGGTAATCTGCTAGCCGCTGCTGTAGATACTCGTCTACCAACGCCTTAACTCGCTCCTCCCAGTCGCCTAACCCCCTGCTTGTCGCCTTACCTAAATCGATGGCGAGTTTGTCAAGGTCGCCATTTAGGTAATGGGAGATAAATTTAGTCAGTACGGCTGTGGCTGTAGTGCCATTTTCCTGACAATGCTGCCTAAACTTTTCCCACAGTTGGGAATCGCAGTTGAACGAAGCCAGCCGCTTGGAGCGCCCTGTATTGCTCATATATAGGTATTCTATAGGTCTCCTCTAGGTACTACTCAGAATTAATCAGCCATTAAGTACCAAGGTATTACCTTGCTTAAACCTAGATATGATAGCAGGGGTTAGGGCGATCGCTCCTCGTTTGATGAATGGGTTCTACCCTAAACTCTTGCTAGGTAAGGCATTACTCCCCACATTGTGTGAGGGAATCCTTTAAAACTTGGCTTGACGTGAAAACCCCGCCAATCCAGGTTTTTACCGGCTCAATTATCTGCGAGCGCCCTTCTTTACACCGCTCGCCTGTCGGTTTGCACATAACTTGAAATTTTTACTACGGACTGACGGCACTTTCAGCCTCCTCATTTGCACATAAGTTGAAATTGATTTGTGCAATAGGTGAAAATTTCCTACCCAATTTGCGTATTAAATGAAATTTTCCAACATTACGTACCCTTTTAAGCCTGAAATGTTTATTGGTCAAGGATGTGAGCTTTAAGGGCAGGCGTGGAGTCGTCCGGAGGGAGCGATCTTCCTAGCTTTGGAGTGAGTGCGATCCCGCTGTATCGTTCTCACGTCTCAAGTTATGTGCCAAAAATTTCATCTTATGTGCAAAATTTTCACCTTATGTGTAACGGTTTTCACTTTATGTGCAAACCGACACGCCCCAATATCCATATACCCTTGTGGGGAATTTAATACCGATAATTACCCTTATAGGTATTAGAATTTGTAAGAACAATAATGCTCTCACCCATGCTTGCCACCCATCGCACTACCCAAGCAATCAGCCAGCCGATCACGACAGAAGATATGCTGGAAGCGTTTGCTGATTTCCTCAATATTGATGTAGGCGCAGGGGATGCTGCACCGGATACAGTGGCGACTTACAGCAGTCATTTGCAACAGTTTGTTTCCTGGTGCGATCGTACTCGCATCAACCCAGCCGCTTCGACCCGTGAAGATATCAAGCGCTACCGGCGCTGGATGATTGAGGAAAGGCGCTACAAACCCGCTACGGTAGCCCTGAAACTATCGGTGCTGAGGCGCTTTTATGATGCCGCAGTGGAACATCGGCTAATAGCAGTGAATCCCGCCTCCGGTGTGAAGCCACCACGGGAAAAACGGGATGCAGGTGAGCGGATTACTTACTTGGAAAAGCCTGAAGTAGAGAAGTTGTTAGGGGCTGTACCAAATGATGGCACTCTGAAGGCAGCGCGGGATAAAGTGCTGTTGGCAATCATGGCACTCGAAGGACCGCGGACTGTTGAGATTCACCGCACTAATATTTCTGATGTAGTGCAGCAAGGAAGCAATCTGGGACTCCGGGTAGAGGGCAAGCGCAACATCAGGGTAGTGCCGCTGACACCGGCTTTAGCTCAAGCCCTGATAGCTTACCTAGAAGCCAGGAAAACTGGCGGTGAAATCCTGGATGCTTCCAGCCCGTTGTTTGTAGCGGTAGGTAACCGGGCTGGGGGTAAGCGAATTTCTCGGAGAGGTATCAGGCAGATTGTGGATGGTTATCTCACTCAAACTGGGCTGAAGCATAAACCAGGACGTACCCTAACCGCCCACAGTTTGAGACACACTGCTGGTACTCTAGCCTTGCGGGCTGGGGCTGAACTGCGGCAAGTGCAGGATTTGCTGGGGCATAAAGACCCCAGGACTACTACTATTTATGCTCATGTGGCTGAACGCTGGGAAAACAATCCAGCTCTGAAGTTGGGCATCACTTTCTAGAGAATGCGATCGCGCTTTGCAAAGGGGTACAAACTTGGCCGACAGGCAGCGCGGATGTTAATTGAAAAGTTGTTTGCTAAATATCTGAATACTGCTACCGTTACGCCAAATTTGGCGTAACGGTAACGGCTCGCTACTCTAGTTTGACGAGATAGAGGTACAAGCGTAGAACATCGTTAACGTTCTTGGTCTATTGGCTTACGAGATGGCTGTTTTGCAGTGGCTTGCGTTGTCTTGGTTGGAGAGCCACTTACCTAGAAGCGTGAACTGTTGGGTGCCACCAGCGCTCCCGTTATGCACAGCCAGTACCAGAGATCGTCTACCCCGGTTGTTTGACCATGAGTTCGTTTCGCTTGTGTAGCTGAGTCGGGCTGCTGTAAGGGCGAGGGTGAGCGCTCACGTATTCAACTCGATGAGCTGATTGCAGTAAGCGCTCGTAATCCTGCTTGTGGGAAACAGGCCAAATGTTGGGGAAAGTTGTGCAAGGAGCAGCAGCTAACAGTTCGACGTTTATATCTTGCCGACTTTTGGACTGCTTTAAACATAAGTCGGCAGCCCAGGTGTCAATTCTTTATCCAGCGGGTGTCGGTGATAGCCTTCTCTCCCTGATTTTGGCTTGGCACCCCCTCTACACTGGATTTTTCGCTAATTGGTTCTTTGCTACAGATGATTGCTGTAGGACATTCAGATTTAATGATTTCCTGAACTTTTTTCCAGGTTTCATCTTTTTCTGCCTGGGTGCGACCGCCTGCTAGTCCAGATCCAAAATCCGCTGGGATATACACTGGTAGTTTCTGTTGGCAAGCCCAGGCATTGATTCGCTTCAAGCCGAGAGCGAGAGCCTCAAAATCAGTACGGCGTTTGTCGGTACCGTAGCCCTGCTGACTGGCGACGTTGGCAACGTAGAAGGGAGGAGTTTGGGATACTTGCACTAGCTGAACATCGCCTAGTTTCCAGTTTGCTTTTTGCTTGTAAGCCTCGTAGACCACTGAGAGACCGTCTGAAGTTTTCTATCGGATTGCCTTAGCCAGAGAAAGCGCCCATGTATCCCGGTTTCCCGTTTTCTACAAAGTGGACTTGATGCAGGATTACGCTGCGCTTGACTTTGAGTAAATCCTGATGGATGTGCTGGTTGCTGCGATGTCTCAAGAGGGATTGCATTGAGCGATAGCGAAGCGCTGACTTGTCAGTTCGCGTAGGTCGGTTCCGTAGCGACAAGGCGCCGTCAGGAGATAAATCAATAACACTAGCTGCGTTGCCATTTTCCATTGCTATAAAAAAAGGAAACATTGGAAACGTTATGGAAACATAGAAATATTGGCTCTACCGAACTTGTTATGTAAAAATGTTAAAAATGGCTAATCAAAATAGCAGAAACAGAATAGGTATAAGAAGTGACATTTGTTGCGGGGCTTGAATTCTGGGATTGATTGTGATTAAGTAGATGCAGTAAAAAAGCAGCCCCAGACTGGGT
>NZ_JACJOK010000102.1:0-16084 GCF_014695505.1 Trichocoleus sp. FACHB-90
ACCCAGTCTGGGGCTGCTTTTTTACTGCATCTACTTAATCACAATCAATCCCAGAATTCAAGCCCCGCAACAAATGTCACTTCTTATACCTATTCTGTTTCTGCTATTTTGATTAGCCATTTTTAACATTTTTACATAACAAGTTCGGTAGAGCCACTAATTCAGTGGGATAGAGCTATCTGTCACTGGCTAGAAGACTTAGCAATTTTATTAAAAAAATTAGAATCCAAGCTTAAATGACACATTTATTACACGGTTTTAAGGGATAATGCCGAATGGATGTACTTTTAGACACATATACCAGCTAAACTAGCAGCTCATACACGTATACAGGTATATAATGTAACTTTACACATCTCCGAATTAATACATAAATCCGACTTCATCCTAAAGTCGGATAATGATAATAACTCTAAAAACTGTAATGGGGGTCAATAAAATAAGCACTTTTTCTGAAAGTTTAATTAAACAATTGACCGCACACCCTAGAACTGCGTCTTAAATCATGAACTCAAGTAAACTTGACAAGACACTAGAAAAAGCTCAAACCCTATTAGCTTGGAGTTTGGTTGGACTTTTGAGCCTTATAGGAATCAATTCATTATGGATACAGCCCTATAACAGCATTTTTTATATCGCGGCTGCTATCATCATCTGTCCGCGCAATCCCATACCCGAGCGGATAAGACTAATTGCCTCTACTACAATCTTTGCAGTGGGCTTGACAATTGGAATTTTCTAGTTAGTTTTTGAACGGAGCCGAGCTAATTGCTGTGTTGTCTTATCCCGTGGAGGAGCCAGAGTTAGCAAGCCGCCCCTAAAATTCGTTTCCCATTCTTCCTCTGAAGCTTTGCACTGGTCAACTCAGTACAGCAAATACCTGTACCCGTAGAGATTAGGACAGTTGTTTAAAAAGTTTTTCACAGCACCAGATGCGATCGCTCCCGTTCCGCCAAGTTTGACGGAACGGGAGCGATATATAGCGGTTCTTATACGAGTCAGGTACACCAAAATCCAGTATTATCTTTCCAGTTTTGAGACTGTACCTCACACAACCGAGAACCGCTATAGCACCATCAACAAATCATATAGTTTGAGCTTTGGATCGTTTGGCTTAAGACAGAGTTTTTGCCACACCTTAAAAGTTTGGCATCGGCAGTATCAGGTTTCATAATAAAAATTTCTTTCCGCTGATAAAGGTTTTTTGATAGTACGCACATATCGTGTCCGTTCCGCCAAATTTGGCGGAACGGGTAGTGAAGAGAAATGACCAAATACAAGCTTTAAAAGGGCTACGCCACTTCACCTGTATAGCCACCAGAACTTGAATGGCGAACAGTGTTCGGTCTATTTTTAGATATTGCACAAGAAGACGATTACATAAGCCGGGATCTAGCAAGAGACTCCACAAACAAAGTTAACAACAAAAAATAAAAATCTATTTTCAAAGGAAGAATATAATTAACCTATCCCCTATGCAAATCTAGTAAAAGGCATTTGTAAGAAAAAAGAGGTGATGCTTCCCAGCCCTCATCAGAAAGAAACCCCTGTCAATCAACAAGGGGGTTCCTAAGGGCTATTTAATTTTTTCAACAGGTGAGGCTCCAAATTTAGTAGTGGCGTATCCAGCGTTGCCAGACGGTGATGCACCACATAAACCAACTAACTCCTGGGAGTCGGGAGCCATATTTCCTATTGTATCACTTGCTCTTTATAGCAAGCGGCATACAGGATTTTTAAACAATGGCTCTCTCCCCCAACCCACAACAGCTTTTATTAGGAGAGATTTAATGCCCTACGAGGAACACCCGGACGCTAGGCAGATTTGTCACATTTGTATTAAAGGTCAGTACAAAAGCCTTAATTTTTGCTGTGGGGGTGAAAGCTAATGGTGACAGCAACAGCAACACGGCAAGCAGTTGAGCCAGAGCCTAAATTTTTTCCAGACGATCTAGAGTTACCCCTGCCGTTAGACCATAAGACTTGGGAGACAATGCGGCTTTGCCCTCCTCTTTTAGCGGTTAAAGTGGGCTGCGATCGCGCAGTCTTCATTGCCCAATTGCACTTCAGACTCGAAACCATCTCTAACCAACGGGCAAGCGGCATGGTGGATTACCGGATTGGTATCTGTAAACACGGCTATGCTTGGTGGTGGGCAGGAGAGTACGAACTATGGGAAGAAAATCCCTTCTTCTCCAAGGAAACAGCAGGGCGTTTCCGCAGGGAATTCGAGGGGAGGGGGTGGATTGTGACTAATAATTTCCACTCCAATCCCTTCGACCGACGCAAATTCCAAACCCTCAACTACCCGCTGATTGCCCAAGAAACGGGCTACAACCCCAAATTAATCGAACTGAGCCGACGATACCCAACTCCTCCCACGTTTCAGAAGGGCAGAAAGAGCCGCACTCGTCGTCTTGACGATGATGTGGCTTTGGTCTACAGCCAACCTTATGTAACTTACCCACTTTGGGAAGATTTTGATATAGAAGATGCCAACGAAGGGAGAGAAAATCCTAATGATTCTTCACAATCTCTACAACCCTTGATTTCACCGGATTTAGCAAAAACTCATAATCGATCTCAAGAAACCGCCAATATCGAAATTGGGTCGAACTTAAAATCTTCTATATACATAGAATCTTCAAAATCTCGCTTAAATATAACGAAAAAAAAAGGAGAAGGAGGAAAAGATAGTCAGGAAAAAACACGAGAAAGCTCAGATATCAAAGAAATTAACAAATCTTCAACTGAGCAGACTAAACCTGTCCAAAAGACTAACGTTTCCGAAAATTTCGTGAACGTAGAAAAAAAGTTAGAGACTACAAGTAATCCAAGAACTACAAACAAGACACCAAACAGAGAAAAATACGATTGGGAGCATGAGGTAGGCAAACCATTTCCAGACCTTGTGCGGTGGAGAGCAAATACTCATTACAAAACGCAGGGAGAACGCTGGGCTTCATCAGCACTCTCCCACGCTGCTGCTGAGATTATTCGCAAAACAGAAGAGAATCCAGAAGCAGTCTACTGGATGTGGCAGGACTTTCTGGAGTATGCGGAGCAATCTGCTGATAACGCTCTGGCTATTGATTCTGTGGGGATGGAGCCAGGGCTGCCCAAATGTTTCCAAAGTGAAACCCGCGACACCGCTACGGTTGGGGCTAAATTGGATGAGGCAAAGGGTAAGGTACAGGCTGCACAAGTCGCAAGGGTTGAGAAAACAGCTGCGCTCGAAGCCGCTAAACTTGCGGCACTACCTCCATCTGGTGAAACTGAGTCGGAGCGCTTTTGGCGAGAGGTGAAGGAAAAGCTAGAGGGCTTCAAAACTAAATACAAGGCGTTTAAGGACAAGCCAAAATTTTTGAACCTCACGATTGCATTTGTAAAAAATACACCCGGCTTGATCTGGACTGACGAAAACGGCCCTGCAATCGATCCAAACTACGTTTTCGGTGAAAGCAATGAGCCGTTAAAGGACATTCTTCCTTCAAGCGATTGCACCAAGGCAAATCTACAAGCACCGGAAGCTAAAAACGATTGCGACAATGAACCCGACAACAACCCACCTGATGCTGGTGGCAGTGGTGTACCACCAGCTCCGGTTGACAGCAGACCATCATCCGATGGAGGTGTCGCAGCCTTCCCTAATCAGACTGCGCCCGCATCCTCAAACCCACGAACGCAACTAGAGGCTTTTTCCCTTCCCCAAGATGTAGAAGATCCTTGGGGTGATGTTGAAAATGTTGAAGGAGTGGAAGAACCAGATGGAATAGATACGGCTACTGAGGATGTGTAGGAGATGCTGAAATACCGCCCCTCTCATAACCTAATACGGTTCAGTTAAAAAATATAGTTGAGACTATTCTCAATAAGAACAAGAAAAGCAACCCAGGAGTAAGGCTTCCAACACCTCCGAATTCGTCATACATTACTAACTGAACCGTATTGCCTCATGACAGTGCATTACTAACTCCTCACGCTCGATATCGGAGTTGCCGAAGATGGAAGGGATAGCATCTGTAGCGGGCAAATTTCCAAATACCACTGGATAAAAGTGCTTTGGATTCAGATTATGAAGTGGTTGTAGTTGACGTTGATAAAGACGAACCAAGCTTAAAACCAAAACAAGACGAGAATTACCCGGAAATAACTGTAGAACAACACCTTGCCTAGCTGAGCCTTCTTTAGCAGTCAGGGAATCTTACTCAAATACAAGAAGTGCGCGAAATTTGTTTCACTAGCTCCCTAGTGCAGATGGGTTACGACACCGAAGAGAATGAGATGGAGCCTGAGAAGTTTCAATCATTGCCCGTTGCTCATGACATAGCCGCAGAAGTTAACTTCCACGAAAGCTACTGAATTCAAGCTGCACCTGAGTCAGAATGAGAGTTATGAGTTAATGCTAGTACCCGCGCCCCCTCTTGAATGACTCTAACCACCGATGCTGCTGGCAGCGATCGCAGTTTACTTAGAATATTCTCTAAAGGGTCCTCAGTTGGCTTCTGCCCTGTATTTAAGTATACTTGGAAATGTTCTTCGTCCCAGCCTCTCAATTGCGCCAGCTGTTTTAGCTTAGGTTTCCCCGGCATACAGTCCGCAGCTTCCCATCGGGAAACTGTAGGGCGACTAATGCCCAGTTTCTGGGCAAGCTGCTCTTGGTTTAGACCAAGCTCTGCCCGAAGCTCTATGACAAAAGTAGCTAGCCGCTGGGTTTTTGTGTTCATAGAACCTATTTTGACATTTTCCTTTCTCGGCTGCAAGACATTCTGGTACCGATGCTATAGTAGATAGATTCACAATCTTCACCTATTAAGTGAGAATTGTGAAAATTGTTTCAGTGCTTAGCGGATAAAGTTGTCAACAACAGGGGCATTTGTGATGCAAGCGACAAGCCAAAGCTGTCAGCCTGCGGTAGCTGTTGAATTATTCTGCGGAATGGGCGGATTCTCTTTGGGGATAGAACAAGTTGGGTTTGACGTAGGGCTGGCAGTAGAGAAGGATGAAACTACTTACCAGTCCTACCGAAAGAACTTTCCCCATACCAGCGTGCTGCGTGCGGAAATCGCGAAGCTAACGGGGGATCGGATTCGCGCCCTAGTCGTAGAACATTATCAGGTGCGATTGCGCTTTGTGAGATGGAATGATTACTGTTTGATCCTAGACTTGTTCAAGTTTTACTCAACTAAATGGCGGGGCATTGCCAGAGCGGAAATGTCGTGTGCCCTTATTTGTACAAGCGGTGGGAAAAGCTCTTATGGAAGTTATTGAGGAGAATCTAATGGTTCCTACTTCAGCGCTATCTTACCCTAGTGCAATAGATGGAGCTATTTACAAGCAAGTACGTCCCAAGACCCTAACGCCGCATCCCCTCAATTGCCTCATTTATGGGGAAGAGGAGGATGTGTCCGAACTGGTTGATCTCATTAGCAAGAAGGGTTGGATCAAACCATTGGTTGTTACCCCTCAAAACCGAATTATCAGTGGTCATCGGCGCTGGAAGTCAGCCGTCCAGTTAGGACTGGAATTGGTTCCGGTTGAAGTGAGAGAATTTCCTTCAGAACTAGCTGAGCTAGAGGTACTACTACTGGAAAATACCAGCCGCCTTAAAACTACCGAACAAAAAATTCGGGAAGCTAATGCCTGGAAGAACGTTGAGGCAGAGAAATCTCGCGACAGACAACTAAGTACGCTAAGAAAAGGTTCCTCAACTCCCGCCACGCCAAATTTGGCGTCACGGGAAAAAGGTGAAACTCGTGAAAAGGTGGCTCGTCGGGTTGGTCTTGGCAAAACCAACTACGAGAAAGGTGCTCGTGTGGTCGAAATCATCGATGAGCAAATAGCTTTAGGGAACTTAAGCCAAGCCCAAACGCTACGTAAAGTCTTGAACCAAAGCGTAGATGCAGCTTACCAGCTGATCAAAAAGTCTACTGAAAAGCGCTTCCAAATCCTAGAAACAGTAGCTCAGGGAAAGACCATCAAAGAAGCCCTAGCCCTACACAAGCCATCATCGTCAACAAAGCTTGATGAATTAGAGCCTTCTGGAGCCAGCAGCAATCTTACCTTACACCGGCCCCCAGATTTCCGCAGTTGCTGGAACTGCAAGTATCGAGGAGAATTTCTGGACAACAATCAAAGCTTCCAATGCTACAAATATGGTGCCGTCAGTTTCATTAACTCTGACGTTAAAGAGATTGCCGCGGAGTGCGACGACTGGGAAGAACGAACTGGCTCTCCAGACCAAACCGACTACAGCAACCCTCGCTTCAAAACCTGCTCCTATCAACTGTACCTGCCTGCTTCATGGCAAGACGTTCTAGAGGAACGGGCAACAAAAGAGGGGGTAAGCGCCGAAGAGTGGATAAAAATCCTCATCGGAACAAACCTGTTTCCCCCCTCGGACAATGGCAATGGCTCTAATGGCAACGGTAATGGTAGTAATGAATTCGAGATGGTCTACACGGTTACTCAAAAAGGCCAAACTACTGTGATTCCCTTACCAGATGTGATCGCGCCCGTTGTAAAGACGGCGACCCTTGAGACAATCACCTACAAC
Organism: Trichocoleus sp. FACHB-90; assembly: GCF_014695505.1. Lineage (NCBI taxonomy): Bacteria > Bacillati > Cyanobacteriota > Cyanophyceae > Leptolyngbyales > Trichocoleusaceae > Trichocoleus > Trichocoleus sp. FACHB-90. The sequence continues at coordinate 6,557 of NZ_JACJOK010000102.1, forward strand.
GACCAGGAGAGCGCTGTTCTGGCTGAACCCCAGACAATTGCGGACTGCGGAAAAGACATTGCTCAGCAACCCGAACCGGAAGCCAAAGTAAAGATTGATGCTTGCGGAAATTTGCTGCAAGCTCCCTTGAGCGAAATCTTACAAGCTGACATGCGGGATGCTCTACAAGGGGTTTCCCCAAGACCGCACTCGCTCCCGGATACAGCCGAAACTAAAGAAGAAGAGGAGCTTCAGCTGCAACGGGAGTACCAAATCCTGATGAACCAGTTCTCTGCGAATGACTTAATTGAAGTAAGTGAAAAAGCGACAAGTTTTAAAGGCTGTATTGGGGTACGAGGACGGGTGGCAACCGTATGGATGGAAGGCAAACAAATTTCAGTAAACCTGGACAACGGTCTGACGAACATCCGATTTTGGGCAAATGAACTAATTTTGATTGTTAAAGCAGAAACATTGACAGAATAAGAAAAATAGCTCAAACGATGGCCGCCTAAAATAGGGTTCGCCTTTGCTTTGAAGGGCTTGGAGGAGGATGAGACGTAACTACACCACATTATTTGACGGTTGTGAGCAGTTTTATTATTACCTGTTCACAACTACAAACAGTTGTGAACAAAGATACTTTGGTTGAGAGCAAAAAATAGTATAGGAACTTAGCGATGGAAGGAAAGCCGGAAATCGAATAACTGGAAGCCCACTTGAAAGCTTACGGTTCGCTCATTTTTAGAGAGTTTGAAAAATCGGGTTCATAACTAAAACCCTGGGAAAGCCAAGACTGTTATAGGTTAGGAATTGTAGAATGAGCGCACTTTCAACCAGAACCAACATCCAAGTCAATCAGCACTACTACCTCAACCCGCAAGGCACAGGGTGAGAAGACCCAGCAAGTTAATGAATGGTTGATTGCCGCTCCCTTAGCTCTTAATTACCCTCTGGTAAGAGGTTTTTCCTCCTGAAAAATACCCTGAAGACCGAGTAATTGCTACGGGGTATGAAATTTTCTACCCATCCGGGTTTGTGGTTTTACGATCGGTTGTATTCTGCTCTATGATGCACGAGAAGACATGAACCTTTATGGCAGATAAAAAAACTCATTCTAGTCGAGTAATGTCACTATTTAACCAATCAGGGGGCGTAGGCAAGAGTACGCTAACCATGAATTTGGGCTACCATCTAGCTCATCGCAAATGCCGAGTTTTGTTAATAGATTTAGATCCACAGTCATCTTTGACGACATTTATGGGGCTAGAACCCTTAGAAATTCAGAAAACCCTCTACGATGCGCTTCTTGAAGACGAACCTTTGCCTATCCACAAAGATATACACGGTGTTGATTTAGCGCCAGCAAATATCAACTTAAGCGGTGCTGAACTGGAACTGGTGACAGCGGATATGAGAGAACAAAGGATGAAAGATGCGATCGCCCCAGTACTAGAGAAGTATGATTTCATTCTAATTGACTGCCCCCCTTCTCTCGGAATCCTCAGCTACATCAGTTTGGTGGCCTCCACACACGTTTTAATTCCCATCCAAACTCAGTACAAAGCTTTTCAAGGAACTGATTTACTATTTCGTACCATCAAGCGTGTCCGCGCCCGCCCCAACCGTCAACTTAAAATAGCCGGCTATCTGCCCACGATGTTTGCTAAAGGAAACTCTCAAGATCAGCGAATTCTTTGTGCAATTCAAGACCAATTTGATTCTGTTGAAGGGATAATATTTCCCGAAATTCCTCGGACGACGGCTTTCGCCGATGCCGCTGAAAAGCATATCCCTCTGGCTTTACATAATCCTAAGCACCCAGCGGTAACAATTTTGGAAACAATTGCTGAGATGTTGGAGGGCATTAAATGAGTTCTAAAAGCCAGAAGCCACCTGTTAAAAGGCTCAAAGGATTAGATAGCCTATTTGGAGAATCTCCATCTGAATCGACATCTTTGCCCACAGAACGCATCGCACTTCCCAAACAACAGCCGCGTCGCTACTTTGATGCCAAGGCGATACAGGAATTAACTGAGTCAATCAAACAGCATGGGATTTTACAACCCCTATTGGTGCGGACGCTACCTGATGATGACTTATACGAATTAGTAGCAGGGGAGCGACGTTACCGGGCAGCAATTGCAGCCGGACTGGATGAAGTGCCTGTGGTCATCCGGGAACTCAGCGACGGGGAAGCCCTGCAACTGGCGTTGATTGAGAATCTCCAGCGCGAAAACCTAAATTCAGTAGAGGAGACGGAGGGCATTTTGCAACTTTTGGCGCTCAGATTAGACAGGAGTTTAGAAGAAGTCGTGTCCTTGCTCTACCGGATGTTGAATGATTGTGTCCGGTTGACTAATAACGTTATCAGTCAACCGGAAGCCATCTTAGTAAAAGAGGTGTTTGCTAATTTGGGGTTGATGAGTTGGGAGTCGTTTGTTAGTAATCGTTTGCCTTTACTGAAACTTCCCGACGATATTCTTGAAGCCTTGCGTTCTGGACGGATTGCATATACTAAGGCGAAAGCAATCTCGAAAATTAAGGACGAAACTGAGCGGCGAACCCTGTTAGAAGAAGCGATCGCTCTGGACTTGTCCCTCAGTCAGATAAGAGAGCGCCTCAAAACCAACCGTCCTGAAAAAGAGACACCACAAACCCTCAAAAGCCGAATGGACTCGACCTACCGTCGTTTGAGCCAAGCTAAGTTTTGGGAAAACGCCTCCAAGCAGAAGAAATTGGAAAAACTACTTGCGGAGATGGAAGCATTGCTGGTTGAAGAGTAACTGCACAGAAAATACTCCGGTGTCAAATAACAAAAATCAGTAATTCCAAATTCAAGTTTTGACAACAAGGGAGCATCAGCCAGAGGATAAAAAAGCATCTTTGAGAGGGCATCGAAATGGAGCCAATGACATTAGGGCGTGTCATCAAATAGTTAAACCAGAATTGGCGATACATGAGATTAATTACTAAAACGACCATGACGACTCGACATTATGCCCTCAGAGATCACCAGTGGGAGCGCATCAAAGACCTGCTGCCTGGACGAGCAGGGTATGTCGGTGTCACGGCAAAAGACTAACAACAGTTTGCCGAAAAGGGTTCTTTTCGGCAATGTGCAAGATAAGAAAGACACAGGTAGATTTATTGACGTAAGTTGGTAAGTGTTCTGTTCATCTCCCCTGAAAAAAATCGGGACTTGCTGAAAGGGTAATGCTATTTATAGACTAAAATAATTGACCTGTCTCACCCTTGTCTAAGATGAAATGCCCAAAGTGTAACGCAACTGAGGTATCTAAGAACGGTCACTGTAAAGGTAGGCAGTGCTACAAATGCTTTTCCTTGTGGTCGCCAGTTCCTAGACCATTACCGACCTTGGCAGTATTCCAACGATGTCAAGCAACTGTGTCTGAAAATGTACCTCTCTTGTCTTGGGACTACGAGGAACCCTTGCGAGTAACAGAGATTCACCACACAACCATCCTCCATTGGGTTCGAGAAGCCGGTTTGTTACTACCGGATGCCCCAGAGCCCCTTGGAGATTCCCGAAGTCACCGCTCTTGATGAACTGCTTTCCCTTTGTGGGCAACAAGCAAAACAAGCTATGGATTTGGACTGCTGTTAATCACTTTTCAGACAGGTATCTTGGCATGGACAATTGGAGATCGCAGTGCACAGACCTTCAAACCTTTATGGTGGATTGTCCAAGGTTGGCAGTCCTTCTTTTATGTTACCGATGGTTGGTCGGTGTACCCAATGTTTATTGAGGATGGAGACCATATTGTTAGCAAGACCTATATGACTAGGGTCGAGGGAGAAAACACAAGGCTGCGCCATTATTTAGCTCGGCTACATCGCAAAACCTTGTGCTACTCCAAGTCGGCCCTTGATGTTGAAGTGTTCGCTGCGGTTACTGCTGCACTATTTTGTTGTATCGAACAATTCCTCTGCCTGCCTAAAACATTATCTTTTCAGCAACGCCGAATTTCCCTTCTTTACTCACTGTACCAAAGCCAATGTATCTGATGATAGGGGTTTAATTGAGATGTTGACTGAAAACATCGATTATTTCAAGTCAAAACCCGTTAATATTCCCGAGATTACCATCCTGCTAGACCACGGTTATCACCCTGAACATCTGAAGGAGGAGTTAGAAAAGGTTCATCCCCAAATCATGACGAAAATCAGGTTTGAACTTTCGGCAAAACCATCGAAACAAGAAAATAAAGACTAAGGTAAATCTGGGGAGAGTTCCGGTTGCAGCGAGGTGGGGGAAGGAAGCGATCTAACGCTTGGATGGAGAGATGCAAAATTCTCGTCAAGAACTTTGAGAGAACTCTAGCTAATGCGACTACCAAAGTTAATCTTTTTTTTATTTGGCTAATGGTTAAGAGGCTTGCAGTCTCTTCTTAGATGTCAAATGGTTCTATAAGTTTTTAACTTTATTTAGTCCGCAACGCGGACTACTAAAACTCTCTAGTTTACTAGAGAATCAAGAGGAACAAAATTATCTTGCTAACTATTGAAAAGCGATCGCCTCAGCCTCGCCTGAATTTTGCCAATTACAATATAGAGAATGGGTACAACAAACAAACTAAGGAAAGTAGCAACAAACGTTCCGCTAAAAACGGCTGTACCTAGAGACTGACGACTCGCTGCACCTGCCCCTGTCGGAAATACCATAGGATAAGCACCCAACAGCGCTGAAATTGCCGTCATCAGAATGGGTCGCAAGCGATCTTGTGAAGCTTCTACGATCGCCTTTGTAATAGAAAGACCTTGCTCTCGCAGTTGGTTGGCAAATTCCACCATTAAAATCGAGTTTTTGCTGGCTAAACCAATCAACATGACTAGACCCACCTGGCAATAAACGTCGTTATACAACCCTCGTAACGATTGAGCCGCCAATGCTCCCAGAACTGCTAGGGGAACCGACAGCATAATGATCAGCGGATCGAAGAAGTTATTGTATTGAGCCGCCAGCACCAGAAAAACAAAGAAAACGCCTAAGCCAAAAATGAGCGGTGCTTGTCCCCCAGACTCTAACTCTTCTAGGGAGATTCCCGACCACTCAAATCCCATGCTGGGTGGCAACACCTCAGCCGCTAGCTTCTCCATTGCCTGAATCGCTTGTCCAGAGCTAAATCCTGGAGCGGCTGCGCCGTTGATTTCAATGGCTCGATACAGGTTGTAATGATTAATAGTTTGGGGACCGGTTGTGGATGTAACCTTGACTAGATTGCTCAACGGAATCATTTCGCCTTGGCGCGAATCTCCTTGGGAGACGCTACCTTGCCGCACATACAACTGACCAATATCTTCTGGATTGGAGCGAAACTGCTGGTCTGCCTGAACGTAGACCCGGTAGGTTCGCCCAAAGGCATTGAAATCATTCACATAGCGCGAACCGATGTAGGTTTGCAGCGTACTGAAAATTTCATCCACCGAGACTTGTAGTGCCTCTGCCTTCTCTCGATCGACCTCGATGAGCAATTGCGGTGCATTCGCCGTGTAGGTACTGAATACCCCCTGTAATCCCGGTGTTTGATTGGCACGAGTAAGCAATTCAGTCTTGACTCGATCCAGAGTACTGATGTCACTGGTGCTGCGATCGCCTCGGTCTTGCAAGTGAAACACAAAGCCACCCGTACTACCAAGACTTGGAATGGTTGGAGGATTCACCGCAAGCACAGGGGCTTCCGGAATTGCCATGAGTGGTCCCCGTACCCGATTGAGAATGGCGGATACTGACTGTTCTGGCTGTTGTCGCTCATCCCACGGCTTCAGGGGCGCAAACATAAGTCCTCTGTTGGGCGTATTGCCACTAAACCCCACCCCGCCCATTGCAAAGGTTGCCCGAATCTCAGGCACCTCTTTAAGTTGCTGTTCGGCTTGCGTCACAATTTGTCTAGTGTAATTCAAGGAGGTGCCATCGGCTGCCTGAATCAGGTTAATAAAGTAGCCCTGATCTTCTTCCGGTAGAAAAGCCTTGGGTACGCGCAGGTAAAGCCAAGCCGTTAGCACCAACGATGCAATGAACAGAACCATCACGATCCCTTTGAAGCGGGTGAGGAACCCAAGCGAACGATGATATCCTCGACGCAGCCAGTTTAAGAACCCATTGACGCGATTAAAAATCCAGCCCAGCCAGCCACGCGGTCTGGGTTGCCGACGCAGCAAGAGGGCAGAAAGGGCAGGCGTTAGCGTTAAGGCATTGAACGTGGAAATGGCGATCGAAAAAGTAATTGTCAGCGCAAACTGCTTGTAAAGTTGTCCAGTTGTCCCTGGAAAGAAGCCAACTGGAATAAATACCGCCATAAGTACAAGGGCTGTGGCAATCACCGACCCAAACAGTTCGTGCATCGCTTCGGAGGTAGCCCGAACTGGACTCAGCCCCTTCTCTTGAATTAAACGGGTGACATCTTCAGCAACCACGATCGCATCATCCACAACCATTCCAGTTGCTAAGGTCAAACCAAATAAAGTGAGACTGTTGAGTGAAAAATTAAATACTTTGACAAATGCGAAGGTTCCAATCAAAGACACGGGAATAGCGATCGCCGGAACGATCGTCGCGCGCCAGTCTTGTAAAAAGATGAAGATAACCAGAACAACCAGCGCTACCGATTGAAATAACGTGACTACTACTTCCCTAAAGGACGCCTCTACAAATAGCGACGAATCGTAGGGAATGTCATAGGTCAACCCCGGTGGAAAATTCTTCGCCAGTCGTGCCATCTCATCCTTGACGGCTTTGGCAATAGTCAAAGCGTTGCTGCCCGGAATTTGTAAAATCTGGTAGCCGACTGAAACGTGACCTTTGTAGCTGGCAAACGAGTTGTAGCTTTCAGCCCCTAGTTCTGCCCGCCCAACATCTTTCAGCTTCACGGTCGTTCCATCTACATCGGCTTTGAGGACAAGATTTTCAAATTCTGTCGCCTCTTTCAGCCTGCCGCTCGTCTGCAAGTCAATTTGATACAGTTGCCCATTGGGTGCAGGTGGCTGCCCAATACTACCAATCCCCAACTGTAAATTCTGTCGGTTGACAGCGTTGATAACATCCTGAGCCGTGAGGTTGCGACTTGCCAAGCGATTAGGGTCTAACCAAAGCCGCATAGCGTAACGGCGTTCGCCAAACGCAAGGATATTTCCAACCCCCTTAACGCGCCGGAGTGGGTCTAACACATAGAGATCGGCGTAGTTACTGAGAAACGTGTCATCGTAGCGATCGTCTTCACTGTAGAGTGCCATTGCCAAGACGATTGCACTTGACTGCTTTGATACAGTCACGCCCGTTTGTCGGACGACTTCTGGAAGTTTGGGTTCTGCTTGCAGCACCCGATTTTGCACGTCCGATGCTGCCACATCAAGGTCGTAGCCCTGTTCAAACGTGATGACAATCATGCTGGTGCCATCATTGCTGCTGGTCGAATTCATGTATCTCATGCCTTCAACCCCATTGATCTGTCGCTCTAACACCGTCGTAACAGTGTCCTCCACCACCTGAGCGCTGGCACCCACGTAGTTGGCTGTCACCGTGATTTGTGCTGGGCTGATGTCGGGATATTGCTCTACAGGTAAGGTCGGAATACTAATAAACCCGACTACCAGAATAACGAGAGCACAGACGATCGCGAAAACAGGTCGTTTGATAAAGAAATCAACGAACATACGCTTACTCCGGATGTATTGAAAGGATGAATTGCCAGCGATCGCTGCTCAAGACTCAGGAGTAATGGGTACACCGTCCCTGAGAAGCAGTATCCTTGAAACCACAACCTTTTCCCCTGGCTTTAATCCACTCTCGACCTGGTAATTGTTTCCTTCGATGTCGCCCAGTTTGACGAGCCGTTGCCGAGCAACAAACCCTGAACCGGATGGGGACGCCACAAACACAAATGCCTCTTTACCTAGACGAGTGACTGCTGGGGTTGGAACTAATACACCCGGTCGCTTATCCCAAATCACCTTCACCCGGACAAACTGATCGGTTCGCAGTTGTCCCTGAGAATTGTCAAACAGCGACTTGACTAGGACAGATTGCGTATCATTGGTTGCTTTGGGCGAAATGAAGAATACGCGACTCGTACCCACTGTTCGACCCTGACCATCGGTTAACTCCACGGGCATTCCCTGACGTAACTGAAGTGCCTGCTCGTTGGGAACTGAAAAAGTCACCTCTAACGAACGATTCTCTGTAATGGTCGTCAGTGGAGTGGAGGTATCCACAAAATCTCCCACTTTTACGGGCAGGTCACCCACCGTACCAGCAAAGGGAGCTGCAATTGTATAAAACTGAAGTTGCACGGCTTGCTCTTTTACATTTGCCTGAGCCTGTTTGACTAACCGCTGGTTCTTGACGATCGTTGCCTGTGCTTTGGCAATTGCCGCTTCTGCTCTAACGATCGCGGCTTCTTGGGCGGCAATGTCAGCGTCTGTCTGAGCAATCTTGGCTTTGGCTGCTTCCAGACCGTTGCGCCGTTGATCTAGAATTTGCAGACTGGTAGCTCCTTCGCGATATAGGTAGCTGAACCGTTCGTACTCTCGCTGATTGAGTTTTAGGTCAGACAGTTCAGAAACTCGACGAGCCTGTAACGCTTTGAGTACCGCTCTGGCATTTTTTGCGTCAGCTTGGGCGCTTGCTGCTTCTGCTCGAGCAGTTTCCAAATCGGCTTGAGACGATTCAACCCCTGCAATTCGACTTTCAACCGAAGCTTGCTGCTGGCTTGCATCAACCTTCAACACAGGCGTACCTGTTTCAACTCGATCTCCTGCTCGGACAAATATTTCAGAAACCTGACCCTGAATTCTCGGTCGCAGGGTAACAGAGCGACGCGAGCGCAGGCTAGCTATGAACTCCGAGCTTTCTGCAATTGGGCTGGTTTGCACCGACAATGTTTTTACAGGCGTTGGCGGTGGTTGCTGAGCTGTTGCTGGAGGTGATTGATTACTCGGAGCAAAAACGCGCCACAGTCCAATCCCTCCGCCGCCCACAAGGAGCAACACGAGCAATAACCAAAGGGGCGTTCGCCGTGGAGAAGCGGACTCTGAATGAATTTGAAGATTGGTGTTTGAAGAAGGTTGTAATTCAGATGATTCCATAATTCACCCCTAATTTATCGCCAAGGAGTTTTGCTATCAGCTAACTACTGGTGGCTGATAGCGAAATGTTTAGAAATCAAGCATTCGATCAAAAAAGCTGTTTCTCTGCTTCAGAAACGAAAAATGCGAGTATAACTATTCCACGTTTACCCAAAAATCAGCCGTGACAATTTGACCATTACGATTGAACTGCCCCCAAAGTTTATATTTTCCAGGTTGGGGGAAACTGGTCATAAAGTGAACCTCTCCTGCTGGAGTATCTTTCAAACCCACATTCCGCACCCACAACTGTCACATAGACAGTGGCTTTAAGTGTAGAAGTGAATCATAATTCAAATATTGAGTATAAATACTCAGTATTTATATATTAATGAGAATCAAGCTCATAATTTGCATCCAATGGCGACTCCTTATGGCAGTTTTCCCTAAATACTGGCGACCCAA
>NZ_JACJOK010000103.1:0-72383 GCF_014695505.1 Trichocoleus sp. FACHB-90
AAAAAAGTGAGTATCTCTCATCTCTAGCAGATTTCACTCGATTGAACTTGCCTGTGCTAGCCTTCGGTTCCACTGAATTATCCGCTTGTGACAATCAAAGGGCGGAATGTGGGATAAACCATAAGAACTTGAAGGTTTCGGCACTACGATCACCAACCACCCATGCCAGAATTCCTGCTTGCTTATGATTAACGGCAGTCCAAATCCACAGTTTGTTACGCTTGTTGCCGACAAAGGTTTGTAATTCATCCGGCGTCGGTGATTTCTGGAATTTCTTCAGCTTCAGGCGCATCAGGGAGTTGATGTCCCGCCTCTCGAATCCAGCGCATCACAGTGGTGTGGTGAATCTCGGTGACTCGCGAGGGTTCCACGCAATCCCAAGACAAGAGAGATACATTTTGATGCACAATTGCTTGACATCATCGGAGTAAGCCCAAGGACGGTACGATTCGAGGAATTGCCGCCCGCACTGCTTGCACTTATAGCACTGTCTGCCCCGACGATGTCCGTTCTTAGCGGTTTGAGTGGAGTTACATTGAGGGCATTTCATCCTTCTATGCAATATGTTGAAGAATTGTTCCTGTTGTGTGTAACTCTCTCGCCTAAAAAGGTAGATGCATAGAAGGAGTATTTACTATAGAGCAGAATAATATGTCTGAGGAAAGAAAAAAGCTAAATGTTGGTGAACGATTACTAGCGCTAGTATTTTGGATCTTCTTTGCTTGTTGCGGCGCAGCGTTCATGGAACACAGCACTGATGCCGCTGAAAAGCTCAGACATTTTGAACAGTTGCAACTGGTTACAGCAACCGGTTTTAAAAATAGTGTACCAGGAAAGCTGGTAGCAATCGAGGGTCACGTCAGCAAGCATACACCTACCCAGTTTAATCAATTTGTCGCCTATATACGTCAACAGTATGAGGGCACTGATGATATGGAGGTACTTTGGTCTGAGGACTTGCGGGTAACACCGCCGCTAGTGCTAGCACTGCCCGATGCGTTGATTCAAATCAAAAACAACAGCTATAACATCGAAAGATTCCCCATTACTTGGCAAGAAGACTCAAAGCTTATCCGGAATAGCGTTACTAATGAAGGAACTAAGCGATATCTGGGCTTTGAGGTAGATAGCCCAGTGCTAGCTTTTGGTGTAGTGGTGCAGGGTGTTGAAGGGAAAGCACTAGAGGCAGAGTGGATCTATGGCGGCACGAGTGCAGAATATATTGACGGTATACGCCATGAAGAACGGTTCAGGTTTTGGATGGGGCTGTCAATGCTAATAGGTGGCGTTATTATTGCAGTGAAGGTACTAGCGAATCCCATTCAACGAGACGATAGCAGCGCAAACATAAACTAAGCTTATCTATTGTGGCTGAAACCCTTATTCTGTCGTCGGGTAGCTAAAGTGGCATTGATAAGCTTAGCCAAGTTCAACCGTCGTAAAACTCTGAAACAACGCTCTATCAATGCTTTGAGTGCTGCATTACACGAAATGCAAGTTTCGTGTAATTGGGGTGGAACCGCTATGAACGCGATCGCGCTCGTCTCATCGTCCCCCAGCCCTCATGGTCTGGGTTCAATTTTCTGCGCCAGTACAACATAACCAAGATAATGATGACCGGGTGAGGTTTAATTTTCCTCATGTGGTAGGCATTGGCAAGCATTTCTGTGTTTTCCCCAGGATAGTGCGGGTACGAGTAGCACTGGAACCATAAACCGGGTTAAACGCGATCGCACCCTTCACATTGCTCTTGTCAGTTTTCTTCAAATACCGGGCGATCACTTAAAGTAAAATCTCAGTTTCTTCCTGTCCAGAGATTTTTGCTATGTCTTGGAGCTTCTGCTGCTACTCCACGGGACAAAGTGTCCCAAGCTTGGGTGATTCTGCCATCTGTGTTTGCTCTAAGATCGCTTACCAGTCAGTCAAAGGTAGGCGATTTTAGCCGAAAGTTGCGATCGCGCTCTCTGGCATAAGCAAAAATCATTGTTCATGACTGGAACCTGATTCTGTCGTGGGGTGGGGAAAGTGACATTGATAAGCTTTGGTTAACTGGACAGCCAAAAACCAAGCAACAACGAGAAATCAAAGTCTTTAGCGACTGAGGCGTATAAAAGTAGGTTGCCTTTGGACTACGTTTTGGAATAACGGCATTAGTAACCCCCTTTCGGTAATCGAGCAAATCTCTTACCTACTGTTCATCAAGCGATTGGATGACCTAGAGTTGGCGAAGGAAAAGAAAGCGCAACGGTTGGGTAGAGTGTTCAAGACCGAATCTTTTCTGAGGATAAGCAGCGCTGTCACTGGTCGTATTTCAAGAACCTCACCCACTCCGAGGAAATGCTGCGGATTGTGCGGGATGAGGCGTTTCCCTTTTTTAAGATGTTGGGGAGAGAGGCGGGAAATAATGCCTATATTCACCACATGGAGAATGCCGTGTCCCTGAATGCCAACAGGAATATCAGCGACGTTAATAGAAGTGCCAAAATTAAAGGACCCCGTTGGGTCAGGAGGACACCATGATGACCGTAACGACCGCCAAATGGACGCTAGACGACTATCACCGCATGATTGAAGTCGGTCTTTTAGAAAGTCGTCACGTCGAGCTATTGAACGGAGAAATTATTGAAATGCCCCCAGAGGGTCCAGAACACGCCCAGCAGAGTACCGATACTGCCGACTACTTAAAAGAACACTTGGGAAACCGTGCCGTCGTGCGCGATGCCAAGCCGATTACCCTACCCAACAGCGCCAGCGAACCCGAACCCGACATAGCCGTTGTCGAACCCCTGCGTCCCCTCTATCGTACCCGTCATCCCTATCCCGAAAACGTGTTTTGGCTAATCGAATACGCCAACACCACCCTCAGTAAAGACCTTAATATTAAGCAAAAAACCTATGCCGCCGCATCGATTCGGGAATATTGGGTTGTGGACTTGAAGCATGGACGGCTCAACGTATTCCGCGACCCTGTTAATGGCGACTACGCCTCAGAATTGACCCTCACGACTGGAGAAATTCGTCCCTTGGCATTTCCCGACGTTGTGGTTTCAGTGCAACGGTTATTAGAAGGATAAGTGATTCAAGAATTCTCGACCATTGAGCGCTTCACCTTGTGAATCCAACCTTGGCTGAGACTCAACACTTGCGAATAAGACAAGTCTGCATCTAACACCAAATCAAACACAAACGGCTTAACTAAACCGGGAAACCATTGATGAAATAGCCTTCCCATTGTCAACCGCAAGAAAAACTCAACCGCCAGCAACTTCGTGCGAGGAAACGAATAATTTGATAACTCTTGCAAGGCATGGGCATCCGGGACTCGTTGCTCTGAAAATTGCGGCAAAATCTTCCCCCAATCATCCCCATACTGCTCCAACAATTGTCCCAAAATCAGCACATCCTCTAACGAAGAATTACACCCCTGCCCAAGCGATGGCGACACCGCATGAGCAGCATCGCCAATCAGCAAGACACTATCGCCCTGATGAAAGCGATCGCAACGTACCGTTAACACCCTTGCCACTGGACGCTTCAGCAACGCCTCTGCTTCTTCCAGCGACATCAACTGACCAAAGAGCGGGAAATTTTCTAGAAAAAATGCCTTAACTTCTTCTTTCGTTGATAATCCTTCTAGGGGATTCGTTTGAGCATCAAAAATAATCACGCCATTCAACTTGTCTCCCGGTTGGGGTACCATCAGCATCCGGGTTTTATTATTCAAATTCCAGACATGGATTTTATTCGGTTCTAACTCTACTCCTGCACTCGGATGGAGCCGACTTAAAAACACAGATTTATAAGCATCCGGAACATAGCTTTGAGAACACGGCAAGCCTGCATTCTCGACTAAATACTCTCGAATTTGCGATCGCGCCCCGTCTGCACCAACCAGTAGATCGTAGTGAACGGTAAAACTATCTCCTTGTGAAGGTTTCAAGGTCACGGTTTTAGCCGTTCCATCCACAGCCGTAGATTCACAGTTGAAATGTACCTTAACCTGATTCGGGCTAGAGGTTTCGGTTAATTGCTTCAACAGAATCGTCACGAGGCGATTGCGGTCAATTGTGAGAATTGGATTTTTCCGGGGAACCTGTCGGGATTTGCCTTTTTTCCCATACATAATCGTCCCCTGACAGAAGACACTTTGAGCAGCGATCGCTTCCTCTAACCCAGCAATTGCTCGAATAGCTTTTCTGCCCCGTTCCTGAAGCGAGATCGGAAATGTGCGGTCAAAAGAAACATCAGTTAACCGAGGATCGGGACGACGTTCATAGATAGCAATATGGTAGTTGCCCCGACACAATAAATAATGTGCTAGTAGCAGTCCAGCCGGACCCGCTCCAATAATCACAACGTTTTGAACCATTGGGGTTTACCGAACACTATGAGTTGATGCACCAAACTTTATTATGCTATTTCCTCAATTGCAACGCCCCTACATTAATGAGGGGGAACGATATCAGTACCAATGAATGTTTACAACTGAACTAAAACTGCGATCGCTTTCAACCCTTTGTAGAGGTTTTCATCGTATCTAATTTCGATCTCCATCACCGAGCCGGATGCGCTCAACCTCGTTCAAGAACTGTTTCACGTTCTCTATTGGTTGTCCTGCTCTTACGCAATCGAATGAATTTCAGTGCACCAGTGCATTCAATTTGATTCTAGGTGTCGGGGCTAGCTGCATTCGCGGCTACAGAGAATCCAAGTACATCGCTATATACAGCACACGTCAGGTATATCAAGTTGGCACTAGGCAGTTTGAGGGGATGTGGGAATGAAGGCAAACTGGCAGGTGCTTTGCTATCGGGCTGCAAGAATATGCTATTTGTCCAATTGATTCAACAATTATTACTTTGACAAGTAAATTGTTGTGGTTTCTGGGTCATAATCAGGTTAAGCTTTTTAGCTCTCTAAATTTATCTCCAGGGAGTCTTGAAGATAACTTCGTCAATTTTGACTATAACCCTGATTACAACTTTTGTGCAAAAATGATGCCTGCTTTACCAAGAAATGCTGTTGGTTTAATCGATAGGGGATTTGCGGGATTAAAATTTATTCAAGACTTAGTACAAGAAAATAAATACTTCGTTTTACGGATACATAACAATTGGAAACTAAAATTTTACGAGTCACATGAATTAGTATAACTGGTGCATCTAACGATGCTCAAGCATATAGAGTAATTAATTTTTGCAATCTGGAAAGCCGAACTGAATTCCGGTTAATGACTACTTTACCAGCAGCAGGAAATGCAGCACTTAGTGATGATGAAATCAAGGATATTTATCAACTACGTTGAGGAGTTGAATTATTATAAAAGTTTTTAAAAATCCATCTAAAACTTAACAAATTAGTAACCAATAACATCAATAATATTACTATACAAATCTATCTTGATTTGATAGCTTCTCTAATTTTATAGTTCTTATGTATTCCCGAACAATGGGGTCATACATTATTAGGGTAGTGGTAAATATGTAGTGAAAAAATTACTACATAGATAGCGACGCATTATAATGATGGATAAAATACCATATAGCCCCAATGTGGTTTTCTAGCTTTTTAGAAAAAGACAAAGTTTTCCTAACCAATCGAGAAATTCTTTGACGCATCGTATTATTAAATCTCTCAATATGGTTGGTCAGACCACTGTTTTTACCTACGGCTTTATGCCGTTTACTTGGAATAACTTGCTCATAGGCCGCCCAATAATCTGTATAACAAACAGCACATTGCCGATAAATTGATGGGAGAGAATTCCATAATCCTCTAGCCCCTTGCTCGCTGCGTTCGCCAATATAACAACCGACAATTTCCCTGGTTTTTTTATCCAATGCTAACCAAATCCACTGCTTATTACCTTTATGATTAACGAATGACCAAGCTTCATCACATTCGATGTTTAATTTAGAGCTATGTTTGCTTGAAACCTTTACCTGTTGAGGAACTGAAGCATACTTAGTATTAACATAATCTTGAAGCCATTTTTTAGAAACGCTAGTCACTCTAGAAATTCCTGCTAAGGGAATTTTCTCCAGTAACATTTTGTCAATGTAATCTAACGTATGTTTATCAATGAGCTTATTGTTAGGGTTTTCAACAAATTGCCTGCCGCAATTTTGACATTTATATTTAGGTTTTTTATTGTGAATTCTGCCATTTTTAACAATATGGTTAGAACCACAACGAGGGCAGTCAGGTCTAGAAGTAAGCATAATTACTGAAAATTTTGATATTTTTTAAAAATTATAGCATTTAATATGAGATGAGCTTTAAAAATCGATTTCAATTAAGGATTATGCTAATTGTCAAAATAACCGCTTACCGAGGCCAATAAATAACCACCGCAAACTGTAAAAATGAAAGTATTTTTAGTTTATATATTTACCCTTTCACTACATATTTACCACCACCATTATTAGATAAATTCCGCTATTTACAATATTGTATGTGTCAAAAAGTTAGTTATGTCCATTGGTTTAAGGAGATGATGTTATGTTGACTAATTTAAGCTTTTTAGACTTAGTACAACTAATTATCTAAAATTTTGTATCAGCATTCACCACTACTGCTTAAAGGTCAGCAGTAGCTCCTACTTGATACGCTAAAGGCGTTTTTTTATCAGCGAATCATTAAACAGCAACGAACCTGACTGATTCTGTTTTACTTTTTCGGCAGTTGTCCAACTACCGCCCTCATTAATGCGACCTTTAAGCTTGTTAGGACATTCTTGGCGAATTTCAGATACTGTTTCAAACCACCTCGGTCGATTGATAAAAGTCGCACCCTCTGGACTCCAAGCTGCTTCAAATACCATCCCATCGTGGGGAGTTTTCTTTTGAATACCAAGCTTGTCATATATATTGATAGGAGTCCCATCTCGCGTGTGGCTTTTGCCGTTACCGCAGTAATCGGCGCGTGCCATGCGCGTACAAGCTTGGTGATAATCTCGGAGTGACGTTCCCTTGACAGTCTTCCACGGTTTGTAACCCATGCGAACGCACTTAGCGAGAACTCCACTGGTACACCCAAATGTGATAATATTGCTCGATTCAGTATGCGCTCCTGTCTCATCCCACGAACCTGTCAGCGGAATTGCCTTGGCGACATTCTCGGCATCAGGAGTACATAAATTCTTCCCTTGAGAATTAGCTGAATCTACATAAAAGACTGTGTAAAGATAAGTTTCTTTTTCCGGGTCTTTTGGGTCTAGTTCGACATCTTTGATTTCAAAATTCAGCTTTTTTCCTTGCTCGTCAACAGCGTTAAGCTGTGCGCCTTTTAAGTCTTTGCCTTTAATAACTTTAGTCTTTTCACCAATATAAGTATTTTGGGAAATAGGTTCAGTGGAAGAAGTAACCCTCGGCTTCTCTACTAACTTTTCACAACCCACCAGCAATAATATAGGGAGAAGAAAAAGACTGCATAAAAATTCAATTTTCATCTTTTTAATTCAGTGTTGATGCTCTTGAGAGCTTGCATCCTGCTCAACAACCGCCAGAGAATTTATTCTCTCAGCAACAGCGATCGCTCTCTCTACATCATTATTAAGTTTGAGAGTTAAACTATCACCCGAATCTCATCGCAAATAGTCAAAGTTTACGATAAGACAAGAATAGCCCCATAAATAAATTTAGAGGCTTAACTTTTTTCATCCTGAATTAATAACTCAGTCAAACGTGCTGTTTTCGGCGAGAAATTCCCATAAATAGACCCAACCCAAGTAACCCTATTATTGCAGTTGGTTCGGGAACGGGGACTACGCTGATTTCATAGGTATTGTTCTGCCGGAAATCAAGAGCCGAGATTGTTCCGCCAAAACTTACTGTGTGTTTGCCTACAGATAAAGGCTCAACCATTAACCAATAGCCATCTGATGCTACAACAGAGGAACTGCCTGCTGGCTCACCATAAAAATTGTTTTCTGGCAGCGTAGCATTGAATGGGGCAGGAGTTTCTCGATGTTGAAACAATTCATCTGTAGAGAGTGCCACACCGTCAAGGTTGAAAAATAGAGAATCCGTAGCATCGATAACTGGCTTAATTGCCTTGGCGAGTTCCTCTCCCGCCTTAGGGGGGTTATTTTCAGCTAAAGGGAAGTTATTATTCCATACATTTATTAGAGGTAAAAAAAGCGATTGATTCTCGTTTACCGTAATTTTCCGTGTGACTGGTTCTCCGGTAAACGTACCCACTAGGAAAAATACAGAACCTGACTGATTAATGCTTGCTTTCTCCCCGGTAGTATCCCAGAGTGGGCCTTGAAACTCAGGAATAGAATAAACATATTTGTTCCATTCTGCTGACCATTCGCCCAATGTTTTTCCGTCATAGATAGAACCGGGGGCAAGAACTCCTGCTTGGGCGGGAAGCAAATTAACGGTTAATGCCAATGCTGGCAAAACACTGAGAAGGGTATTGCAGATTGATTTCATTTGAGTAGAGTTATAAAGTTTGAGTGGGTATATTCTTGGCTCTGCCGTAGTTATGGTTAAAACCATGCCTTATAGCTAAAGTCATCTAAAGACGGCTACATAATAGAAGAGTTTTAGTCCAGTTGATTTTCCTACTACTCCACCGTATTCGCCTGTCTCCTGAAATGTTGTTTCTTGAGTAATGTTCCAAGTCCTAGAGTTGCGAATAAACCCAAGATGCTAGCAGGTTCAGGAACAGATTTTGTATTAGTTTGAGAGATGTTGAAGGATGAAATACTAGTCAGTTGTGATGTATTTGCTCCAAGGGGAGTTGCAGTTTGGGCAACATTAAAACTCATTTGGAGGTCATCAATGAAAAACCCAGCAGAAGAAACACTGAACTGATTACTCGCCCCCGATAGATAACAGGTTGTCTCTAGACACATTTCAATACGAGAGAAATCATAGCCATCCACCGTTAGGATATCTTGAACGGAGTTGTATGACCAAAAAAACTCTGATAGGAAATTGGTTTTAGCCCCATCACCAAAAATAGAACCTTGACCACTAAAAGCTGTGATAGAAATTCCTGAAGGAAGAGGCGGTAAAACTTTAGGTAAGTATTGATCCAGATAGCCAACTATGGGAAACGTTAGGTTGGAATCTTGTTCATCTTGAAGCCTCTTGGCAAAGTTATCAATAATCACCTCCAGATTCACCATCCGGTTGACCTTAGTTACAGGCTTACCTGTTAACAATGGCAAAGAATTTGAAGAAACAGTCACATTGCCAGAAATGTCAAGATGGGTCAAGTTGGCGGCATCAGCCGGAGTGCTACCCACTGCACTTACGGCAAGAACGGCAACACAAACCGTAGCGATTGAGAACTTGTTCATAAGAAAACCTCCATTACTGGAAACTCCGCGTCTTTAGAGGGGAAACTGTCAAATTAAACCTTAATAGTCTCGCTAAGAAAAAAGATTAACCTAAAATACTGGTACTTAAATCCAGCATCTCAGATATACCCGACTGCTCTAAGAAGTTGGGTATCTTTAGAACAACTATTCAGCAGCAACTCGCGTTACGCCTACAAGCTGTCCACCTTCGACTTTAAGGCTTTGCAATTCCATGCCTTGCAGTTTTGTGGCTTGCATACTCGTGCCCGGGAGCACGACAGCCTTCAATCTCACGCCGTTGTGCCCGCCGTTCAGACTCCAGCCATTGAACTGGAAGCCCTGGAGCACGATTCCTGGCCCTGCGTTAGCCGACCCAGAGAAAGCTAAAGAGAGTGCTGCTGTAGCGAGGGCGATCGCGAGTAAACTTTTTTTCATGGTTACAATCCTCGATGATCTTTTCAAAAGGATGCGCTTTTTTCCCAGTGCCAAGTGCTCGCCTATAGTTTTGATTAGTATTTGCAAGTACAAACAGGTCCCTCAGATGTAGGCACGCAGTTAAAGTCATTTCCGCATTTGCCAGAATAAATCAAGTCCAAGCAATCGGAACCGCCTTTACATCCACAACCCCAACCTTTGATGCAAATGTGACCTTGAAGCGGCTTCGCAGCGAGCCTTCCTAGTAGTGGAATATCAACTAGCCCATCAGAGAACAACCCCGCTGGGTGTATGGTTCCGTAAGTTTGGGAAACACTGCGAATGATGGGTTCGGACTGATTTGGAAGTCTCATCTCTATATGCTCCTAAAAATTAAGGTTGTCGATTTGCGATCGCCACATAACGACCGCGGGTTAAATAGCATTCGTTACCGAACGAACCAAGAGCGCACCCTACCCACCGTCACGGGAACAACATCGCTCACATCGACGGTGAATCGATACACTTTCCTGGCTTGTTCAAACACTTTGCCGGGGTTAAAGAACGTGAGTTTAACATCCCAGCAGTCTGAGTCGGGACGACACAATGGACTACGTTCCACCTCGATGATGTCAAGATCCATCTCCTCCCGAATTGCAGCTTCAAAGACCTTTTCAACATTAAAGGCATTAGTCGCCGCAAAGTTGATTGCCCGCTCCTGAGGTGTCATCCCCAAGTTGCGAAGCTCGTAGTAAACACGTTCGAGAAAGTTGGTAACAGGCTGTGCCCTCTGGACATAAGGCTCTCGTTCCCGTTCCTCCGCAGACTCAGGGGGAGGACTACCGAGAATCGCTTCGATCAAAGCAGTAGTCGTCCAGCTATACATTCCTCGGATTGCGGGCTGAACAACAGGGACAGCCTGACCTGACATCAGCCTGACACTCCCGACAATGATGCCTGGAATCGAAACTCGCTCAACCCCCTCGCTAAGTTGCTCCCTGAGAAACTGGCGGAGTCGTTGATAAACATCGCTGGCAAAGGGATCTTGAGGCTGAATCGCGTAAAGGGGCGTGGCATCTAAACTCAGTGTCCAAAGAATCGCTGCCGCGTCCCAAGGATTATTTTCAAGATATGCCAACAGTTGGTTAGGGTCTTGGGGGTTTGCCGATTCGCTCATGTGCTGCATGATAGAATCGCGCCGTGCCTCTATGCCAAAGTCGTAGCCCAACTGTCCGAGGGGGTAGACTAACTGCACTGTAGGACTTCCCCCACCCTGACAACTACAGGCAGAGGGGGTGACACCGCTGGGAGCAACTGAACTGTAGTCCAAAGTGTCCTCACTTCTTTTAGATGTTGTACTGGATGCACCAGTTTCTGGTAAAAGAGCGACAGTTGCCGCAGAACTATTGCTGCTGTATGTTGCCGCTTGCACTTCAGGGGCAGGCATCTGAGCCATAGGTAGTTGGAAGTCAGCCGCCTCTGGTGTGGCGCTGGAATCAGTCATGGTGTCTTCTCCTTGGAGAACTAGAGACATCGCTCCCTTAACGTTGAGACGACCAGCCAGAAGGCGGCGACAGTCTGGCACGGGTTGGTCGTCACAGGCGATCGCACTCTCAAGAATGGCTGCTCGCACAGCGTGAGGATTGGGCTTCTGTCCGCGTTTGAGCTGGAGACTCAGTAAAAGGGCTGCAATGCCTGAAACAATGGGGGTGGCATAGCTAGTGCCGCTATTTGCTATCGCGCCGCCGCCAGGATTTGCACCCAGGATGTTTTCGCCCGGAGCAAGGATTCCTTGGGTTTGGTATCTCTCACCCCAGTTACTGAAGTCCAGAGGCATACCTTGCCAATTCATTGCACCTACTGCTAATACCGAAGGTAAAGCGCCGGGAATATGGAGACAATCGCATCCTTCATTCCCTGCGGCAGCTACAATCAAGATGCCATTGTTGGCGCAGTACCTGACGGCATCGGCAAGCAGTGGGTGGGCTTCCCCACTAGGAACAAGCTGACCACCGCTGATGTTGATGATGTGGACTCCCTGCTGAGCAGCTTGTAGAATAGCCCGTGCCAAGTCGATCTGGGAACAGGGAGCAAGTGAGCCTGCAACGCCGTCAGTAAAAACTGGCACAATCAGACCACGACAATGAGGCGCAATACCCCTAATTAGCCCGTCGTGCTGACCAAAGATAACGCTAGCAACGTGGGTGCCGTGCTGTAATACCGATCCTCTGTCACCAATGCGCGATACAAGGGTTTCAAGTCGGGTAAGTTTAGCAGCAACAAGGCTGGGATGCGATCGCTCGACTGGGCCATCCAGAACAGCAATACAGATGCGAGGATCGCCGATAGTCTCAGCCCAAAGCTCTTTCAGCCCTGGAATTACCGACACATCAGTAACGTTAACTTCTATAGTTGTGTCGTTGAGCATTAACATCGTTGAGACCCAAACTCTTTAAATCATCAACATCCAGCTCACTGAAGTTTCAGATTGGCAACAGTGCTTTCACAGAATCGACATCTAGGCACGAAGCCTTTGCGCCCTGATTTAATCAATAAGTTCATCAAAACACGCAGATGACTGAGATCGAGACTGAGATCGTACTGACTTGTTACCGACTTTCGACTGACTGACTCTGCTAAAATCTGCATAACTTTCGGAGAATAGGCTATGTCACGATCGCTCAAAGTTCGTAGTGAGTGCATTAAGCAAGCCAAGTTAGCCCTCCAGCGCAATGGCTTTCGCAGCCAAAGAGCTTTCTCTGAAGAGCTGGAATTCGCTTTATCCACTGTCGGCAGGTTCCTCAATGGAAAAACCGTCGATTATGCGACTTTTCTGGAGATTTGTGGGAAATTGGGGCTGGATTGGCGATCGATCGCTGACTTGGGCGATCGGGTTCTATCCCAGTCTGTAGATGTGAAATCCTCCCTCTTGATGGCCAACAGACACCAAGATTGGGGCGAAGCACCGGATGTCTCGGTTTTCTACGGTCGTAGTGACGAACTGACGACTTTAGAGCAATGGATTGTACAGGACAATTGCCGTTTGGTTGTGCTGCTGGGGATGGGTGGCATTGGCAAAACCGCTTTGGCTGCCAAGCTTGCCCAAATGCTGCAATCAGGATTTGAGTATGTCATTTGGCGAAGTCTTCGCAATGCCCCCCCTGTAGAAGAGATATTGGCAGAACTGATCCAATTTCTCTCTAACCAACAAGAAACTAATCTGCCAACTAACCTGGACGGCAGAATCTTGCGATTGCTAAATTACTTACGATCCTCGCGGTGTCTGCTGGTTTTGGATAATGCTGAGTCAGTTTTGCAAGCAGGCGATTCCCTACGGCATAGCTTTGCTTCACCCACGGGACACTATCGAGAAGGATATGAAGGTTACGGTGAGTTACTCAAATGTGTTGGGGAAACAAATCACCACACCAGCTTGATATTAACCAGTCGCGAGAAACCACAAGGATTAGCCGCCTTAGAGGGCGAAACACAACCGGTTCGCTGCTTACAAGTGACAGGTTTACCCGAAGTTCAAGGACGAAAAATTTTCTCTGCGAAGGGGTCTTTTACTGGGTCAGAAGATGAATGGACAAGCGTGATTTCACGCTATGGCGGCAATCCCTTAGCTTTAAAGATAGTAGCTTCAGGGGTAACAGATTTTTTTGATAGCAGTATTCCTCGCTTTTTAGAATTTTTAAACCAAGGTTCGTTTATTTTTGATGATATCCGCGATTTGTTAGAGCGGCAGTTTCAGCGACTGAGCGATATAGAACAAGAGATTATGTACTGGTTAGCCATCAATCGCGAACCAGTGTTGTTAGAGGAATTGCAAGAGGATTTTGTCTCTCCCGTATCAGCCAGCGAACTCCTACAAGCACTAGGCTCATTGCAACGTCGGTCATTGATTGAAAAAATCGCCGATGGTTTTACACAACAACCTGTAGTTATGGAGTACATAATTAGTGTATTAATTGATCGAATTTGTGCAGAGATTGCCAGTCAAAAAGTTTTCCTGTTCAGTCGTCACGCTTTAGTCAAGGCTCAAGCCAAAGACTATGTGAGGGAGACTCAAATCCGCCTGATTCTTAAACCAGCGATTGATAGAGCGCTCGCGCTTCTTGGCTGCCCAGAAAATCTGGAAAAGTGCTTAGTTCAAATTCTATCGTTGCTGCGCGGAAAATCGCCGCAACAGACAGGTTATGTCAGCGGAAATATTATCAATGTGCTGCGCCAATTGCAGGTAGACTTAAGCGACTATGACTTTTCCCATCTAACAGTTTGGCAAGCCAACCTACAGAGAGTGAACTTGCATAATGTCAATTTTGCTCACTCAGATTTGGCTAAATCGGTTTTTTCGGAACTCTTAGTGAGCGTTCTGAGTGTAGCATTGAGTCCGGATAGCCAACTTTTGGCGACAAGTAGTGGTGATTGCAAAATTCATCTGTGGCGAATGCGAACGAGTCAACGGCTTCATACCTTGATAGAACATACCAATCAGGTATTTTCAGTCGCCTTCAGTCCCGACGGTCAAACTTTGGCTAGTGGCAGTTTCGATCACTCAATGAAACTATGGGATATCAATACTGGTCGCTGCTTAAGAACTTATACCGGACATAGTAGTGGAGTATATTCAGTCGCCTTTAGTCCTGATAGTAAAACTTTAGTTAGTGGTAGTCTAGACCACACGGTAAAACTTTGGGAT
Source organism: Trichocoleus sp. FACHB-90 (assembly GCF_014695505.1). Taxonomy (NCBI): domain Bacteria; kingdom Bacillati; phylum Cyanobacteriota; class Cyanophyceae; order Leptolyngbyales; family Trichocoleusaceae; genus Trichocoleus; species Trichocoleus sp. FACHB-90. The sequence goes on from NZ_JACJOK010000103.1 coordinate 14,433, forward strand.
GTTGCAACAGGTAACTGCCTCAAGACTTACACCGGACATAACGCTGTGGTCTATTCAGTTGCTTTTAGCCCTGATGGTAAGACTTTAGCCAGTAGCAGTCACGACCAAACAGTGAAGGTTTGGGATATCAGCACCAGTAGAGAACTAAGAACTTTTACGGAACATACTAAAGAAGTATTTTCAGTCGCTTTCAGTTGTGACGGTAGGACGTTAGCCAGTAGCAGCAACGACCATACAGTGAGGCTGTGGGATGTCAGCACGGGATGCTGCCTGAAAACTCTCACCGGACATAGTAATGGAGTATTTTCAGTCGCCTTTAGTCCTGATGGTAAAACTTTAGCCAGTAGCGGTTTTGACTACTCAATAAGGCTTTGGGATGTAGAAACAGGCATCTGCCTGAGAACTTGCACCGGACATACTAATTGGGTACTTTCAGTTGCTTTGAGTTCGGATGGTCAAATTCTTGCCAGCGGCAGTATAGACCAAATGGTGAAGTTATGGGATGTGAAAACAGGCAGATGCTTAAAAACTTTCACTGGTTACAGTAATGTGGTTTACTCGGTTGCCTTTAGTCCTCAAGGTAAGACCGTAGCGAGTGGCAGTGGTGACCATAGGGTGAGGCTTTGGGATGTTAACACTGGTGAATGCTTGAATACTGGGCGCGGACATACGGCTCAAATATTTTCAATCGCTTTTAGCGGCGACGGTAAGACCTTAGCCAGCGGCAGTTTTGACTCCTCGGTACGCTGCTGGAATGTGAGCACGGGTGAATGTTTAAGCACTTGGCACGGACATACAAATTGGGTACATTCAGTTGCTTTGAGTCCGGATGGTAAGACCTTAGCCAGCGGCAGTTTAGACCAAACGTTACGCTGCTGGGATGTGAGCACGGGTGAATGCCTGAAAATTTTGACCGGACATAGTAATGGGGTATTTTCAGTCGATTTTAGCTGCGATGGTCAGACCCTAGCTAGTGGTAGTTTAGACGGAACGGTAAGGCTGTGGGATGTCAGCACTGGGCAATGTCTCAAAATTTGCACCGGACATAGTAATATGGTCTATGCTGTTGCTTTCAGCCCTGATGGGAAGACTCTAGCCAGTGCCAGTGCCGACAATACGGTAAGGCTGTGGGATGTCAGCACTGGCGAATGCCTGAAAACTTTTACCGGACATACTAATCAAGTCTGTGCGATCGCTTTTAGCCTGCTATCTCGCAACTCTCCTTACCAAGGACTCTTGGCGAGTGGCAGTTATGACCGAACGGTGAAACTATGGGATGTTAGCACTGGTAGTTGCTTAAGAACTTTGACCGGACATACTGAGGACATATGGTCGGTTGCTTTCAGTCCAGATAATCAAATTCTGGCAAGTGGCTGTGCGGATGAAACGGTGAGGCTGTGGGATGTCAATACGGGTGAGTGCCTAAAAACGCTGAAACCTGCCAAACTCTACGAAGGCATGAACATCACTGGGGTTACAGGTTTAACTCAAGCACAGAAAGCGACGCTGATAGCTCTTGGCGCGATAGAAATGGAGAATGAGCGGAATGTGGGCAACAAAGTATTAATTTTTTAAAGCCCAAGCCACAACTTACAGCACTCTGGGTACTTCCCCGCTTATCCCATCGTTACAACGCGACGAATTTCGTCGGTTTTCACCTGAGTTCGATGTAACGAAATTAAAGAGCGATCGCATCAGGAAGCTGTTGTAGGTCAGTTCTTTTAATTTGAAGAGATGGTTTCTTTGCTTGGTGAGTATAGGCAATTAAGCCAGCTACCAAATTGACCATAAAGTTAGTGATACTGCGGTGTCTGGAATGTACAATTTGAGAAATGTTTTTGAGTTGGTCATTAACTGTCTCAATAATTGAGCGTTTTCCCTGGTGTAGCTCTAGACCTAACCATTGCCAAATCAACTGTAGATGCATTGGCTGAATTTTGCGATCGCCTTGTATCCACTTACCCAGAAGTGATTTGTGCACTCCAAGCTGTTCTGCCAAGTGGGCGTAACTCCAACTTTTGGGTTCCAACGCCTTTGCTAAAACCCAACCCGGAATTTGTCTTCGACTATTTGTATCCGTGGTAGACTTTTTCGACTAATCCGACTTGCCCTCAACAGACGCTGAACTTTCCCTTAGTTTAGGCGGCGATTTCTTATACTTTCCGGAAAATATACATTTCTCAACTGGCGATCGCACTGGTGTCCGATCCGCTTCTACATCGTCATACACACATTTCTCGATCGGCAATCGCACTGGCGAAAGATCCGTTTCTACATGATCATATCTACCTATCCCGGATTGGAAGAAAATCCTCTCTCAACTTCAATCGAGGATATCGAGAAGAATTCCTGAACCACTGCCCTAAATACGAGCGCCCCAAGTTGCTGTACTTGAATTTTTGATAGGGCTGAGCGCAACTAGCGACGAACCCTAGAACGTATTTGAATGGAGTAATACGACTGCAATTAATTTTTCGATGCTACCCGGTACCCTGGCTCTTGTAGTCAGGGCATTTTTTTGTATTTTGGGTCTAAGTGGAACCAAAATATAAAAACCCCAGCACCTGCATGGGTTACGCTATCGCTAACCCAGCCTACAAATAATTAATCCCGTTTACTTAGATCGTATTGTTAGGCTACTGTAAGTCACGGTACATGATTACACGTTGATCAATGGGCAATCCAGCCTCAGCTTCTTTACGCCTGATCTGCTGAAAACCCGCGGTGAGTTCAACCTCAGCCAAAATCTCAAACCCAAGTTTTGCATAGAACGGTGCGTTCCACTCAATGTCACGAAAGGTCGATAACAATATCCGGCGATAGCCCTGGCGTTTTGCCCACACACAAACTGCCTCGACAAGTTCACGTCCAATGCCTCTACGTCCATAAGATGGATGTACGTCAATTTGTTGTAGATAAGCGTTTCCATCAACATCCTGCGCGATCGCATACCCCACAGACGTATCAAGATCGTCTACAGCAACCCACACCCGTCTGGCTCGAAACTGTTGGGTTACGAAGTCTAACGAGAGGGGTTCAGCATCAATCACAAAGGCGTAAGGCGTGTCAAGAAACAAGGTGGCTGCGGCTCGTTCGATCTGGGCCAGCGTTGCTAAATCCTCAATTCGAGCGGCTCGAATCTTGTAGCCTGGGAAAGGAGTTTTCATAGAATGTCGAGATCCATACCTGATGACAAAACTTTTAATGCCGTTTTAGTAAACTCACTTGTGGCTTCGCTGACCAATACGTTTGTCTGGTTTGCGGTCACGTTTTGGGTGTATCTTCAAACCAAATCCGTACTGGCTACATCGGTCATGGCAGGTGTGTATCTCGTCACAGTCGCCATCTCTGGATTTTTCCTGGGTTCTCTGGTTGATCGATATAAAAAGAAAATAGCAATGATGCTTTCAAGCATCTGTTCTCTCTTTTTATACCTACTCGCCTACATCATTTTTATTTCTACAGAGCCATCTGTCTTTACCGATCCTTCAAGCGTCATTCTTTGGGTATTTATCATCCTCGCACTGGTTGGTGCGATCGCTGGAAATTTACGTGCGATCGCGCTTTCAACACTCGTGACGATCTTAATCTCTGATGCAAAACGAGATCGGGCAAACGGTCTGGTTGGTACTGCAAATGGCGTATCATTCCTGGTTGCTTCTATATTTAGCGGTCTTGCAATCGGTTTTCTCGGCGTATTTTGGATGCTGGTTTTTTCGATTGGACTGACCATTCTCGTGATTATCCATTTATGGACAATATCCATTCCCGAACCGGGAATCATTCATGTTGAAGGTCAAACGAACCGCATTGATATTCCCGGAACGATTCAAGCCATACATGTCGTACCTGGACTTTTCGCACTGATTTTTTTCAATAGCTTCAACAACTTCTTGGGCGGAGTCTTCATGTCCCTGATGGATGCCTATGGCTTGTCTCTGGTTTCAGTACAAGTATGGGGCGTTTTGTGGGGGTTCTTGAGCTTAGGATTCATCGTTGGCGGGTTGGTTGTCGCCAAGAAAGGCTTAGGAAAAAATCCACTCCGAACGCTCTCTTTGGCAAATATTGTCATGTGGATAATTGCCATTTTCTTTACGATTCAGGCATCTATCGTCCTGCTGGCGAGCGGTTTATTTATTTACTTATGCCTGATTCCGGTTGTGGAAGCTTCAGAGCAAACCATCATCCAAGCCGTAATACCTCCTGAACGTCAGGGGCGCGTATTCGGGTTTGCCCAAAGTGTTGAACAAGCAGCATCGCCCCTAACTGCATTTATGGTCGGCCCGCTTGCCCAATTCATCTTCATCCCCTTTATGACCACGGGCGCAGGTGTGGAGCTACTAGGTAATTGGTTTGGCACAGGAACCGATCGAGGCATTGCGCTTTTATTTACAGTAACTGGATCGATCGGACTGCTCGTCACGCTAATGGCGATGCGGTCACGTTCGTATAAAAAATTATCAGCGAATTATCAGAAGCACTAGAAGGATATGGAATTACGAACAGAGTCATTGGGGTTAATGAATCTGTTGGGCAGACATAGTGATTATGTCAAGCAGCATACCCAATTGTTAACTAAAGCTTTGGAGTGAGAGCAGCATCAAAAACAGGTAGTGGTAAACAGCTTGACTACATACCCTAGTCAATACGAATCCTAGGAGTGAGAGCAGCATCAAAAACAGGTAGTGGTAAACAGATAGTGATATTCAATGCTCAAAGCCTTGTACGGTAGGGGGTGACAGTGAATTTATCACTACTTCTATACCACTACCTAGATGTTAAAGATAAAGGAAATACAACAATTTAAATTTTATGCCTGCGATCGCTATATCAGAGCTAGCATATCTGGTGCGTGAAACGTGACAATGCCTAGAACTGTCACAAGTTAAGTTTGCCGCAAAATTAGCGGTCTCATTTCAAAGCATCAATCGTTGCGAGAACGGGCGGACAAAACCTTTACCGCTTGCCTTGAAGGAGACTGAGTAATTGCTGCATCAGATGGGAGATTCTGGCAAAGATTTGCTGATTAAATACTTTTCGCAGTGAGGATAGAGACTGTATGACTAATAGCTTCCAACGCTCTGCCGCTTCAGACTGTTCACGAAGTAAAAATATCTAGTGCAGCCTTTTGGCGATTAACCCCCATTACAAAACCTCCAGAGGCGATCGCTAACGAACAGGTAGCTCACTTCACTGTTCCTACTCTTCCACCGGAGTATCAGAAGCGACCTTTTAATCCTCCCAGCAACCAAAGCCGAAGCGTCAAATCATTTGTTGCTGAATCGTCTGCTAGGGTCGCTACCAATAAAGAGAACTGTACAAGTTTATTTTGCTTACATTTCATTACATCCAAGCATCTTTAATCTAGGAGAAAATTAGGAAGTGACTTACGTAATAAAAGAAGGCGATACTTTATCGAAAATTGCTCATATGTAATATGGTATGGTAATGAAAATAAATGGGGAACGATAGCTGATGACCCAACAAACACAAACCAATATGGTAAGGGATGGTATCAAAATTCCCATCACCTGGAATTGTTACTAAATATACCTATTAATCTATTCTTAATTTTTAGTTCAAACAGTCTTAACTAAATTTTACTGTGAGGGATTTTTTTAAGATATAGCCTCAGTTATCCTTCAATCATGGTTTGATAAGGTTTGAAATTGGTATTAGCAAACCCTCTGACAGAAGATGATTCAAAGCCTACAGATCAACTCCTGCTAGTTTACTAGGGAAAATCTCATGACTCACTTTGGTATTATCTGTCCGGCAGAAACTGGCCATCTCAACACGATGCTCCCGTTAGGTCGCGAACTACAACAACGTGGTCATCGCGTTACTCTTTTCGGATTACTCGATGCTCAACCCCAGACAGTAGCAGCCGGATTGGATTTCTGGGCAATTGGAGAGGCAGAATTTCCAGCAGGAGCATTATCTCAATCCTTTGCCCAACTAGGGGAACTCAGCGGGTTAGCTGCTCTGCGATATACTATCAATTTGTTCAAGCAGGGGGCGGCTGTAATCCTCCGAGATGCCCCGCAAGCTATCAAAGAAGCTAATGTAGAAGCACTGCTAGTAGACCAAACTTCACCAGAGGCAGGGACTGTTGCAGACTTCCTAGAGATTCCCTTCATTACCGTGTGCAGTGCTGTGGTGCTAAATCGAGAGGAAACTGTTCCCCCCTTTAACACCCCCTGGAGTTACAATCCCGCCTGGTGGGCACGTCTGCGAAATCGCATGGCTTACTCTTTGCTCAGTCGCATCACGAAACCCCTCCGAGAGTTGATAACTGACTATCGCAAAGAATGGAAGTTACCTCTGCATTCTCATCCCAATCAACTCTATTCCCAACTGGCTCAGTTAAGTCAACAGCCTGCGGAATTGGAATTTCCTCGCACTACTTTGCCCAAATGCTTCCATTTCACAGGACCCTACCATAACTCAACAGGACGGAAGTCTGTGCCTTTCCCCTATGAGAAATTAACAGGGCAACCGTTGATTTACGCTTCGATGGGAACCTTACAAAATCGTCAGCAGGAGATTTTCCAGCGAATTGCTGAGGCGTGTGTAGGGTTGGATGCTCAGTTGGTGATTTCTCTGGGTGGTTCAGGTAGTCCGGAATCTCTACCCGAATTGCCTGGTTCGCCTCTAGTTGTAAGTTATGCACCTCAACTAGAACTGCTCGAAAAAGCGACGCTCACCATTACTCATGCAGGGATGAATACGACTCTGGAATCCCTCACCAATGGGGTACCGATGGTGGCGATTCCGATTGCCAATGACCAACCTGGAATTGCAGCACGTATAGCTTGGACAGGAGCAGGAGAGGTTGTGCCCCGATCCGGATTGACTGTTCCCAAACTCCGAGGTGCCATACAACGGGTACTGACTGAAGATTCTTACAAAAACAATGCAACCAGATTACAAGATGCGATCGCTCGTGCAGGTGGAGTCAGTCGAGCCGCCGATATTGTAGAACAGGCAATATCTACGGGTAAGCCAGTCTTGGCTCAAACACAGCAAAAGAACTAATTAAAAAGACATTATTCGGGAATTTATTCGTCTTTGCACTCGACGAAAGAAGGAAAAATCCTTTTCTTTTACCCACTTTTAATGAATCTGAAGGGAATGAATGAAGATGAAAAAACATGTAATGTTTGTTTCGCTTCCTCTACGTGGTCATGCTAATCAAATGATTGCGCTGGCCCAAGAGTTGGTTGACAGGGGCTATCAAGTAAGCTTTGTTATTTCTGAGGAGGCTAAGGAATGGATTGCTAATACTGGTGCTATTTTTATCCCTTGGGAACCAAAAATAGAAACAACTAATGAAAACTTTTCTGACACAACCCAGTCGGTGTGGCAAAGAGTTTGTCAAGAGCCGAAGATATGGCGTGGTGAAAGAATGATGTTAAATGGGCTAATCGAGCGGTATGTTCCGATGTACAAAACGTTGGTACCTATTTTTCAGCAGCACCGTTCGGATCTTCTAGTGATTGATCGCGCCGTTATTCCAGGGATGGACTTAGCGCAGCAGATGAACCTGCCGTACATTATTCAATCTCGATTTTTAGGTAATTTTGTACCGACCAGTTCTAAGTATCCTCGCTTCGGCACATCCTATTCCATAAACATGAATTTATGGCAACGTTGTCTGAATTTCTTCAGGCCCTATTGGCTGTTGCCGCAGTTTTTACCAACCTTGAAAAAGCTCAATCAAGTTCGTCGTCAATGTCTTGAGCGTAAGAAATTGGACGACCCTTTTAGCAAGCGTCCCATGATAGTAGGCACAGCTTTTGGTATTGAGATTCCACGTCCGCTACCTCCCCATGTGCAAATGGTCGGGCCAATTTTCCCAAAAAATGTCGAGCCTCTTAGCCCTTCTTTAAGTAAATGGTTGGAAGAAGGCGAAGAAAGTACGGGAGTGGTGTATATCGCTTTTGGTACTCTTGCTACTCTCGAACCCTGGCAGGCTAAAGCATTAGTGGAGGGACTTACTGACACTGGATTCCGGGTACTGTGGTCATTACCCAAGAACCAACAGCATATTCTTCCTTCAGTACCATCCTCCTTCCGCATCGAACAGTTTGTTCCCCAACAAGCGATTCTCTCTCATTCATCTGTTCGTGCCTTTGTTAGTCATTGTGGTATGAACAGCATTAACGAAGCACTGTATTGGGAGAAACCTATACTGGCTTTGCCTTTCTTTGGAGATCAACACTACAATTCAGCGCGTATTGTGGACTTAGGGGTTGCTTTAAAGCTAAACAAGAACCATTTTGATAGTGCTGAGGTGCGCCGTAAAATAGACACCCTACTGAGTATCCCAAGTTATAAGGATGCTACACGCCAGATGTCGGACGTACTTAAAAACACTGGAGGACTGGACAAAGCTGCCGATATTGTGGAAACTACGCTAGCTGGAGGAATCAGACATATAAATTAAGTAATACCAATTTTAGGTAAAGCTGCATAGAATACTTCTTTTTCTAGTAAGCGCTTCAAGCTACTCATTATGTGCAACTTTATATGGAATTAGTATAAGCCAGACAATGACAGGTTGTAACTTCCTAACCTTTGCTGTGTTTAGCTTTGAGTTGGTTGCCTTACGTCAAACTCAGGTGTAGGAAGTTGAATTTTGTGCTAACGAGCAACTCAAAATAACTCACCCGATGCAATGAACAACCCCAAATACACGACCAAGAGCGAGATAGATAGGACGTTCAACGTGTTTGAGACGTTCAAAAAAGACGCTGAAAACACCAAATCCTCATCGGCAAACCAAGCTGAAGATGTCAACGAGCCAGTTTTGGCAATGTCCTCTATAGGAAACTTAGGACGATTCGGCAATCAGCTATTCCAGTATGCTTTCTTGAGAATCTGCGCTCAGAAGAGTGGAGCAAGAATAGAGTGTCCTCCTTGGATTGGTCAGACTCTGTTTGGACACAACGATGCACCCATTTCCAAGCGCTTACCTCCTGCGATCGAGCGCCGGGATGTTGGAGGAAACCTGTTCGATGATATTCCAGAATTCATCCCTTACCTGGAAAAACTTGCAGATGCGAAGAGTTCCCGTGTGGGTTCAGAAGCACTCGCTCAGGGTTTGGTAAACGTCGATCTGTGGGGTTTCTTTCAAGTGCCAACCCGATTCCTGAAACCAAACCAGGAATACTTCCGATCGCTTTTTCAACCTGTAAGCGACCTGAAATCTGTCTTGGAAGATGGACTGAATCTTCTTCGCTCCAAAGGCAAAACAATTATTGGAGTTCACATTAGACGAGGCGATTTTGTTTCAGTTCCGTTAGCGGGATTCACTTTGGTGGTTCCTTCAAGATGGTATTGTGAGTGGCTCGACGGGATATGGGACGAATTAGAAGATCCGGTTCTTTTCCTGTGCAGTGACGAACTCGACAGCGTTCTTCCTGACTTTGAAAAATTCTGTCCGGTGACATTGAGAGACTTGAAGGTGAAGCTACCGGAAAGGATGCAAGACTTAGACGTAGAGTTTTACATCGACTTCTTCATGTTGAGCAACTGCGACGTAGTAGTTATTAGTAACAGCATTTTCAGCTTCGTTGCTTCCATGCTAAACGAGCGTGGAAAGATGTTTGTCCGTCCACACTGGGATTTCTCCACAAAGTTCACAGTCTTCGATCCTTGGAACAGCGAACCACTTTTATATCTGGGAGGCGATCGCTTCAACTCATCTAAAACCTTTGGTGAGGCTCTATACGTTACCTATGTTACCCAAGGCATATCTGGAGTACTGAAATTCCTATTTATTTACTTTCCTAAGAGTCGTATCAAAAGCTGGTCAATCCGAGCCTACCTAGGCTACCAAATTCAAGGTTTCGTTGGAGTTATTAAGAGTTTGGCGTACACATTAGGTTTTCGGTACGTGTGGAAAATGTCAGAGCTAATTGAGTCTAAATAGTTTTTTGAGAGGCGCTCGTGCGAGATCGCCATCTGGATACGGCTTTGGAAGAGGCAATTTGTACAGTGACTTTTTAAGTGTCGTGGAGACATATTAGTGTCGTTAAAGCAGCAAAGCTAGACTGAGGTGCTTTTGGGCTTGGAGCTAGGACACGTAGGTAATCCTTTGGCGCTTGATGATAGGTCGCTCGCGCAAACTTCTGTGCAATCTTGCAGTAGAGCGACTCCGCGCGAGCGACACGAATTTGTCTTGATGTCATTTAATTTGGCATTGAGACAAAAATCGCCGATAGTGCAGCACAACCGGACTAAAGATGACCGGGTGAAGTTTAATTTTTCTCATGTGGTATCGGAAATTAGTATTAGCACAGCTCCTGTTTAATCCAGCACCTCAAGTTGCTCGGAACGGCATTAGACATCTCCAGAAATTAAATATCGACTCAGGCAGGGCAAGGATTTCAGACTAATTTTCGGAGATGTCTATTGGCAAGCATTTCTGTGTTTTCCCCAGGATAGTGCGGGTGCGAGTAGCACTGGAACTATAAACCGGGTTAAACGCGATCGCACCCTTCACATTGCTCTTGTCAGTTTTCTTCAAATACCGGGCGATCGCTTAAAGTAAAATCTCAGTTTCTTCCTGTCCAGACGTTTTTGCTATGTCTTGGAGCTTCTGCTGCTACTCCACGGGACAAAGTGTCCCAAGCTTAGGTGATTCTGCCATCTGTGTTTGCTCTGCGATCGCTTACCAGTCAAAGGTAGGGAATTATAGCCGAAAATTGCGATCGCGCTCTCTGGTATAAGCAAAAATCATTCTTCATGACTGAAACCTGATTCTGTCGTGGGGTGGGGAAAGTGACATTGATAAGCTTTGGTTAACTGGACAGCCAAAAACCAAGCGACAACGAGAAATCAAAGTCTTTAGCGACTGAGGTGTATAATAGTAGATTGCTACTCTTATCGCTTCAGTTGCCTTATAAATGACAGCAGTATCTGACTTGGTAGAGCAATGGTTGGACATCCATCATGGTTTAACTAGGGTGACTTATCAGAACACCATTAGGAAGTTTACTGCTGTTGTGCCGTCTGATGTGACTCAGATTCAGCTGCGACACGTTAGAGACTGGTTGGATGGTCTTCATGAAGCCGATACTACCAAAATTAAGCATCTAAATATTCTTAAGGCTTTTTTCTCTTATGTGATTGGACTGGAAAATCCGCCCATCAAGCGCAGTCCGATCCCCAGACAATTCAAGCTGCCCACACCGAGAGATATTTTGGTTGAACGCATCCTAACCAGGGAAGAGGTGGATGCACTGATTGAGAACGAGCGCGATCTTCGCAATCGTTTGATTCTCAAAACTTTATATCTGACGGGAATTCGAGTGTCGGAGTTATGCGGCTTGCGATGGCGAGATGTGATTCCCAATCGCACCAGTGGACAGATTAGCGTTTATGGGAAAGGGGGGAAGACGAGAAGAATCCGCTTGCCAGTGGAGCTGTGGCAAGAGCTGAGTGATTTTAAGGGAAATGCCTTGAAGGATGCCCCGGTGTTTGCCAGTGCAGCGGGAAAGCCTTTAGCTCCCTCAAATGTGCATCGGGTTGTGAAAAGAGCAGCTCATGCTGCTGGATTAGAGAATGCACAAAGTGTATCTCCACACTGGCTCAGGCACAGCCATGCTACCCATGCCTTAGATGAAGGGGTGCCCGTTCATTTGGTTCAGGCGACATTGGGGCATGAAAGTTTAAATACTACTAGCAAGTATCTCCACATCAGCCCGGAGAAAAGTTCTGGAGAAGTTCTTGTCAGGCAATGGAAGCGATAACGTGCTAATTAGCTCCAGAACCTTGAGCAAGAAAATTTTAGGGTCAGGGTGAAGAGCAAGCAGTGCAGCAATCCATACGTTACAAAAGATTGGCATTGAAGGTGAGATAGGTAAGTCAGGGTGAGGAGCAAGCAGTGCAGCAATCCATACAGCTAGTTCGAGGTCGCGACAATCAGATCGTTGAGGCTACTTTGCTATCTTTGGCTCCCAAACACCTGGATGACTTTGATAATCTGTGGCTTCAGCAACTATTGCTGTATCGCCAAGAAGACAAATATTGGGATTGGGTATTGAAGAAGCGAATGTCTCTGAATAATGAAAACTACGAGAGCTATGCTATCGAGTATGAGGAGAGGACGCAGGGGCTGATGTGGATCGAGACGCAGTGGCATCGTTCCCAGGTTGAGGTGGGGCGGAGGATTGTCTATGTTGAGGCTTTGGCTACGGCACCCTGGAACCGTCGGACGATTCAGCAACCGCCTGAGTTGAAAGGTGTCGGAACCTTGTTATTAAACTTTGCGAGGCGCAGGAGCTTAGACTTGGGGTATGAAGGTAGGATTAGCCTCCATGCCCTGCCAGAGGCACAAAGGTTTTACGATTCGAGGAATATGATGAATTTTGGACCAGATCCTGACAAGGAAGATTTAATCTATTTCGAGTACGGTCGGATCTGAGGGTAGAAAAATTGAGAGGGCAAGCTGGTTGAAAGCCTAGGGGGAGTAGATGGAGTTTAATTGGGAAAGTTTTACCTATGACGAGGGGTGGCTAAGGGAAGCTGTTCGCCTTGAGGATGAGGCAGACTGCGACATCGAAGCTGGTTTTGATTGGGGGGCTTCCTTGGGTGCGTTGATAGCACATCCTGAAGCCTATAGCCGTTTGGTGAGGTTGCGTTCAATGGTGATGCGCTCGTTTGGAGAGTTGTTGGCAGAGTGGAATTTGGGGGTGGGGACTTATGCTGCTACTGTTTGCGGGCGGAAGTTACTAATGGAACGGTTGCTTCATCCCGCGCCGGAAGTGCAACAGCAGCTATTGGCTATGTTGGAGGAAGATTTGGCGATCTTTGCTGGAGGGAGTGATTCTCTTTTAGATCGCTCTAGGTTGCGAGAACTGTTGAGGGGGGTTCTGACGCAACAGGATTGGGAGTTGATTGCAGCAATCGCTGGGGATTGCGTGCGAGAACGGGTGATGGAGCAATTTCAGGCTGCAAAGACTGCTTAATAAATATCCTTCTTCTGCTTCATCGCTTTTATGGCGTTGCCTTTTAGTTTCAGGCTGCAAAGACTACTTAATAGATATTCTTTCATTCCCAGGCAAAACTAGGAAATGTTACTCAAGATTTAATTACCGAACAACGAGGCAAACAAAAAAATCTCTTTTGGAAGAGGGGTCTTCCAGAGGGGAGTAGAATGCTGTTCAAGATAAATTTCCACGAATAGAACAGCACTAAGGTTATGATTTCGAGCCTGTTGGTGGGCAAAAAATTCGGCACTTACGCCGATACATTTTTGATGTTAGGTCTAGCAACTCTTGCGGAATATGTCCTAAATAAAACTAAACAAACCACACCGATACAGCTCCTCGACGAAGGAAGGCACTATCGCATCCAGTTCAAAAAACCAGTCAATCTGGAACCCATTGCCTCCCTTTCCTACGTCAATCCCTTTCCCCCCGTCTGCGGTCAGAAAACCGACCGCAGTAAGCTTCCTCCTGAAACACCAATTTTTGATGTTGTTAAGGCAGGAGAAATTCGCAAGCTCTACCGAGAATATTTATATCAGAATCGCGGTCAAGTAGAAACAGGAGAAGATGCCCCAAAGCCACCCCATCCTAGCACTCAAAATGCTGCCATTCTTACCTCCATGCGCCATGACAAAAACCACAACGAGTTGTGGCTTCAAGGATGGGAACAGCGAGATAACTTTGGAGCCTTAATTAAGGCTATTCTGCAAGCTTTTAGCGAAGAAAGTCTCTCGTCATTGAAGGCAGAAAGCGAGCAGGTGAGTGAGTTATTTTTTACTGCCACAGGATGTAAACTGCCACTGCAAGCGCGTGCAGTCAAAGTTTACCTTCCCACCGCCGTCCAAGGTGTTAGCCGGGTAAAAGCAGATGGAAATAGATTTGACCCTCAAACAATAGATTGGCTCAGTTTGTGGCTGATTGCCAATGGGTTATTTACCTTTGGGATTTCCGAGAGAGTCAAAATTAGCGATCGCGCTTACGACTGGCGAGTAACAGCTCTCCAACCCAAAGATATTCCATTAGAAAAATACCGCGAGGTGCTAAATCGCCTCCGCCAGTATAACCCACCTGGGGGCGGTCATGGAATTGCCCGATTTGATGCCGAATTGGTACTGCGATTTTGTCAAGAACTACTCAATCACCATCAAGCTCAAGCTGAGGTACAAACTGAAGATGACCTAGATATATGGGAACCCGTTAATCACTTCGTCGGCGGCTTCGCCGGCACCCATTTCGGGCAAAAAGGACAAGTTTATGGTGTTAAAGAAATCTTTAATCTAGGACTTCCCGGATGGATTCGCCCCACCAATCCGAGCGAAATTTTGGATTATCACGCCATCTTAAACGAGCATCTAGCCATCATCAGTTCCCTATCTGTTGAGGAGGGGCATAGTGAATTATTAACAGCTTATCGAGGGTTTATCAGCGGAAATAATTTACAAAATTTCTTTCAATTTCAAATTCAATATGCCGAATATATTATCCGTCGTTTAGCAGAGCCAAAATCTCGACCACCCCGCTTATTTTCCATACAGGGAATGAATCTTATGACCAAAAGTTTCAAACAGCGCCAGGACGAACAAGACTGGTCGCTAACCGAGATTACTGAAGATCCAGGTTTCTTACGAATTGCCAGAGCCATTAATAGTGCTACCGTCTACGCCGGAAAGATTCAAACGAAAAATGGACTCAAAGAACTGGATTGGCAGCGCACCTATGGACTCGCCCAGCGCTTGAGCAGTCAGTCAGGCTCTAAAAAGGATTTTATCACTGAACTAGCTGCCTTTTTAACCAGCTATGAAAATGAGAATCTGCGAATTTCTGAACAGCTGCAAAAAGAAGGGAAAACTCTCAAACGAGTTTGGACGACGAAGAAAGACTTAGACCGAGTTATCGCTCTAATTAATAATGACAGATTCGGTTGTAGCTTAGTTGCCAATCTGCTCATTGCCTATGGCTATGCTAAGTGGACGAAATCAGACGAAGTAGACGAAGCAAAGGACGCAGGAGAAGCAGATTTGAGTGTGGATGAAGAAGCAGGAGAAGCAGATTTTAATTTAGATAAAGAAGTTGACTCAGGAGAAAGTGAAGATGAATAATAGCAAATTTTCGGTTTATTCAATTTCTATTAGTGGAGCATTATCCTTGCAGTTACATGCTCTGAATAATGAAGGTAACGAAGGGAACCAATCTTTAACTCGGCGTTACTACATTATTCAGAAAGGCATGAACGAACCGGAGTACGTCAATGGGGTATCCGGCGATATGCTCAAGCACGTTCAAGCGGAACACTTGCACAGAATTGCGATTGAAGAGGGACTGGCTCTTTCGGAAGGAGGTAAGCAATTTCATCCCGACCGCATTGGCTACGATCTAACAACAGAACAGCCAGTTTTTACAGACAAGGATACTGACTTAGCAGCAAAAACTAGCCGAGTCCTTCAGCGCTGTACGATGAGTGACCTAGAGGGATTTATGGTTACGGTTAAGGGAGGACAAACCTTAAAACGCGAGTCAGCGATTGAATTTGGGACGGTAGTAGGTTTACCCACTTTGGTGAAAACTCAAAGTTACTTTCATGCCAAATACGGCATCGATAATCCCACACCGTTTAACGTACAAATTAGTTCGGGTTTGTATGCAACTGTTTTGAATTTGGAAGCATTCCGGATTGGCTATAATCCTCACAATTTTTCTTACACCATTGATGTAATTGAACGGAAAAAACGTTTGGATGCTTTGCTCAAGAGCGTACTCTATACCTATATGCAACCGAATGGTGCGAAGCGGAATACCCATCTGCCTCATGCCGATTTCTTTGAAGGGGTAATTACAGTCAGTACCCGTCGCTGTCCTGCACCAATGGTTAGTCCTCTAGAGGAGAGTTATAGCAGTCAAATTGAGAGCCTTGCTAATACTTTGAATAGTCTCAACGGTGCAGGCACGATTTATTGTTTTCCATTCGAAACAATGGCAGAATTTGCCCAACAGATTCAGGTATTGATTGAGCGAGCGCAACCTTGGGAGAGTGATGATGCCGAAGCGATTGAGTAAATCAAACGTCAGCTCGAAGGAAACTGATTCTGATACTCGACCTTCTATGTGGCTCAGTGTCAGTTATCAGCCAGTGAGTTTATTTTCCCTCAAGCGCTCGGATGCCACCAGTATGGCAGCGCGATCAAACTTAGTCCCGACTCCCTACGCCATCAAAATGGCGCTGTTGAAGGTCTTGCTAGAAAGTCAAGGACACTTACATCGTAACGATTTTGATACCTGGATTAGCCACCAATTTACCTGGATTCGCGACTTGCAAGTCTATATCCAGCCTCCAGAACGGTTGGTCGTGAATCGCAACGGTTACAAACTTCGTTACTACGACCAAACCGCTGATAAGGCTGATAAAAGCCGACCCACTGTACCAATGCAGGATGGTTTTGTATTTCGGGAGTGGGTGCATCTGGAAGGAAATTTGCAGATTTGCTCTGGACTCACTCAACACTCTCAAGAATTGGAACGGTTGTTTGCTCAGATTAACTATTTCGGGAAACGTGGCTGCTTTTTCCAATATCTACCCCACGCTACCGTGCAGACTGAGCAACCTCAATGGCAACCGAATCCAAATCAAAGCTTCACGGTTCAACCAATGGATGACTTGGGGGATAAAAGTACCTTTTCTAAAATCAATCCGTTTTCAACTCAAAAGGCTCAGTTGGATAAAGACCGAATCATTAAACCGGGGTTCTTACCCCTGGAACTGAGGGGGAGCAGTGCGCGTTATGACTTCTACCAACGAATCTGATGCGAAAATTGCTGGGTTAAGTGTGGTATTGCGCTCGACAACCCGTGTAAGGTCAATGCCTTTAGGGGATTGGTCGCGAGAGGGGGAACTCACCCCAGTTTGGATACCGCAATGCCGAGAGCAAGGCATCACAAAAGCGATCGCGGTTTTACCTCAAGCTAAATTTTATCCCAGACTCGTGCAGCAATTAGTCGAGCAAATTAGCCAGAGTAGCGCTGTTGAATGGCAGGGGAAAAGTTATGACCTAGCAGGCGTTGAAGTCGATACTCACGACTTGCACGTCCTACGAATTCCCATTTTTTTAGGGCAACCGCTCCCAGCTAATCTGGGACGGGCGATTCATGCCCTGTGCTTTCGCTGGTTGGGATTGGCTGATTCGGCGTTAGCTGAACAATTGTACCAGCAAAATCATCTTCCCTTCGCTTTGAGCATTCAACCCAGTTCTTCAAGGCAACCGATGTACTTAAGGATTGGACTGTTGCAGAAGGAATTGCTCTCACCCATGCTTTGGGGTTTAAGTCAAGACCTAGGACGTGAAATTACGTTAAGCGATCGCTCGTGTCGGTTGGGTCGCTGGGTAGAACGGCTGCATACCAGTAGCTTTGAAGCCTTATCCCAAGTCTCGCCCTTAAACACCATCGAACTCCTGTTCCTTTCCCCAACTAGCTTTAAGCAAGGTCAGCGCATCCAACCCTTTCCTTTACCAGAACTGGTGTTCGGCAATCTGCTACGCCGCTGGAATGCCTTTGTCCCAGTCGAACTTCAGTTTCTCAACCTTGAGTGGCAGGGGTTGACTTGTGCTTATGAACTCGGAACTCAGGTACTTCACTTGAAGGGTGGGGCAGAAATTGGCACAACTGGATGGGTGCGCTATGAATTTCCTAACCCCCAACAAGCCAAGGTTGCCACAATCCTCGCTCATTTTGCCAATTTTGCGGGTGTTGGACGCAAGACGGGAATGGGAATGGGGCAAGTCCGTATCCGTTGATTGCTAATTGTCTATTGTTCATCGCCCATTGTCAGCAATCATGAACTATGAACTATGAACTATGACTACAGAAAACTACCTCCCGCTTGCGTATCTTAACGCCTGGGAATATTGTCCGCGACGCTTTTATCTCGAATATCAGTTAGGAGAAATGGAGGATAACGAGCATATTCTCCTAGGTCGCCATATCCATCGCAACATTGATGAAGCGGGAATTACTCAAGAGGAAGGCACTGTCATTTATCAGCAGCAGTGGGTATGGAGCGATCGCCTTTTGGTCAGTGGCATCATTGATGCGGTTGAAGAACATGACAGTGAATTAGTCCCGGTGGAATACAAAAAGGGCAAGATGGCGCAGCACCTAAATGACCATTTTCAACTGTGTGCTGCGGCTTTGTGTTTGGAAGAACGCTTGGGTTGCTGCATTAGTTATGGGGAAATTTTCTACCACGGCAATCGACGGCGGCAGAAGGTGATGTTTACTCACCTTCTGCGTGAGGCAACAGAAAATGCGATCGCATTTTCTCGACTGACTGCCCAAGGAAAAATGCCTCCACCTATCGACAACCCCAAGAAGTGTCAGGCGTGCAGCTTGATTGGTATTTGTCTGCCCTTTGAAGTGAAACATCTACTCCGTGAGGTTTGTTAAGCGATGTCTGTACTTTATGTGACTCAACCCGAAGCTGTTTTAAGTAAGACTTACGAAGCGTTTACTGTTGCTCTGAAGCAGGAGGATGGTTCCTGGAAGAAAAAGTCTGTCCCAGCGCAAACGGTCGAACAGGTTGTCTTGATGGGTAATCCCCAGGTGACGGGAGATGCTTTGGTCTATGCTCTGGAATTGGGGATGCCAATTCACTATCTTTCTGGGTTTGGTAAATATCTCGGTAGTGCTTTACCTGGACACTCTCGCAATGGCCCACTGCGCTTGGCTCAGTATGCCTTGTATCACGATACCGAACGGCGGCTGGAGTTGGTCAAAGCGATCGTTACTGCCAAAATCCACAACCAACACCTCATCCTCTATCGCCATAAGGTGGGGGACACTCCGCTCAAGTCCCATAAAAAACTGGTGAGGGAGCAAGCTACACTCGACCAAGCGCGGGGTGTGGAGGGACTGGCGGCTAAAGAGTATTTTGCCTGTTGGGATGCCCTATTGAAAGAACCCTGGTCATTTCCGCGACGCAATCGCCGTCCTCCGACTGACCCGGTTAATTCCTTGTTGAGTTTTGCTTATGGACTGTTGCGGATGCAGGTGACGGCGGCGGTACATTTGGCGGGATTAGACCCGTACATTGGCTACCTGCATGAGGTGCATCACGGACAGCCCTCAATGGTGCTTGACCTGATGGAAGAGTTCCGTCCGTTAGTTGCGGATAGTTTGGTGCTGTCGGTGTTGAATCATCGTGAACTCCAGCCGGAGGACTTTACGGAAAGTTTGGGAGCTTATCGTTTGTCGGAGTCGGGACGCAAGACGTTTCTCCAAGCGTTTGAGCGCAAGATGAACGATGAGATTAAGCATCCGGTGTTTGAGTATCGCTGTACCTATCGGCGAGCGATTGAGTTACAAGCACGGCTGTTGAGTCGTCATCTGCAAGAGGGTGTCCCTTATAAGCCTTTGACTTTGCGATGAGGCATCTTTGATCTTGCGATGAGGCATCAACGATGAAGAACACTCTCTTTTATCTGATTATTTACGATGTACCAGATACTAAAGCCGGGAATAAGCGGCGCACGCGGTTGCACAAACTGCTTTCTGGTTATGGAAAGTGGATGCAGTATAGTGTGTTTGAGTGCTTTCTGGATGCCATGCAGTTTGCTTCGCTGCAAATCTCTATTGAGAAGCTGATTAAACCCGAAGAGGATTCGGTGCGAGTTTATGTCTTGGATGCAGGTGCCGTGAAACGCACGATTACTTACGGTTCGGAACACCCTCGTCAAGATAAAATTATCATCCTATAATTGGAAGAGCCAAAATTTTCGTAGGTCGAAGCGGGGGCGAAAACCTGTGCGATCTCACGAAAAACGCCAGAACCTTGATAACTAAATAGTTTAAAAGTTTTCAGTAGCCTCGTTATTGCTAAAAATCTGCAATAGCGATGGCTGAAATGAGGTTTTGAAAGAGACTTACGAAAACTCTCTTTTGAATCCTCTTGCCGTATAAGTTTCAGACGGCGCTCTTTCCGCCAACATAATCCCCGCAAGGGGACTGAAACAAGAGCAACTTGTATACAGTGAGGAAGATTCTGAAGAGCTTTCCGCCAACATAATCCCCGCAAGGGGACTGAAACCGCTGACTGAAAATCAGAAAATTCTAGGGTAACACTTTCCGCCAACATAATCCCCGCAAGGGGACTGAAACCGATCTGGATGTCGAGTATGTCACCAACCGCTCAGGACTTTCCGCCAACATAATCCCCGCAAGGGGACTGAAACCTTCCTCCAGTTTCCCCAGTGGAATGACTTTGCTGTCTTTCCGCCAACATAATCCCCGCAAGGGGACTGAAACAAGACTTCCAATACAAAACCGCTCACAAATTGGTGACTTTCCGCCAACATAATCCCCGCAAGGGGACTGAAACCCTAATAATAGCTCTTCAAGTAGGCGCTTTGCTGCCTTTCCGCCAACATAATCCCCGCAAGGGGACTGAAACATTCCTAGATAAGCGTCCCACGGCGGTGATAGAGCCCTTTCCGCCAACATAATCCCCGCAAGGGGACTGAAACACCAAAGAACCTTACCGGAACCTGTAACCCTTGATATCTTTCCGCCAACATAATCCCCGCAAGGGGACTGAAACAACAGGTAATGGCAATCCCACAATACCCACGGTTTTATCTTTCCGCCAACATAATCCCCGCAAGGGGACTGAAACCCAAGATACGATACCAAAAAAAGCACCGCCTACTCCACTTTCCGCCAACATAATCCCCGCAAGGGGACTGAAACTTCTTTCACAACAAAGAACTCAAAAAGCTTCTCTAGACTTTCCGCCAACATAATCCCCGCAAGGGGACTGAAACGCAACGGTCGTGGGGGTGGATGACTGCTGGTGCTTGGTCGCTTTCCGCCAACATAATCCCCGCAAGGGGACTGAAACTCCACCTGAGAAACTATTTCTGTGGCGCGTTCTAAACTTTCCGCCAACATAATCCCCGCAAGGGGACTGAAACATATGTACATACCCGCATCCGCATTAACTACTTGCCTTTCCGCCAACATAATCCCCGCAAGGGGACTGAAACTTTCTACTATAATTTGCGTGTCAATTAATTGACTACTTTCCGCCAACATAATCCCCGCAAGGGGACTGAAACTTTCAGGTACTTGGTCAGTTGGTGCCAAAAATGTTCGCTTTCCGCCAACATAATCCCCGCAAGGGGACTGAAACTCGACACTGCCGTAGGTATCTCGCTCCAGGCGGACTTTCCGCCAACATAATCCCCGCAAGGGGACTGAAACCTTTACCCTCAAGTCCATAGTAGAAAACAAAGGAAGCTTTCCGCCAACATAATCCCCGCAAGGGGACTGAAACAGATAACACGTCGCTCCTCTTGGGCAACAGACGCTTTAACTTTCCGCCAACATAATCCCCGCAAGGGGACTGAAACGGGTTTACTAAGAACATGAAGCTTTTGGCTGAACTTTCCGCCAACATAATCCCCGCAAGGGGACTGAAACTCTACTGATAGCTCTGGCTATGATCCATTAACTAGCTTTCCGCCAACATAATCCCCGCAAGGGGACTGAAACACCCATCGATAGCTCAGACCATCGCCGCCATTTACTCTTTCCGCCAACATAATCCCCGCAAGGGGACTGAAACTACAGGTTCATCTTTGTTTTCTTTATATTCATCTGGCTTTCCGCCAACATAATCCCCGCAAGGGGACTGAAACAGTTAAGCCATTTACCCAAACAGTTGTATCTTTTCCTATCCTTTCCGCCAACATAATCCCCGCAAGGGGACTGAAACTACACAGGGACTAACTTATAATGGCTAATATTTCTAACTTTCCGCCAACATAATCCCCGCAAGGGGACTGAAACACGATTTCATCCCTGATATGCTTTTGCAGCGCCCGCACTTTCCGCCAACATAATCCCCGCAAGGGGACTGAAACGCGAGAAATTATTCGCCAGGAGATAGGAACCCAAACCTTTCCGCCAACATAATCCCCGCAAGGGGACTGAAACATCTCTCTTTCTCCTACAGACCCTATGCCTAATGCAGACTTTCCGCCAACATAATCCCCGCAAGGGGACTGAAACGTAAACCGTTTTCTTTTCTTGTTCCATTCTTTGTACACTTTCCGCCAACATAATCCCCGCAAGGGGACTGAAACTTAAGAACGTAAACAGACATCTTGTGTACCATGATTAAACTTTCCGCCAACATAATCCCCGCAAGGGGACTGAAACATCGCACATCAATATGAATTAGATCGGGATAATGAGCTTTCCGCCAACATAATCCCCGCAAGGGGACTGAAACGCAAAGGAGACTGGCGACAGAATGGAGCGCCGGGGGGGACTTTCCGCCAACATAATCCCCGCAAGGGGACTGAAACAAATTTAAACCACACGTTAGTTTGTGGTTTAACCAAGCTTTCCGCCAACATAATCCCCGCAAGGGGACTGAAACATATAAAAGCTTTCAATTACCAGAAAGATAATATTATCTTTCCGCCAACATAATCCCCGCAAGGGGACTGAAACTATTCTTCACCTGTCTGCCCATCGTTATACGCTGTCCTTTCCGCCAACATAATCCCCGCAAGGGGACTGAAACTTTTCCACCTTTTCACTACGTGTACCACCTTCAAAGCTTTCCGCCAACATAATCCCCGCAAGGGGACTGAAACGGAAATAACGGGTAAGTCTTCTATGCGGCGAATCAGCTCAGCTTTCCGCCAACATAATCCCCGCAAGGGGACTGAAACATGCCGATTTTCATTAATACACTGAAGCGCCAGCTTTCCGCCAACATAATCCCCGAAAGGGGACTGAAACAGTTTTAAACCTCAGGTACAACTATTTTTTCAGCAAGCCGATGAGCGCGGTATACCGCGCTCATCAGCATAAATAAGGTTTCTGCCAACATAATCCCCGAAAGGCGACTTAAATATTGTTTAATTCCCATCAATCCGCAATTCCGGGTTGAGTTTCCACGAACAAAACCCTCGTAAGGAGGCTAAAACAGTTCTTAATATAGAATTTCATAGCCCCGATTACACTTTCAATTTATTTAATCCCTGCCGGAAGATAGGACTAATGCTCCCGACTAATAGGCAGGTTATATTTTACATCGGGCAATTGAACCGAGCGCTGGTCGCACAGCCGCAAGGCTCGAACCACCAGCGAGTACAATTGCAGATATTCAATTTGAGCGGTATCAAACCGATTCAAGTCAAACTCTTTAGTGACAGCGTAGAGTTCCCGACTCAGATTGGCAGCTTGCAGCGGTAAAGTTTTAGGCAAAAACCGAGCAAGGTTACGCCAACTAGAAGCGATCGCGTCTTTTGCCCCTGGATGCAATTGAATCTTCCCCACCTTCGCCACATCCCCCATTTTCCATCCACCCGCCCATGCCGAGTGGTGACGACCCGCGGCCATAATTACAGCATGGAGAATGCAGCTAATTTGCTCAGAGTCGGCATTAAAGCGATCGCGCAGCAAAGGTAACAGGGAAGTTTTCAGAATTTCCCGCGACAGAAACGCACTCTCTACAGCATGGTTAGGACGCTTATGTTTCTTTTCGTATGCCTTGAATCTGTCTCGTTGTTCCTTGTCTTCTGGGTTGTAGTCTGTATGTGCCAAAAGATGCGATCGCGGATTTTTGCTTTTAAATGAGGAATATGCGATCGCTTGCCACCCCCGCATTACCTCTTGCCACTTCACCTGAAGTTTACCCAGATCGTGGGTCAAAACAGCAAAAAAGACCAGATACTCAAATAGAGCCTTTGCCTCATTCTCCGCTGCGTTGGGAAAAACTTTAGTTCGGATAAACTCCCCGCCCGCTTGCAAAAGTTCATCCCGCACACTGCATATTTGAGTCTCGACTAATTCACCATTTCTTTTGAGCGTAGCAGGGAACGCCTCGCGCCAGCACTTCCACATCAAAACCAAGTGTCCCACATAGGTATCCATGCGATAACTGTACTCACTTTGATGAGTTCGCTTCGGCTTGTCGGGTGAAGCGAAGCGGTTTCCCACAACATTGGGACTAATTAATAAACCAATTTGCTCATCGTAGTGAACGTAGCGAGGATTGACTAAAATTCTGACACTAGCAATCAGAGATTCGCGAGAGGTAATTGCAATGCAATTAGGCTGACTGTATGTTTCAATGTATCTATCTTTTGGGTTTTCAATTCGCTTAAACATCCAGTCAATCTCGTATCCGAGATTTTTGACATCTTGCCAAACTTTACATAGGGTAGAAATCGGGATGGAGAAGGCTAATAACTTCTTGGGGTCAATCGGCTCATCATCTAAAAAGATAGGTTCTTCCCAGACAAACACGCTTCGCGCATCGACTAACCGAATTAACTCATTAGCTACTGACTGCTGCCCTTGGAAAAAAGCAGCATTAAACTGCTGCTCAAAGTTCATCTGATTATTTGCTCTACGCTGGTGTTGCAGCAGTGTTTCTTCTGTGTGAACCGTGTTAATCCACTGTTCTTCTATCCGAAAGCCAACATTTTCATCAACTTGCTCGGAAGCTGTATGCTCTTGTAACACTTCCCAAGTTAATTCACAAATCTCGTTGGTATAGGGTAAGAAATTTTGTTTCTTTTGGTTTGGTTCTTCCGGCACATCCTCCAAATCAGCTTCAACCAATTCAGCATTGACTGGGTTAACCTGAAACGAGCGATAGATGTAAACTTCACCCTGTTCGCCCTGAAATCTAGCACAGCGTCCTGCCCGTTGCAGTAGGGAATTCATTGGACATAGATGCGTGTGCATCACTTCGCAAGTAATATTTAATCCCGCTTCAATCACCTGCGTAGAAATCAGAATGTGACAAGTGTTATCCTCTTGCTGTTGCCAATTTTGAGCGAAGGTTTCCTTCAAATAAGCTTCTTTTTTCGCTCTATCTTCAGGTAAAAATCGGGAGTGTAGCAGGGTAACAGTTAACTCGCTATCAGAATTCAGTTCCTCTAAATCTCTAAACAATCCCTGAGCTTGAGAGACTGTATTGCAAATAATAATAACTCGCTGACGTTGATGGTATTGAATATCGTTGAGGATAGTTTGAGCTGTCAGGGGTTCAGATACAGCTCGAAACGTCCGACAGCGGTTTCCTTCAATATCTTGTAAATCGGTGTCTTCAACCCGAACAATTTCCATCATCAATTACCCGTTTAATCTGGGCGGCAAGTTCATCAGTTAACGTGGCGGTCATCAACAGAAACGGTGAAATGCCCTTGACCTGTTGTAAAACTTTGAGGACGGTGCCAAATGAACGGTCTGGGTCGAGTAAGTGCAATTCGTCAAAAACGAGATAGGAAGCAAAAATCGCTCCGGCGTTGACATTGGCGGAACCTCGACCGACTGAGTAGGGGATATTCAGGAAGCTGCTTAACATCTGGTCGATGGTGCAGAATACGATATCACCCTCAAATCTAGGATCTTCTGGGCTCTCTCCAGTTTGCAGCGTCACCACCAGAGGGCGAGAGGGAGGAGCGAAGGTTTCCCAGGTTTTCGCTAAGGTTTCTGCCCGCTGGCGTAAGCTGTTGGCGAGGGTTCTCAAGGGGACGACGTAAATCAGCTTGTTGGGGAAGTCGCGCTGTAAGGTTTTGGCGAAGAGGAAAGGAGCGATCGCGGTTTCGGTTTTGCCTGACCCCGTAGGGGCGCGGAGGAGGACATCTTGGCGGTTGAGAAGGTGTGCGATCGCTTGTTGCTGGAATTGGCGTGGAGGGAATCCAGTTAGGTCATGAAAGTATTGAGCGATAGTCATACATACAATAAAATTAGCTTTCTTTCCTGTTCTATAAAAATTATGTTGCTTACTCAACGTCGCGCTGACCGAGTTGTCTTACACAACATTAGTTGGCAACAATTTGAAAATTTATTAGTTGATTTGGGCGAAAGCCGTGCTGCTAGAATTGCCTATGATGATGGAACGTTAGAAATTATGACCCCTTTACCCGAACATGAATATTATAAAGAAGCGTTTGGGGATGCCATAAAAGATATTGCAGAAGTTTTAGACCGAGACTACGAAAGTTTAAGTTCAACAACGTGGAAGCGAGAAATTAAGAAGGCTGGAGTAGAACCGGACAACTGTTTTTATTTCCAAAATGAGCCAAAAATTCGAGGCAAGTTAGAATATGATCTCAATCAAGACCCACCTCCAGACTTAGCTTTAGAAATCGATGTGACAAGCAAATCTCTAAGTCGCTTTTCTATTTATGCTCGTTTAGGTGTACCCGAAACTTGGTGTTACGACTCTGATGAACTGAAAATTTACCAATTACAGAATGAGGAATACATAGAAGTAAAAACGAGCTATATATTTCCTACTCTTCCCGTTCAAGAGCTTCCTGCACTCATTGAACAATACCGTCCTCAAGGGAGACGAGCTATCCGTCAAGCAGTGAGAGGGTGGGCAAGGAAATAGGGAGACAAGGGAAGGGAGATTTTTCGTAATATCTATGCCCTTAAGAGTGAGGGTTAAGCTGCAACCTTCTCATCAAGCTGCAATTCGCACTGCCGGAAAACATAGTTAACAGCTGCAAAGAGTTTATCTAGCTCCTGAATGCTGTAAAGGGTGATATTTCTGGTATACGTATCGGCTTCTAGCTTGCCGAATTGCCAGCGATCTCCGTTAGAAACAATACCGAAAACTGTCATTTGTGGGTCTTCATTCAGTCGCTGGGCGGCAATCATTTCGGCGAGGCACTGTCCCCACCCTTCTTCAAACTTATCTTGCTTGGCTTCCACTAAAAGTAAATACGGCTTATCAAAGACAACCTTTCCCAATGGAGAGCGTTTCGCCAAGGTATATTCGGGAAATCCTGAAAGATTTTCATCATAGGTGAGGGACTCGTGACTCCACAAGAGGAACTTGCTGCGATAGCACTTCCAGACTTCTTTCAAGACGGGATAAATTAAGTTTTCACAAATGGCAAATTCTGAGTTATCAACGACTCCTTCTCGCATGACGGTTTGTAAGTCTTCTCGGAAGTAGTTGGGGATGTTAAATTCTATTTCACCGATGAAATCTGCTTCGGTATATTTAGTCTGGAATTCTTTGACAACGGCACCGATACTCTTATAACTACTGAAAGCCATATATTAACCCTCATCTACTTCTACAATTAGGAATTCACGAACACTAACGCTTTGGTGGTTTTGGAGGTCTGGCAAAAACTGAATTGCCACCACCCTTATCCTCTCGCTTTCCTTTTTGTATTGGGTGATTAGACTGTGTGGATTTTTTCAAAATAGGCTTACCCACATTTGTACCTGGCTGCGGCGGAGTAGAATTATTGACCTTCCGGTTATCTTCCCATTCCATCACTTGTAAAGGACTAGGTAAGACGCGACGCTCTTTGTACTCCTTTCCATCAGGTTCAAGTTTTGGCTCTCGATCGCGTTCAATTTCCATATATCGCGTTGTACGCTCAATATCTGATAAACCGGACCAACTCAGCATTGCTAGGAGCATCTTGATACGCGGTACTTCTTCTAAGCCTGTGGCTTTACCTGTAGTCGGCTGGTCTGCTTCACTGATATGGTCGAGTATGTGGTTTTCAAAGGCTTTGACACACTTGCTGTGAGTATCAACAGAATCAGATGTTTCTCCAATTTCCCAGTTATTGTCCTTAAATAGCTTTGTGTATCGCTGTTTGCGATCACTCAGATTTAGCTGATGAGTAATCTTAACTGCACCCATCCCCAGTGGTTTACCCATGCCGAGCGAGAGACGGTACTTTTCATCTTGGTAATTGTTGGCATGATTCAGCACCCAAAGGATTGCACCAAGCTCCACATTACTAAAACTCTCAAAATCGATAGTGAATGTAAAAGAGACTCCAGGTTTAATAGGCTTAATCTGAGTTGTTTGGCTTTCTGAAGCTTCAGGATTATCAAGAACAATTGAAGGTGAACGTCCCTTGTGCCAGTAGAGCTTATGTCCTCGAATGACCGTTTCCTTTTCTGGCTTATTGGCGTAGTGTTTTAATTCGCGCTTTCTAGCTTCAGGGTCAGTTTGAACCAAGTAGTGCTGGAAGGTTGTAGGTTTAGGTGTAGAAAGAATTTGTGGCGTAATTGTTCTTTCCCGACTGCCAGTAAGCCAGATATCCTCACTAGCTGCTTTTTCACAAATAGCATCACTGATAAAGACTCGTCCTGCAAGAGCTTGGTCTTTTTCACGCTTTTCGTTTCTGACAAAGCCGAAAATAGCATCTGCAATGTCAACAGTAGCAGATGTCCCCAAATCTTTTGGAATGAAATCAACGGCTGAAGCAGCACACCCGTCATGATTAGGAGAATAAGGAATACGAAAGTTTGGGCTGTGACCGAATAGCGTTACCTCTATTTGACCGTCTTGAGGATCGCAATAGAAAATGGGGCGTCCATCTTCCTGTAAAGCTCCCATTTTTTTGTGAAACGGCTCCTGCTTCTGAAAATCAGTAAGTGCGCTGCAATAATGTTGAATTGCTTCATCATTAATCTTTAGTAAAGCAGCGCTTTCATCAATAGTTGCAACAATGCAGTGGTTTCTGCGGTGTAGGTTCTCAGGATTATCTGAAGCTTCTAGCATATTGCCGCTAGTAACTAATACCCCTTGACGTGGATACAAACTAAGATTATTACTAACTGTTCTGGTAAATCGACGAGGGGGTTTTGGGTAGGTTTCTCCGAAACTAACATTTATATGCTGGGGACGATAACCCGATTGATTCATGGTGACGAGAGTGCGAATCCTTGATAAATCTCGCTCTTTGACCCAGATAAATGGAGAACCATCAATAGCCTGAGCAGGACGGATATACCAACTACTGTTTTGTTTAATCAAGTAACCCGCTTTGATTTTTTTAAGAAGACTTTTGTATTCCCCTCCCAAGGAGTCAGATTTCGGGTTGGCTGCAACAGCACGGAAGAAAAAATGTTGCTGGTTAGATACCCGCTCGATTTTGCCAAAACTAACAATTTCAACTAAGGTACGCAGCATCCCGCGTAAGCTACTACCAGGAATAGTAGGTTTATGGTTGGCGGGATTGCTAAAAAATTCAGCTCTTTTTAAGCGTTCTTCTGGTTGAAGTTCTTCATTTGGCGTATCACCAAACTTGGTAAAATTATCTGGCGTTAGCCCACAACGAGTATAGAGTGGTGATTCAGTAGTCAGCGTACATTTAATTTTGCCAGTGTGACGGTTCAGGTTGTAGCAATTACAATCGTGGAAAGGTTCTGCTGGAACTACTTTGTCAGGTAATTCTACAAAATTGTAAGGTGCGATTGCCTTACGGTCTTCCGGTACTTTTTTGAGGTGTTTTGGGAGCATTACTTGGTTCCTTCTCGGTAGTAAGGTTTACAAGACGACTGAGGTGAATACGAGCTACCCCTGAATCGTCATAGTCAATGTATTGATGTGCAATCAAGCGCACTGGGTTAATCAGCCGATTACGCTCGTCCAAGGGAATATCGATAAATGGCACGGCGTGCTTGAGTCCCTGCGAACCGTCCCAAAGTAAGGTGAAGTTATCTCGCTTCTCCCCATGAGTTCCCCAAAGAATCTGTCTTTCTAGGATTTTGTCTGTGTTTGGATTATCTTGGACTAGACGCGATCGCAATGTCTCCCCAGCCCGCCAAAGTAATACCTCACCGTTTTGACCAAAGACACGGCATTGCTGAAGAGTAAGTAGTCGTAGTGTCGGAAAATCTACCTTAAACTCAGGCTTGTAAAATATCTTTTCAGCTGTAGTTAAATGATCGTTATCGAAGCGACCCCAAATTACGCCGTCCTCAGCATGAGCTAGCAGATAGTTGAGTTTCCAGTTTCTTGCTTGCTCCTTCAACCAAGAAACAAGTGTTCCATCGTCTATAACCCCATCAACAGAAAGCTTCTGGCATAACAGTTCGCTCATGCTGCCACCTCTCCAGAGAAATCACTGACAAATGCTTCTAAAGCGCTGACATCACTCACCTGGAGACAATCTCCCAAGAGGGAGATTGTCCAAGTTTGCGTTGCTTCTCCTGGAATCTGTTGAATCATTGTTGCTTCGAGTCCTTGCAACCGTCCCCGTCCGATACTGCTTTCACCGCCTACAGGTAAGTCACTTGTCCACAAGTCTTTAAGCAATAGGAGTAGCAAACCAATCTCAGCCTTCTTTGGCTGACGCAACTCTAGTTCCAAAGTTAGGCGGGTTTCATCACTACCAAATATCGGCTGTTCGCTGAACAAGGCCCCGTGGTACGCGCCACCAGTAAAGCGGTCAATGGCGATTCGATTTTGCACCAAGTCAGCCGTATTTTCGATTACACTCTCGTGTACCACTAGGCGGCTTGCTTTTGCTTGTTTGCTGTTTTCTTCCACAAAGCCGAATAACTCCTTGACAATTGCCTGGTGTTTCCCCAAAGTGTTGACAATACGCTCGGCCTGATGCCGCAAAACTCCTGCCAAGCTAGTACCAGACAGCACAGGTTTGAGTTCACCGTCTCGATGCGATCGCAAATGTACAACATCAGGGGCGCAACCAGTAGAGTCTTGACCAGAGCGAATGAGTAAAGGACTTGCTAGTTTAAAGGTAGCTTGGATGGAGAAGCGATCGCGTTTATCTTCCTCTTCATCCAAAGACACCCCAAGAGCAGTAGCAATTGATGAATAAGTTTCGTGTTCTGGCGATAATTCTGTACACCAATGCTCAAACAGCAGCCATTCTAATCTTTTATCATCTTGAGTGAGGTCGAATTCCCAGACTTGCCACGCTTTCACTTTACAGCGACCAAAACCTCGTCGCTTTTTCATGCCAATGCCAATTTCACCAACCTCTAAGCCTCGTAATGCTAACACTAGTGATTTGACTAACCTATCTTCATAATTTCGTTGTTCTGTTTCGTCTTTTTTATGCTCTACCAGTAGCTCAAAGTAGAGAGGAAATTCAGTTCCGGCAGCTAATAGCTCTAAGTCGTATTTCTGACCTTTTTTTGCTGTACCCGTTGTTCCTTCAATTTCTACTCCATCTCTCAATTCCACACTCGGTATCTTGCTGCTGATGGCATCATTCACAATTAATGGACTTTGTTCACCATCATCAGCACGGCGGGTTCCACCAAATAAGACAGTAGCGCGATCGCACTCTTGTTCACCTGTCACATACCCATGCTCATACTCACGTAAGTAATTTCGCAAAGCACCTGCAATGGATGAACCTGTTAAAAGAGCATGGTCACTAATACTATCTCTGAGTAATGCTAAATCAGTTGGACTATCTGCATCACCAATTCCCAGACAAGTAGGAGTATCTAAAATTAATGTGCCTCGTACAATAATGCGTTTAGCAATAGGGCGTTGGTGGCGGTTCAGGCGTTCAAGACTCATTATTGTTCTCCTTAGTTGCTTTCTTCGCCACTGCCATAATTAGCCGTAGTGTGTATTTTTCAGCTAGCTTATTCTGTTGGGCGCGAGCGTCATCAAATTTGCGCTCTACATCAGCAATTTTGACTTCTATGCCCTTAATCCAATCTGTCGGGTTAAGCAACCACTCATCAAGTTGTTGCTTAAAAGACTTTTTAGGATTTTCATTACCAATTTTCGTCCGTTCAAACTGATTACGGGCATTTGATGGTAAGTTATTTAGCAGCGAGATAACTAAATTACAATCTCTGTTAAGAAGTGCTTGTCGTGCAACAGATTGTAGTCGTGACAATTGGCTGTTACTGATGCCTTCATCCAAACTTAAATATCCAACCTGTTTTTGAAGATATTGTTCTAGCTTTTGTTCCAACAGTCTTTGTGCCATCTGTTCAGCCACAATCCGCGATTCTTCGCTTCTTAATGGAGGTAGGCTAGAGGTACTAGATAACTTTGGTAAAATTACTTGAATATATTCATTTTCTAGCCAATTTACAGCAATTCGCCCAAAACCATCTTCTCTTCTCTCTCCAATTCCGCAAATTTCAAGTCGCTGAATTTGTTCTGAAGTAATTTCAATATCTTCACTTTCAAAAACAATCACACTCCCTGCTGCTAAGGCTGGAACTTGAGGTAAAGGCAATCCCCATTTGCGGTTAAAGCCACCTATTAGAGTACTGCTAATAAAAATACCTCCCGGTTTAGGTTGAGGTAAGGTTATATTTAAAACATCCTCAATTGCTTGTTTAATCAAAGCTGGATCGGCTACAGGTTGACCTTGTTTGTTTCTTAAAAGCGTATCGCTGAGAAGTGTAACACTCAAAATTTCATCATTTTCTCGGTCGTCTGCTGCAATTCCTATTTCGTTACAATTATCACTAGATGGTTTTGTTACGCTAATTTTAGTATGTCCGTATCCAGCACTTTGAGAACCTCCTAACCAGAAGTTTGGTTCTGCTAATAAGTTATGAATTGCTTCTACATTGTCATCTTCACACAGGATGATAGATTGAAAGGTTTGTCCTGCATCTAAGGCATCGTAGCGGAAGAGTTCACCTTGGTTATCTGTAGAACGTCCTTTTTTGCGATCGCGAAAATTATGAATATTAATCCGTCGCTTTTCTTTGTATAACTTTACTATTCCTCCTTCCTTTGCCCAGAAGTATTCACCAACAGACTTTGGCGTTTCTGGCTCTTCTCCTTTATTAATACTGAAATCATATACAGTTATAGGTAAATTATCAGTAAGTTCTGCATCCTTATCCTTGAACCAAGACAAAGGTAGAGGAAGAGTACGTTGATTTTTTTGACTCAAAAGATACGCATTCAAGTAACGAGTACTTTGGGCATCAAAGAAAAGTCGCTTCACTTCATCATTGGTTAAATCAAGTTCTGACAAGTGACGCTGCCTCATATAACGCCCAATAATGGCACCACGAATCATACTGCCAGGAATATAAGGATATGACACATCACTGTTTGGATCGCCTTGAAATGAAGTAGCGAGAATTGGTTGCTGAGTTTCTAATGTCAAAATAATTGCTTTCATGCAACTTTTTCCTTAATTTCTTTTCCAAAATGGTTGAGATGTTGATAGGTAATGTCATCCCATTTTGAATCGTGTAGCGTACATTGAACGTGACCTCGACCTCGATTACGTCCACTACCCAAGCGTCGGAGTGCCATAGCGCCAACAGCTAAAAGCGACAGCATTTCATCATTTGGAATTTTCTCAAAAATTAAGTCAGCAGTGAAACAAAGGTCACGCAAAACAACACGATATGAACGCAAACTTCCCTCATCCGATGTACCAGATTGTGGGTCTATTGCAGTCTGACGACGGATAGTTGTCAGCGAATCAAGTACCTCTGTTTTTGTTAAAATTTCATCCTGAATCTGGAAGGCAACGGCTTGATGCAAGTCATCTGGTAAACAAGCATCTCCCACATGAACTGCTGCCATTGTTCCAAGAGTGCTACCAAGTGTACCGAACAAGTTACAAGCAACCTCATCCCAATCCCGTCTATGATGAGAAAGTACAGCGATTAAGTTATCGCATTCTTCACTAAGCAATCCCTTAAGAGTGCGTCCTCGTAAGTAGGGAAACCCATAAATATCATGCTCTACTTCTTGGTCGATTAAACCCGCTACTCCATCCCCACGTCCAAAGGTGGTATCACTCAACAGTTTGATTTTTAGTTTGTATTTCAGTCGGCAAATCGGCATCTAATTCTTCCTTCAATGAGATATAAAATTCCATTGCTTCAATAGCATCAAAGTAACCACAAAAGCCATCTAGCCAACCATCTTTGGCTAAGTTATCACTACGACCAGTAGATTCTGGAAAAGTTGGCAGTTGTTCTAGCCTGTAATTTCTCAGAAACTCTTGAGTTGCTTTAATACCTTGACGCAGGACTTCCCGTAAGGCAAGAACCTTATTACGACGGCCTTTCCAGTCATCATCTTCATTAAAGTACTGGACTACTTTTGTGAAACCTTTCCAAGTACGCCAGTCACTATCACGTTCATTTTTCAAACTGATAGGACGCATTGCTAAACTACCTGCCTGTACTTGATACTCGCGCTGACGAATTTCAGAAATTGACCCGATTAATCCACTTGCTGCCAAATGCCAATCTAAAGCTGAGAAATCTTGCTTTGCAAATTTTTTAATTTCATCTGTAACAAAGTTTTTTGCTTTACGACATAAGTCTTCGCTAAGTTCATAAGCTCGTGCAAAAGGGTAGTGAGTTTTAACAACACAAATTCCAGCACAGGCTTTAATAGGTTTACCGTCTGCAATTGGCTGCTTCTCCAGTTCTTCAAGGTAGATTGTCGCCAATTCCAGCCCTAAGCGCCCATCACAAACGAAGGTCACATCATCACCGCCATAAACAAGAGGACGAAATGGTAAGTAATTGTCTTTGATTTCAAACTGACCTTTGACCTTTCTCTTCCCATCTTTATCTAACTCAATAGATTTAATCAGTATCTCTATCACTTTTTTGAGTGCTGTAATACCAGCCTGATTAACGCTATGGGAAAGTTTACGCATATCGATAATGTAATCCCGATTGCATTTACCTTTGCCAAAACTTTGAAACCGTTTGCCCATGCCATTGCCATCAGCATGAATCACAGCAACATAGCTAGAATCTCCTGTTGAACGACCCATATAGTCAGTTCTTAGGGGAAATTCATAAATTTCGGAACTCGTGTTGAATAATCTTTCTCTAAGTTGACGATTTGCAAAACGAACCGCATCCAGTTTTTTCTGGATTTCTCTAGAAATTAGATAAGGTTCATCATCTTCAAATTTCTCGCTCATCCCTACAGCAACTAATTGAGTCGATCTGCAAGTTGCTGTTACACCTAAACCTAGCAATGGTGCAGAGGGTATCCTGCTTCGCTTTTTGGTATCCAAGTCATTTTTCATCAAATCCTGAACTACCTCATACAGAGATTGATTATCCCAATCAAACTCTTTATGGACTGTGACAAGATTGATACCCGGTGCTTCTTCTAAGATTCGCTTACTCAAAATCTGAGTAAATTGCAGAGCATATTGCTTGTCTGAAAAAAGCAATACTGTATTACCGCCACCTGCATAAATTAACTCAGCAGCTAGTCCATCATCTTCGATACGCGGTTTTGCATCTGGTAGATGTTTTTCAGGTTTTTCAGGATTGAAGGTATAAACTTCTTGCTTAATATCTGTTTTCAACTTCTCTAAAGCCTCTCTTGCCCAGTTATCTGTTGCCTGAGAAACTAGGTAAGATGCACCAATGTTTTCGCGTAGGCGGTTACTCCCGAAAATGTAAGGTTGAATTCCTGTTGTATCTAGTACGCTTACAGTAAAGTTTTTCATTTTGCGTTCTTATCGTTTTCTTTAATCCATTCTTCCATCTTGATAGACAAATTCATTAGGTCATTTCGTCCAAAAACGGCAATCTTTTTGTCGTCCAGTAATGCCATCTCAGCTTTGAGTGTATCTGGTTCGTTAGTACAACAAATTAAAGCAACTCTCGCTTCATCGCCGCCCAGTTGCCGCGCCCGTAAGTAAGCCTCAAACAGCTTAAGTTTACATAATTCTCTTTTGCTCGTTGTTGAGACTGAAATAGCAAAAAGCTGATAACCTCTCGTAAACGCAACATCGAATTCAAATCCCTGTTGAGTTCCTGGGAGAGGCACTTTAAAATTAAGTCCGTAGTCTTTGATATAGTTTTTATCAGCAATATTTTTGACTTGTTTCAAAACATGATGCTCTAACCACAAACCATCTAGGTATTTACAAAAATCCTTGATTTCTTTAAAAACAGGCTCTTGTTTTATGTTTTTTAATTGCTGTACTGCTTGCAACGAGAGTTTGCTATCTGAACCCATCAAATTTTCTTGCTTAAACTCAGTCTCCACTTCTGGCGGTAATTTTTCGACTGATATCGATAACGCAGCTAAGTTGGTTTTGCTTTTCCAATCATCCCAATTTCCATTTTTCTTCTTCCGACCTTCTTCACAGAAAATATTGAAGTACCAATCAAACCACTGCTTGGCTTTATCTTCATCCTTAAAGAGATTGGCAAGTGCTGCTGCTAATTCGGGCAATTGAACTTCTTGTGTAGGATTACTTTTCAACTGTAAACCGTGAACTTGGAAAAGTTTAACAAGTTTTACTTCCAGCAATTCTGATTTTATTTTGATTGGTTCGATGGGAGTGTTATCGCTATCTATGCACATCTCTAACTTGCGGGGATCGAGATAACTAAAAACAGTGTCGGGATGCTCTTTGCTGAAAACGGCTCTGTAAGCGTGTACAGCCATTGCCTTGGTACCACCCGTGTAATTCAATCCAATTTTTCCCACTTTGATAGCTTCTAGTTTTGGACGAATCGCCTCTTTAATGTGATAAGCATCGGATTCGTAATCATTAAGTGGCACAAGTTGAGCCGTCTTTAAGCCAATTGGTTCGTTACTCAATATTGTTTGCAAACGTTCTGCTGTATCTTTTGTACCCGTTGTATACACCAAATAGGGCGTACCTCCCTTGTTTAACAAGAGTCTGGCGGCTACATAATTAGGCAACGGATTTTCACCAATGAGCAAAAAGAGGTGATCGACTTTGTGCTTATCAAACTCAGATATGTTCATATTTGCTGGCGTTTAAAGTATGTATGAGATTTGTGCTGCTCTGGGAAATGCAATCGCTTTAGCGCTACCGCAGGTAATCGCTCCTCCTTAACTGACAAATTTCAATCAGCCCATCTTTAAAGTTCCCGAAATTGGACAAAGTGTACCAATGGCCGAAATCAACATTTGAATTTTTCCCAAAAGTCTGACTAACAATTGAGAACCTTTGTCAATCGAGCAGGCGATCGCTCACCTCTGGCTACAGGCGGTGAATTTATCCATCTCCTGCAATTCCCACCTTAATATGGCACACCATCGGAAATACCCCCTTCCGATGCTTGATACGCTATAAGGCACACCT
Organism: Trichocoleus sp. FACHB-90; assembly: GCF_014695505.1. Classification (NCBI taxonomy): domain Bacteria; kingdom Bacillati; phylum Cyanobacteriota; class Cyanophyceae; order Leptolyngbyales; family Trichocoleusaceae; genus Trichocoleus; species Trichocoleus sp. FACHB-90. The sequence goes on from NZ_JACJOK010000103.1 coordinate 51,286, forward strand.
TAGATTCACGAACCGATGGCGGATGTACTCTTTCGCAATCCCCCGCACCCCAAGCTCTTACAACAGTTAGCCAAAGGACTTTTAGAACAAAATCACCATCTCACCCGCGCTGTCAGGCTATGGGCTTTGCTACGCTGGCTCTACGGCGATAAAGGATACACAGCTCTGCCAGACAGCTTCACCTATGCCGATTGGCATCAGGCTTTCTTCAGCAAAACTCACCAGGATGAAAAGCGGGAAGACGTTTTCAGCCATCAAGACCCCAACTGCGCCTGTACTAAAACAACCAGACAATGGCTCTATGAGCTAGATATACCTGTGGATGAATGGCAACAGTCTTTGCAAAAACAAATCCCTATCTCCGACTCTGACTTGAAGAATTTCCTGCAAGAACGGCTATTTGCCCAAGTCCGCAAATCCCTTCAGAGTGACCTCGACTTACTCGTTAGTTGGGGCTGGCTCCAACAAGTACCTAGCCAGACTGGCAGGAGCAAGCACTACCGTCGAGTGGAAGTATTGCCCATTTCCCATAAACTAGAAAACCTTGAGTCCGAAGGCAGCCTAACAACCAAAGAACAGGTTTATGTAGCTGAAACACTGGAAATGCTTGGGTTTCTCGACCCCAATATACCTCTATTAGCCGAGCAAATCTTTGAACAGCCCCACGAAGATACTCGTCGCGTCTTTTTGTACGTTGACTACTTGGTGCCAGAGTCTACTCAAAAGCAAGATGATGTCGATCAGATCCAGGGTGAATTGCAGGAAATTTGGGACTCCGGACAAATTCAGCCTCTGCTGCTGACCTATCACAGCGCTCATTTAGGTTTAGTCAAAGAGTGCGTTATCTATCCCGTCTGCATCTATTACATGGAACGGGCAAAATACCTGTGTGCCTATGGCAGCACTCCCCACAGTGAAATCAACTGGCACAATTATCGCCTCGATCGCATTTGCTCAAAACGCCTAGTCTCATTGAACTGGGAAGACCTGCGTGTACCTCAGTTATTGCGGGAGAAATACGAAGACGGGCAACTACCAACCCAAAAGACAGTCCAGACGAAGCTAAAACAAGCTTGGGGTTTTGACTTCTACAAACCATCAGCCCTGATGCTACTGCGCTTTAACCAAAAATTTCACGATCGCTATATCCGAGGAACTTTCCTTCATCACACCTTTGAACCCGTTGACTACCAGCAAGCAGCCAGCCTAATCAAACAGCACACCCAAAACCCAGAACAGCGACAAGCTCTTTTAGAAATTCTCCAGTCTCGCTCTCCCACCGATGCCTACTACCAAGCCAAATACCGCGTTACAGACTACCACGTCATCAGGCGATTGCGAGCTTTGGGTCCAGAAATAGAAGTCCTGTTGCCTTGGGACTTACGGGAAAAGATAGCTCTGCATATCCAACAAACTTGGAACCACTACAGATAGCTTTTGCCAGACTAGATGAACGCCATTCAGTTAAACCATCGTTCCCATCAGACTCAAGATGGGCTTCCTTACCAACACCTCCGCGTCCAGATTACTAATGATGACCGCATCATTGAGCCAGAAGACCTAAAGGGATTAAAGCTTCCATCTGGCATTGATTTCAGTCAGGGAATTGTCATTGAAGACAAAGGTCCAATTTGGTTGTATGCCTATTTAGTGCATGAATGTCACGCAGCCGCTTGGGTTGGATGCTACGACCCTCGATATAAAGGTGCTGTCGTGGTAGAAACCCACACTCGCGCCGTGTCTGTTGGTCAAGTCCTCAAACTGGAACTGCCCAGCAACTAAAGTCTGTTCGCAAGCGTGTCGAACAGCTAATGTGGCTAATTAATCCCCATTAGGGGATGGAAATTAGCTAGAATTCTCACTAAGTCCAATCAAAAGCGCGATGGCTCGACCCAAACGAACAAAAAAAGATGCTGCTCTATCTGACCTCAATTGGTCGCCTGAAACAGAACTGGTAGGGTTAGTCTTTGAACTAACTCCTCGCGCTGCGGACTATCTCTATCCTCAGTACACCAATAAATTACACGCTTGGTTTTTAGACCAGGTGCGTCAAAAAAATCCAGAACTATCCGCTTACCTGCATGATGGTCAATCGGAGAAACCATTCACCATCTCTAGCTTGGAAGGCGAGTTCCTCGCGGCGGGGAAAAACCTTCAACTCAAAGCTGAAGAGTCTTACCGCTGGTATGTAACAGCGTTCTCGAAGCCGGTGGTGGAGTGGGTTGCCCAATGGGTACAGGCGTTACCAGAGGTGATTGAGTTACATGATGCTCCGTTACTAATTCGCACTTGTGAAATTGCTCTAGCACCGACAACCTATAACGAGTTATTTTCAAAGGCTGGTTTCCCATCGACAACGCTAACTTTCAGCTTTCTCACTCCTACTAGCTTTCGCCGCAAGGGGCATCACTTTCCGTTACCTGTACCTAACAATTTATTTCACAGCTACCTGCGCCGCTGGAATGATTTTTCCAACAGGGAATTCAACCAAGAGGCATTTTTAGAATGGGTAGAGGAGTGCGTGCTGATTCATCGTCACCGCTTGGAATCGGTGAAAGTTGCAGCGGGGAAGAAGGGTTCGGTTACGGGGTTTACGGGCGCTGTTGAGTTGGGATTGTCGTCTGCCGCTGCCAACCAGCCAGAGTTCGAGCAGTTGTTCTATGCGCTGGGGCAGTTTGCCCCTTATTGTGGGACGGGACACAAAACAACATTTGGATTGGGGCAAACTAGAACTGGATGGCTAAACCAAGAAACTCAGGTTGTACTGTCGCAGCAGAGTCTCTTAGCACAACGTATTGCTGAGTTACAAGAGCAGTTTATCGCTCAAAGAAAGCGCACGGGTGGTTCTCGTGCTACTGAGATTGCTGAAACTTGGGCTACTATTTTGGCACGCCGGGAGTGGGGGGAGTCGTTAAAGGCGATCGCTCTGGATCTAGAAATGCGTCCGGAGACGGTTAAAACTTATGCTAAGTTAGCGCGACGGGCTTTGACTCAACCAGAAAAGGTTTGACTTAATTAGAGCTTACACTTTAACAGTCAACTCATAGCTTTAACCCTAACTGAAACCTAAAGAAGCTAAGCTGAGCATGATTAAGTTTTGGTTATCTGGTTTTCGAGAAAAGATGTAAGATTTTTGGTTTTGAGCAGCTATTAAATGAAAAATAATTTGCAGAAAGTGAACGGGATCTTCTGAAATTTTATGGCATTGGTCAACAGTTTCAGTCTCTTCACCGAATTTCGTCTTGGGAAAGCCCTAACGGAAAGTTTAAAAGTGGTTGCCTTGCAGTATTCGGGGTAGTTTCAGCCCCACTGCGGGGATTATCCTGGCGGAAAGTCAATTGTCAAAATTTTGACAATTGATGTTGATTCGATCGTTTCAGTTCCTTTGCGGGGATTCTATTGGCGGAAAGAAGAATTACCCGTATTGGCCTGGGATGAGGAAGGCGATGTTTCAGTCCCCTTGCGGGGATTCTATTGGTGGAAAAGCGGGCCAGGAGCTGGAGTCAGCGCTACACCTAGCAGGTTTCAGTCCCCTTGCGGGGATTCTATTGGTGGAAAGCTCAACGATAAAGCCAAAGGTTCAACTACTCTTCGGTTTCAGTCCCCTTGCGGGGATTCTATTGGTGGAAAGGCAAGCATTGTCTCAAGACGGAAACCAGATTCTCCGGTTTCAGTCCCCTTGCGGGGATTCTATTGGTGGAAAGGAGAATGTGCCAAAGTATTTCGATTTTGATTCCTTGTTTCAGTTCCCTTGCGGGGATTCTATTGGTGGAAAGAGTCAACGCTGGAGAAATCCGCATCCTACTAGGCAAGTTTCAGTCCCCTTGCGGGGATTCTATTGGTGGAAAGCTATTCGATCCCGATACGGTTGAACGGGTTGCCGATATCTGTTTCAGTCCCCTTGCGGGGATTCTATTGGTGGAAAGCTTCGGTTTTTTTTCCAAAGTGCAAGGACTGGAACTGTTTCAGTCCCCTTGCGGGGATTCTATTGGTGGAAAGGCAAAGTAATCTATATATAGAGAATTCTCATAGATGTTTCAGTTCCCTTACGGGGATTAAGGCTTCGGAAAGAATACCTCGAACAGCAAGCCCAGGAGATTGTACCGGGTTTCAGTCCCCTTACGGGGATTAAGGCTTCGGAAAGCTCAGACACTCGCTGCTAAGGAGGCAACGTGAATCGTTTCAGTCCCCTTACGGGGATTAAGGCTTCGGAAAGATAGAGGAATGGAGGAACAAGGCGAGACTTGATATGGTTTCAGTCCCCTTACGGGGATTAAGGCTTCGGAAAGCATAGTTGTACTCTCCTACGCTTCAAATAGTATCGTTTCAGTCCCCTTACGAGGATTAAGGCTTCGGAAAGAATAATGTACAACACTGAACAACCTACCGTACCCTGCAAGTTTCAGTCCCCTTACGGGGATTAAGGCTTCGGAAAGTTTTGTCGTTTATATCATTTATCCAAATGAGTCCATGTTTCAGTCCCCTTACGGGGATTAAGGCTTCGGAAAGATCGAAAACATCCGGGCGAATGGCTGGGATTTCCACGAAGTTTCAGTCCCCTTACGGGGATTAAGGCTTCGGAAAGTCATTGAGCAAAACTCAGAGCGTCGGTGGTGTTTAAGCGTTTCAGTCCCCTTACGGGGATTAAGGCTTCGGAAAGCTTAGGTTTGATGCAATTGTTTTGGACGAATCATCAAGTTTCAGTCCCCTTACGGGGATTAAGGCTTCGGAAAGTAATCGGACAGCTTCTTCGCCTTCAAAGGCTTTTATCGTTTCAGTCCCCTTACGGGGATTAAGGCTTCGGAAAGGCTACCTTTCCTAGTTAAGTAAATGAGAGGAAGGATGGGTTTCAGTCCCCTTACGGGGATTAAGGCTTCGGAAAGGCTAGGGAAGAGAGAGGTGGAGCAAGGCGGCGCTACGTTTCAGTCCCCTTACGGGGATTAAGGCTTCGGAAAGTCCGCTACCTGAAACACTTACTGCAAGAGGGTTCAAAACAGGATTTTCGTAAGTCCTTTTTAAAACCTCATTTCAGCTACATTTATTGCGAACTATTGCATTTATTGAGCGACTGAAAAAACGCTCTAACTATTCATTTGTCAAGGTTCTGGCGGTTTTCGTGACACCCTTGGGATTGTAGCCCGCGCTTTGACTCACGAAATTTTAGCTTACTTAATTATAGGATGATAGTTCTGTCTTGAAGAAATTGTTTTAAACCGCAGACAATTGTGCGCTTCACTGCACCTGCATCCAGTCCATATTATGAAATTATTTATTACTCAACAACTCCATTAGGGTTCACAGATCAAGAATAAATCTATAGTTTCAGGCCTAACGTAAGCTTAAATACAGCTTGCTCACTAAACTTGTTTCTGGTTTTCTGGTTTAGAGCAGCTTTACAATGGCAGAGGGCTTTTGTCTTCTTGAAAAATCCAATCCTATCTGGTTTACCAGACATCTGGTAAACCAGATAGAAGTAAAATCTAATGAAAATCCTGACTGTAACAGGGTACAAAGGGGGCGTTGGAAAATCAGTCACGGCCGTCCACATCGCGACATTCTTCAGCGATCTAGGTAAAACTGTTTTAGTTGACGGCGATCCTAACCGCACGGCATTAGGATGGAATTCTCGTGGGAAACTTCCTTTCCTCGTTGCCGATGAGCGACAGGCAATGAAAGTTGTATCCAGTTCTGACTTCGTGATAATCGATACCCCGGCGCGTCCCGATTCTGATGACCTCAAGGAATTAGCTAAGGGTTGTGATTTGCTGGTGTTGCCCACTGCCCCAGACGTGTTGAGCTTGCAGCCCATGTTAGAGACAGCACAGGATTTAGGCGATACCAATTACCGAGCTTTGATAACCATTGTGCCACCCTATCCATCACGGGAAGGTGAAGTGATGCGTAAGGATTTAAAGGAAGGGGGTGTTCCAATATTTGAGACGATGATTCGTCGCACAGCAGGATTTCCCAAAGCAGCGCTGGCTGGTGTACCAATTCGGAATTTAGATGATGCCCGGTTTAAGGCAGCTTGGGCTGATTATGAAGCACTAGGCAACGAAATAATGGAGATTTGGAATGAGTAACAGTAAATACGGTGATTTGATTAGACAAGCCAGAAAACCAGAAAGCCAGGAAACCAGAGAACCAGAAAGTCAGAAAGCCAGAAAGCCAGAAAGTCAGCCAACTAAAGAACCAGATAACCAGAAAGCTAGAAAACCAGAAAATCAGAAAACCAGAAAGTCAGAAAGCCAGAAAGCCAGAGAACCAGAAGAAGAAGTCAACCTATGTGTCAAAGTACCAAAAAGTTTGAGGCGACACTGGGCAGGGGAATCTAAGAGGACAGGAGTCACTATGACCAGCGTAATTATTGAAGCCCTCAAAACTCGATTTGGTGAACCGGATTAGGAACTAAGACCAGAAAACCAGATATCTGGTTTTCTGGTTAGAAAAAATACCTGGCGATTAGAAATCGCAGCTACACAAAGAAAGCCTGTCTCCGCTGGCCCAATTGAGTCCAGGCAGGCGAACTTGGTTTGTGGAGCATCAAGGCTTCGAGTCTTTGAGCATATTTGCCAATACGGGATGCTCCCGTTGCGTAGTGCGGTCAGTAGCAGGCAATAATCGGAACTTTTTAAACTTTTTCGTAGGCTTTCGGAGTTAACTGTTACCACAAATCACCCAATAGAGGCTATTTCAGCCAATTTCAATAACTAAGTTTGGGCAATCGCTTTTTCTTCCCAACTGTGATAACGTTACCGTTAACAGTCTAGGCAATGTCTGCCAGTGTTTCGACCACCGACAGACATCTAACCCTGACAGTTGTAACCGCAACTACCAAGGCTAAAGATCCATGAAAACATTTTCTGAGGCGCTTTCGTGCGCCCCCAGCCGCATTTATGCCTGTTTCGTTCTTCCTCGCAACATTCTGTTACCACGCTACATCTTAAGGCAACGGATTACATGGCGAGAAGGCAAGCACTTTGCCACAAGTTCCATTATTGGTTCCAGCATTGGTTCCAGCTACCTAAGTAAAAATTCTGCTGGCTCAGCTCCAGCTCTCTGTACTACCAGCTAACTTACCTTTACCCCTGCTCGTCGCTGCGAGTGGGGGTGCGCTTTTGGTAACAAATCCGTTCCTGCTTTCCACTACACTTTTCCCCCGGAAGGAACTGTATCTACCCTTGAAGGACACCCAACCGAAGTGTTACCGGGGCAGGGGAACAATTTACCTGGAAAATAAGGGGCAAAGTAAATGGACGGTACGGTAAAGATCAAGCTCACCGGATTTCCCGAAGACGTGCAAGCGATCGCTACTTTTCTACATCAGCACTTGGAAGTTTTGGAAGAGTCACCTTCCTTCCAGACGAGCGGTTTTCAGCTTGTCAAACGCTATCTGACGGTGAGGCAGAAATAAAGGCTGAGCTACACAGAGCGATCGCGCCCTTGCAATTAATTAATTCTCCTTGAGGCAGCTTTGGCAATAAAATTATTTACAGCAATAATAAACAAAGCGCCACCTACGCGAATAGGCAGCGCTTTGCAAACTGTTTATCCACCTGAAACGTCTCTGAGTTGGGGAACCGGTTTCGTTTTCAGGGGGCATTAAATTTTAAGGAGGCAAGATGCCCGCCTTTTTTAACCAGAGCAATGTACTGCTCTGCTGTTTTAATTCTAGAACGGGAACAACTTCCCAACAAGGGGGTATGGTATGACATACCCCGATCAGATTGAGCCAAAGCACTTTTCAGAATGGCTCGATAGCGCTGTAGACGAAGAAATTATCGCGCTAAACGTGCGATCGCTTTCTGGAGATTTAGCTTATCGTTGGCTTCTTACGGATATTACAGCCGCTTCCGGCAAAGTTCATCCAGATGCCCAATGGCGTTGGGCGAGAGAAAAATACGGACATATCGAGCAGGGCGGCTGGGGGTGTTCCGGCATTGACCCCCTCAACAATTCTTCACGCATGCTGTGGGGATGCTTCAAGCCGAATCGCCCTCGGTTGTCATTTCAGGGGAAAAAGCCCAAACCCGTCAAATACGAACACCCTCCGAAGCAATCCACTAGGGCATTCTTTCTAGCAGTTCCCTTACACATTTGGGAGGAAATTGCTTCTCGCTACCACATTCCCCTCGCCCCCGAAGACCAGCAAGCAGGCTTTTGGCACTGGGTCTGGCAGCGCAACATTCCCATTGTTATTTGCGAGGGAGTCAAAAAAGCCGCGTGTCTACTGAGTGCTGGTTATGCAGCGCTCGCCTTACCCGGAATAACTGGCGGCTGTCGCACCAAAGACGAACAAGGTAATAAGGTTAACCCATACCTAATCCCAGAACTGAAGCACTTTGCCACTTCGGGCAGAGAAATTTATATCTGCTTCGACCACGATGCTAAACAGAAGACAGTTCAAAACGTTAACTGGGAAATTAACAAGCTAGGTACTCAGTTTATTGCTTCTGGGTGCAAAGCTCTGGTTATCCAGCTGCCAGGACCAGAAAAGGGCGTTGACGATTTTGTAGTTGCCAGAGGCAAAAGTGCTTTTAATACCCTCTATCAAGAAGCCCCTGACTTCAGCTTTTGGCAGGCTAAACAACTCTACACGCTCACCTACACTCCAACTCTCCGGCTAAATCAGCGCTATTTAGAAAACGTACCATTCCCGAAGTCGGGATTAGTTTGCATCAAGTCTGCTAAAGGTACTGGCAAAACATCAGCCCTAGAACCGCTGATTGCTTCTGCAAGTAGAATCGGACGCCGCACCCTGGTAATTACCCATCGCACCCAGCTTGGTCGGGCTATTTGCGCCAAGCTAGGTATCGACTGGATTGAAGATATGCGCCAATCTAACACCAGGGGGCTGCTAGGCTACGGGCTTTGTATTGACAGCTTGCATCCCTCATCAGCTGCACGTTTCAATCCAGAAGACTGGAGAGAGGCAATAATTGTATTAGATGAAATCGAGCAGGTTATATGGCACGCCCTCAATAGCTCCACTTGCTACGAAAACCGGGTGGCCATCCTCGAAACTCTAGCAGAGCTGATCCACACTGTGACGAGCAGTGGTGGCTTGGTCATCGCTCAAGACGCTGACTTATCAGATTTGACCATCGACTACCTCAAAGCGATCGCTAACATCCCTATAGAGCCTTGGGTGGTAGTAAACGACTGGAAACCGCAATCAGGTTGGGACGCAACCTTCTATGCCACTAAAGACCCGTCACCCCTGTTTGCTGAACTGAATCGGGTCGCTGCCACTGGTCCCACTTTGATAGTGGAAGATTCCCAAAAAGTTAAGGGAAAGTGGAGTTGTCGCAATACAGAAACACGATTACAAAAGCGATTCCCTCTGTTACGGATTTTGCGGATTGATAGCGAGACTACCGCAGATCCAAGTCATCCTGCCTATGGTTGCGTCGAACGTCTTAATGAAGTTGTTCGCCAATACGACATCATCATCTGTTCTCCTACTATCGGCACTGGTGTCAGCATTGATGTCAGAGGCTACTTTAAAGGCGTCTTTGGCATTTTCCAAGGTGTCATTCCTACTAGCGATGTGTTGCAAGCTCTAGCACGGTTAAGGGATGAGAAAGTTCCCAGATACATCTGGACTAACCCATTTGGTCTCGGTAAGATCAGCAACGGGAGTGCTAATTATAAAGCTGTCATCAAATCCCAAAATAAAATTATCAATACCAATATCCGCTTATTAAAGGACGTGGATTTTGATATTGATAGTGTCACGAATGACCCAATTAATATTAGAACTTGGGCAAAAATGGCAGCGAGAATTAACGCAGGGATGTGGGACTATCGCCAGACTGTATGGGAGGGCTTGAAAGCTGAAGGACATCGGGTGAAACTATGCCGCGAGAATGAACTAGAGCAAGGAATTTCCGAACTGAAAGCGCAGCAGTTAGCCGCAAACAACATCCAGAACTGGGATTTACTAGAACACCTAGAAGAACAAGTAACTCCTCTAGAGCAGGAACTAGAGCAACGGTCTGCCGAAGCTATTCAACTCAAGGATGAAGCAACTCTTGTCAGGGAACAGAATAGAAAAAATGAAGCTGAAGCTATCGCCAATGCGTTTGATATTCCAAATGAAACTAAATACCAAGAATTAAAAGAGAAACGGACTAAAACTTCAGATGAGCGTTATGCAGAGCAAAAGCATCAGTTAAAGCAGCGCTACGGGGTACCAATAACGGCTGAGTTGAAACTTAAAGATGATGACGGTTGGTATGCCAAGCTGAGACTGCATTATTATTTGACTCACGACCCTGAGCTTGTCAAGCAGCGCGATCGCCAACATCTATCCGAACATCTAGCGCGTGGCAATGGTAAGGTCTGTCCCCAAGATATTAAATTATTAACTTCTCAGGTAGAAGCTCTCTCAAAGCTTGGCTTAACACAATTATTTGACCCAGACAGGGAATGGAGAGGAACTGACGAAGAAGTAGAGAAGTTCGCCTCTACAATTAAACTTTACAGTCGGGATATCAAGGACTTCCTAGGATTAACCATTCATAAGGGAGCGCAGCCAATGGAAGTAGTGCAAATCATTTGCAAAGCTAAACTAGGCTTTACTCTCAAGTGCATCCGCCAGGAGCGCACGGAGGAACGGGACTCTAGGAACAGACGCAAACGGATTAGAGTGTATCAATTCCAGTTTCCAACTGATGGGCGTCAGGAAATTTTCGATATCTGGCTGAATCGCGACACTCTGGCACAGGAGAAGGCAAACTGCTTAGCACTGCCAAAGGCACTGCCTGACACCTCAGCAGAATGTATCAATAGGATACAATGTGTCACACCCCCAGATAAATATATAGATATATCTCCCCCTGTGCCAAACCCCTCTGTGCCAAACTCCCCAACAACAGAAGAGGAGGCGCTTGACTTGGGAGGGGAAGCAAGGGATGCGATCGCAGACGCCTCACCCATAAACGAAAGCGGTTTTCTTGCTGCTGAGGGCGAAAATATTGATTTATCAAATTCAGCGATCGCAAATGATCCAGACGTACTCAACTCCCATACAACTTCAGCTAAGACATCAGTCCAGAATCTGTGTGTGGGAGCAGTAGTGAAGTGGCTTCAGACTCAAGGAACTGAAAAGCTGCGAGTATTGGAAATTAATGCTACTACTGGCTATGTGATGGTGAAGTCATTACTGAGTGGGCTATTCACTCATACCCATATTAGCCGGATAGCACTACTAGAAAGCGGTTGAGGTGTGCTGACTTGTTGCTACCGGAGTTGATATTCAGTCAGCCATTGAAGCGGCTGTTAAAGGAAATTTGACAGTCGAGGCGCGAACAGTTCTTTGCGGCGGACTTGCGGTGTTTTTGCTCGGACTAAGTGCTACTAAGTGGGCTGTACCTCGTTCTCTACCAAGTGATATTATCGCAGTTCGGTTGCTAGCCGTTCTAGGTTGTGTGGTTCTCGCATAACTTGGCGGTCTTCTACCTCCCCTCATTCTCGTGGGAGTGCTGGCAGTTACTCTGCTGGGTATGACTCTGTTTGAATCTTCTCGTTTGGAGTGGCTAGCGGCTTAGTGAAACTGGACGGATGAAGTTGGGGGGTGCGTTGATACCTTATAGCGATCGCTTACTTTATGCCGTCCTTGAATGAAAACAAAGACCATTTTAGCTTGGAGGATAAATGACAACTTCAGGAAAGCTGGAAATCACGATTAAAATCAGCGAATTCCCAGCCGATATAAAAACGGTTGAGAATGGCTGGAAGTCCTTTGAAATTGACTGTGACGGGCGGCTGGTGAGTGTTACTGTCAAACCCAAAGTCTTTAAAAAGCTAGAACAGGCACAAGCGGACTACCCGATGTGGGTTGCGGCTATTGCTGGAAAGATGGGCCAAGCCAATGAAAACGGCTTTGTGTTACTGGAGCCAAACATCCAAGTTTTTGAGAAAAAGCCCAAGGAACCGAAAGAGACACCAGTGGTGGAGTGAGGAGCGAGCGCGGCAAACATTAATTTAATAATTAGCCGAAAAGCGATCGCACTTTTGATGGAGTTCTTGCCAAATCTAAGCTTCAATCTTAACAAACGCGCTCGCTTAGTCGCTAAAGCGCGATCGCATGTTTACCTATGCAATACAATCACAAGAACAATTCTGTACCAATCTTAATAAGCAAAAAATTTACTACAAAACTATAATAAAGCTCCCCGTGTTGCTAAGCGCACGCTCCTGTTCTTTTGCTAAGCGACTACGCTCAGAATTAGCAGGGCTTTTCAAACACCTTCTTCTAAGGGCGCGTGTCGCCCCTCAGCTTAATTACTCAAAACAAATGCTTGTTTAACCACTGGATTAAGTATGCCAGAATCAGTGGTTTAAACTCCACCAAATTGGACTCTTTTAGGTGGAGTTGCCCTCAGCGACTAACGAGTTTATTGACTTTTAGGGTTGCTGTATTGACCTGACCAAATACTGTTTTAGGCGGAGTTGTAATGACAATCTAAGTCGTACTCACAATCGAAGAATCCAGACCCCCGATTAAGAAAGCAAAACCAGATAATGAGAGAATTTATTTGACACCTGATGAAATGGAGCGGCTGCTACAGGGTGTTAAGAAAACGGGGCGATATCCACATCGGGATTTTACGCTGTTGCTTTTAATCTATCGCCACGGTTTGAGAGTTACAGAGGCAGCTCTTCTCCAATGGAAGGATGTATTAACTATCGACTTTTATTTCTATTACACTGGTATACTGCTCCACTAAATCAAAGCCACTAACGTACCTACCACCACAGCGGGGATTGTCTCTGGCGTGGCGACGCGCCGTATTTTTAAGTTGTACGAGCAAACAATCCAAAGCTTTGATGAGGCAGTCAAGGTACTTTTGGACGACTGATGCGGGCTGTGTAATAGCCGTCCAAGAAGACTAATTTTCTAACTAACAGCATAACCCCTGGCTTAACAGATGGGGGTAGTTTAACTACTTTGCCGATGGCGAAAGCCTCCATTTCTTTCACTCCAGGGTCGGGAGATATTCACGCGATCGCACGTCGTCATTTTTCGGGCGGCATAATAAACTTTCCGTATTTCGGAGATTGGTACAAGCCTTGGGCAGAGCTGGTGCGTTTGGAAAGCTGCATCATTATTCAAGCCTTCTCTTTGCCCCTAATGACAGCTTCGCTCTATTTGCCTCTCCTAGCGTGGAGAGCTGAGAGCGAGGGCTAACTCTGGGTAGGCTTACCTCCAATTGTTCGGAGTAGCTGCTCTAGGGCTTCTGAATTGCTGAGGGCTTGTTTTGTTGCCAGTTCCTCCAAAGTTTTAATAGCTGTCGGGGTCAGCATGAAATGCTTCTTTTGTTTGACCTCATCGTAGTAAAGTGGTCGCCCACGCATTCCCTTTTTACCTTTTCTTGATAAGTCTTGCTTATCTGATTGTGGCTCCCCTGATTTACTCATCCAGCCTACTACCTTTGAGAACGTTGTACAACATTTCTAATCTAATTCTGGCAGTATTCTAGCTGGTGTGGAGGATTTTTTGCAAATATCAAAACCCTCTCATCCTTGCATAGGCTTAATTCTAGACTAGCTATAGCTTTAGCTTATCCCCACCAAAAGAGGGGTAAGAAGGTGTTGTATAGAGGTTATACAACATTATGGTCACTTCTAGAACTTTTTGAAGCTTTGTTTTAGTCGGGTTTTAGCTTCTCTATTAATGTGTTGAACGGCTGAATGCCAGCTATAGTGAGCTGGGACAACGATGTAGAAGGTAGTGGGCTTTAAGGAAAACGCCACGAGTCGCCAGCCAAGCTCTCATCTTAGTAGTTACTAAAATAGTTACTCCTTTGGCGTTGACAAGTGCAACTATAATTAAAATTTGTTGAACATAACACATAATTATGTTATAAGTATTACTAATGAATAAGAGTTCAGCTTATCCACACGTTAACAGAAGAAAACCATGCCCTATACAACACTCCTAGAAGCTATCACCGTCTATTCAAACGCCTCTAACAAACGCCAGATAGTAAGTGCTATTAATCGCTATCTATTGCCAGCCTTTGGGCTTAAGCTTTCAAAAAATCGAATGAATGCAAACGAGCTAATGCAAGCACAAGAATTGATGGGAACAATCAAATTGACAGAATTGAGTGATACCGACTTACTAGAGGCACTTGAAAAAGGATTTGAGTACACAAAAACTGAAAAAAAATTACGTCGTTATCCACGCTCTTACATTAAGTTATTTATTGAATTTTTGCGAGAGAATAAATCATTAAAAAATGAGATACAAGAAACTATCAACGATAAGAAAAAAAGTAGCAACCCTTCCGTTCGGTATTTAAGAAATCGAGAGGCGGCGATTTTAGATAAAAGTCATATTCAGAGAATCACTCCCAAAAAGAAGAAAAAAGCTGAAATTAAACTCAGTTTTAATCCCTCTAAGTATTTAGAGGAGTTCAAGAAAAAATACCCTGAAAAAGAAGATGGAGAACTATTAAAAATTATTCAGCATCACCTGGAAATAATTTCAAAAAGCCTAAGTAATTTTGAAAATTTTATTGTCTTTACCTTAGGCGCTAGAAAGATTACAGCAGAATTAACATTAGTACAAATCACTAGATTACTGGGATGGCTACATAAAGAAGGAGAGCCGTTAGACGGGTTAACAGTTGAAAAAATCATTCCAGTAATTGATACAAGGGTTAATATCTCTGACTTCAGAAGATTTGAAGATTTTCTTATTACAGAAGGGAAACTGAGGCACAAAGCCAAAAATGAGGCGGATAAAACAATTAAATTAATCAAAGAATTTTTTCTAGAATATGAAGTCTTGAATTCTAGAACAAAACAGATATATTTAGGAGCACTGATCACCTTAGCTAAGTACTTATATCGAGACATAACTGACGAGGGTGAAGCTTCCAATTATGAAGACATATCAGTAATAGCTAAACTTAGAATATTTATAAATAAGTTGCCGAAGCAGGCTAAAAAAATTGATACGTTGCCTTTAACGTGGGCTGAGGTTTTGGAAGTGCGAGAAAGGCTTAGATTGGAATCCAATGAAACGCATATTTATTTTGATAGAACTAGAAGAAATAAAGTCAGAACTGTACGCAATCAAAGAAGAAGTAAGAGTGCAATTTCGGCAAGCTTAATGAGATTTTTAGTTTTATCAATGCTTACTGTTATTCCTCCAGACAGGCAAAGAACATTTAGAGAGCTAAGAATTGGGAAAACTTTAAAGCACGGACTTTTTACGGAAGCAGGTTTTACTCCCAAAACTTTATTGGCTAATTCTAATGAAGCAAAATATTATATCCATCTAATGCCTGAGGATTACAAAACAGGAGATATATACGGTGAGTTTATTGGCGAAATACCTAATATTGAATTTAAAGATGGCAGTAAATTCTATGATTACCTAAATCGGTGGATATATGAAGGATATAGAGAAGTTATGCTGCGCGGAGAAAATCACGATTTTTTATTTATCAGAACCAGGAGAGGGGTTCCTCTGGACAAACGTGGTATGTGTAGCTTAGTTAGTCATATTTTTAAAAATAAGGCAAAAATCCAGGTTAATCCACACAAGCTACGGCATATTTTTTGTTCTTATCTAGATGAAATTCAGGTTTCAGATAAAGAACGAGAGGCCGCCGCATTTTGGATGCATCACAGTACAGAAATGGCAAAAAATATTTATACCATTCGCGACATCCAAGAAAAGCTTCGTCCTACCTCTTCTTTGATGGTAAAAATGAATAATTCAGGTAAAAATGAATAATTCAGCTTTACTCAAAAGTTAAACACAGCAGAGTCGTAACCAGTAATTCTGTACAAGAACGCTGACAGTGAGAGAGCGAAGTTGGTGCTAGCAGCTACAAGGGGAAGAACTATTTCCGGAAATAGTTCTTCCCCTTTATCGACCTTAGGTAGCTTTTGCTACGCCTATGCTCGGTTTTCGCGGCAGCGGGCAATGCGACTAATTGTTGAAAATACGACGCACCTCCCAAGCCCAAGGCAACCACTTACCGTAGGCGAATCGGCAAAAGAGCATATCTCGTATTTGCTCCTCGACAACCCCTTCACCAAATTCGGGGTGAAATATTTTGTCGCCTGGAGCAAACACCTCGACAGCCTGTGCCAATTCTGCCCCCGATGTCGATTTCTATGTCTGAGCAGCACTTGGGGCTGAACTGAGTAAATTAAGCTACTCCTTAGATGGGACAAATAAATAAGAATTTTTACATCGCTGGAGCAAGCATTCCAGCCATTGTTTTTAAGAGGCTTCAAATGGGACAGCGTAGGGCGGTAATTTACTGTCGCGTCAGCACCGACGACCAAAACTGTGATCGCCAAGAACAGGACTTACTACAATATGCTGCGAGCGCTGGCTTCGACATTGTCGCAATTTTTAGGGAGACGGCATCAGGGGCGCAAGACGATCGACCAATGCGGCAGAAAGTTTTGGCGCTAGCACAATCCCGCAAAATCGATGCGGTGCTGGTAACTGAGCTTACCCGATGGGGACGCAGTACGATCGACTTGATCGGAACTCTTCAGGAATTGCAATCACGGAAGGTTTTATTGATTGCCCAGACTGGCATGGAGTTCGACTTGAGTACACCGCAGGGAAAGCTGATGGCAACCTTAATGTCTGGACTAGCGGAATTTGAACGCGACTTAATCCGAGAACGGGTCAAATCGGGCATGGCAGCGGCTAAGGCGAGGGGGCAGAAGTTTGGACGGCAACCAGGGCAGATACCCGCCGAGGTAAAGGCTAAGGAATCAAAGGTATTGGAACTGGTTGCAGATGGGCTGTCTTACCGCCAAATCACCGCGCAGTTGAAGTTGTCCAAGAATACTGTCATGCGGATTGTGCGGGAGTCGAAAGGCGATCGCTTATAACGTTACGGAAATTTACCCCACTATGGGCGCTCACCTTTTTCAAGGATTTCAGTCCCCTTGCGGGGATTATGTCGGCGGAAAGCGCTAGAGCAGAAAGTCAAGATTTATCAGGAGAGAGAAATTTCAGTCCCCTTGCGGGGATTATGTCGGCGGAAAGTTGAATGCACTGCCCCGGCATCGTCGGTGTATTTTCGTTTCAGTCCCCTTGCGGGGATTATGTCGGCGGAAAGGATGCGATCGCGTTATCTGACTTATAAAAGTTATTGTTTCAGTCCCCTTGCGGGGATTATGTCGGCGGAAAGGTGCGGGTAGTTGAGCCTACCCGCAGTTTGCAAACTCACTCGTTTCAGTCCCCTTGCGGGGATTATGTCGGCGGAAAGGTCAGGATATTTAGCAGCAGAAATTGCAGAAGAAATAGGTTTCAGTCCCCTTGCGGGGATTATGTCGGCGGAAAGCGCTCGAAGAAATTCCTCTACAACTTTACTTTGTCGGTTTCAGTCCCCTTGCGGGGATTATGTCGGCGGAAAGGAGAAGCGGCTGTGTTTGATCTACGGCACCCTGTTGTTTCAGTCCCCTTGCGGGGATTATGTCGGCGGAAAGAGTATTGTCATATCGGCAGTGATAGTCAACGATACATGTTTCAGTCCCCTTGCGGGGATTATGTCGGCGGAAAGGAAAGGATGGGAGGAAGCCTTAATTTTTGCCAGAAGAGTTTCAGTCCCCTTGCGGGGATTATGTCGGCGGAAAGCATCAACACCCATCAGTTCAGCAAGTCTTTGAAAGCTGTTTCAGTCCCCTTGCGGGGATTATGTCGGCGGAAAGCGCACCGAGTGCAACGCCACAACAAAAAGACCGGGCGGTTTCAGTCCCCTTGCGGGGATTATGTCGGCGGAAAGTTTCTGCAAGTTGTCGCTTGCGATATTCAGATTTCTGTTTCAGTCCCCTTGCGGGGATTATGTCGGCGGAAAGTCAAGTTAATTATTTATTTCAAAATAGAAACTCTTTGAGTTTCAGTCCCCTTGCGGGGATTATGTCGGCGGAAAGTTTCTAGCCTTCGTAGGATGCACCCTAGCAGAAGTCTCACTGTTTCAGTCCCCTTGCGGGGATTATGTCGGCGGAAAGCCGTATTGGTTTGAGCAAATGCGCTTAACAATTTGGGAGGTTTCAGTCCCCTTGCGGGGATTATGTCGGCGGAAAGCCGAAGAAACTATGCCCGAATACCAATTCAATTATTGGGTTTCAGTCCCCTTGCGGGGATTATGTCGGCGGAAAGATTCCTTCCAGTACGGGTGCTGGCAAGACTACCTTTTGTTTCAGTCCCCTTGCGGGGATTATGTCGGCGGAAAGGTTTTAATTTTCGGGCACGTTTTATTGAAGAGAAAAGTTTCAGTCCCCTTGCGGGGATTATGTCGGCGGAAAGGACGAATCTCTATCACATCCCCGAAATCAGAATCCGGTTTCAGTCCCCTTGCGGGGATTATGTCGGCGGAAAGTTTAAGTCCTCTCGACATGAGGCAAAAGCAATATGACTGTGTTTCAGTCCCCTTGCGGGGATTATGTCGGCGGAAAGCACCCCCGGTCACACGCCTTGCGGTGAGATTTGGTGTTTCAGTCCCCTTGCGGGGATTATGTCGGCGGAAAGACAACTAATTCCGCTGACACCATCAACGATTTGGTTATGTTTCAGTCCCCTTGCGGGGATTATGTCGGCGGAAAGTCCCACAGATATCGGCAGCTTCAATAATTGCCAAGTATGTTTCAGTCCCCTTGCGGGGATTATGTCGGCGGAAAGGGCCCCGGATTGGAGGTGATTACCAGCGCTCTAACGTTGTTTCAGTCCCCTTGCGGGGATTATGTCGGCGGAAAGTCCACCAGGTCAAAATTTCTGGATTTTTGAATTAATTGTTTCAGTCCCCTTGCGGGGATTATGTCGGCGGAAAGTGGTGTTAAAATTGACTCAACTGTAGGCGAGGTATTGTTTCAGTCCCCTTGCGGGGATTATGTCGGCGGAAAGGCTACTCAGTTTTATGCTCCCTCGGCTGTTTATTGCATGTTTCAGTCCCCTTGCGGGGATTATGTCGGCGGAAAGCAGTGACGGAGTGCGCTTCTTTTTGGGCTTTGTTTGTTTCAGTCCCCTTGCGGGGATTATGTCGGCGGAAAGCCTCAAGGCACAAGCTCAGCGACTGCAAGAATTAGAGTTTCAGTCCCCTTGCGGGGATTATGTCGGCGGAAAGTATCTACGACGAGAACGCAGCAGCAGTTACTACAAGTGTTTCAGTCCCCTTGCGGGGATTATGTCGGCGGAAAGAATAAGGCCCAGGCAGCTTATCAAATTTGTGAAGATGTTTCAGTCCCCTTGCGGGGATTATGTCGGCGGAAAGCAAGCTAACCTCAGATTTAGGGATCAATCTTGATGCGTTTCAGTCCCCTTGCGGGGATTATGTCGGCGGAAAGTCGGATCTGTTTCGGTTTCTCCTAATACTTTTAGGTTTCAGTCCCCTTGCGGGGATTATGTCGGCGGAAAGTTGCGTGA
This sequence comes from Trichocoleus sp. FACHB-90, assembly GCF_014695505.1. Taxonomy (NCBI): domain Bacteria; kingdom Bacillati; phylum Cyanobacteriota; class Cyanophyceae; order Leptolyngbyales; family Trichocoleusaceae; genus Trichocoleus; species Trichocoleus sp. FACHB-90. Next base: position 70,700 of record NZ_JACJOK010000103.1, read on the forward strand.
TGCGACAGCACCTTTAGCCGCTCGTTTTGGAAGTTTCAGTCCCCTTGCGGGGATTATGTCGGCGGAAAGACCATCGGGTGCCGCATCCCTGACATCTTTGGTGTTTCAGTCCCCTTGCGGGGATTATGTCGGCGGAAAGCGGGTTAGATATTGCAGTTTAGAGAGGATTGCTTCACGTTTCAGTCCCCTTGCGGGGATTATGTCGGCGGAAAGACACAGATAAAGATCTAGTAATCCATTAAGCTGTTCGTTTCAGTCCCCTTGCGGGGATTATGTCGGCGGAAAGAGCGCCGTCTGAAACTTATACGGCGAGAGGATTTAAAAGATGGTTTTCGTAAGTCTCTTTCAAAACCTCATTTCAGCTATCGCTATTGCAGATTTTTAGCAATAGCAAGGCTACTGAAAACTTTGAAACTATTTATTTGTCAAGGTTCTGGCGTTTTTCGTGAGACCCCGCAGGTTTTCGCCCCCGCTTCGACCTACGAAAATTTTATCTTTTGCAATTAATTATAAGATGATTGCTCTGATTTTAGATCATTGACCTGCTTGCTTCCAAATTATTTGATTTCCAAACTGCCATTGGCACAAGATTTTACCGCATGGCTCGCATGGCTTTGACCACAACAGTAATGGGGTTGGATGCGAAAAGAGGTAGGGAGCGATCGCGCTCGTCTCATCGTCCCCCAGTCCTCATGGTCTGGCTTAAATTTTCTGCGCCAGTACAACATAACCGGACTAATAATGACCGGATAAGGTTTAATTTTTCTCATGTGGTATCAGAAAGTTTGACTATCAAGAACAAAAACTTTACTCTCAGGAGTTAGACAAGAGAATTTGTGCTCCTGTGGAATTAGCTGTAGCTGCGCCACATCATTACTATCTCAAAACTGTTTCAATCGAGGAAGAACTTATATGATTGGCGTTAAAACCTCTACTTCAAAGAAGCTGATTGTAACAATAGCGATCGCAATTGCCTCAATCGGAATGACGAGCTGTGTTAAATCAGAGAATTATGGCTCTAAGGAAGCTCAATCAAATACTGTTGAACAAGTTAAATCCAAAGATTTGGGAAATTCACAAGATAATTTCGTAGCTAAGGCTAACGAAACTAAGCAAACCTCACGCGAACAACCTGGCATTGGCACAGTCAAAAATATGGTAATGGGAGATTTGATGTGCTATGTCACGTTAGTAGATGAAAACGCAATCCAGCATGAGGTTGGTGCCGATTTTGAGAGCTGTGCAAACCCAAATACTTTCTTAAATCAGAAAGTTCGCGTTTCTTATGAGCTCGTTTCAATCAATGATTGCCAAAGTGCTGAACCCTGTGGCAAAACCCGAAAGGAATCCATCATTACAAAAATGGAAATCATTAAGCAGGGAAACCCTAACAATTAACTGACAAACTCTCAGTAATGATAAATAGGCAATCACCAGACAAAATGCTGCATTGAGGCAATCTGATGGCGGCTTATCTGATTACGGGGGCATGGTAGGAAGTTTTGCAGCCCACATTCCGCACCCACAACTGTCACATAGACAGTGGCTTTAAGTGTAGAAGTGAATCATAGTTCAAATATTGAGTATAAATACTCAGTATTTATATATTAATGAGAATCAAGCTCATAATTTGCATCCAATGGCGACTCCTTATGGCAGTTTTCCCTAAATACTGGCGACCCAA
>NZ_JACJOK010000104.1:0-4385 GCF_014695505.1 Trichocoleus sp. FACHB-90
ACCCAGTCTGGGGCTGCTTTTTTACTGCATCTACTTAATCACAATCAATCCCAGAATTCAAGCCCCGCAACAAATGTCACTTCTTATACCTATTCTGTTTCTGCTATTTTGATTAGCCATTTTTAACATTTTTACATAACAAGTTCGGTAGAGCCGCTGTTTCTCTGCTTGGCGGTAGGGATAAAGGTAATCACTATAGAACCGTTGGCTCATCTTCCATCGGTTTCCCTCAATTGCTTCAATATCATTAATTTTGCAAGACTTAACTTCAATAATAATTAATCCGAGTTCGCGGCTAACAATCAAGATATCCGGTTCTTTTTTAAATTGTTGGTCTTTTTTAAATGTGCTATAGCTCCAAAGGACAACCCCCTCTCCTTGTCTAAAAGTTTGACGGAGCCGATCCCAAACTCGCTGTTCCCCAGCTTCACCTTTTAAACCCAAAGGTTCCGTCTCAATAAATTTCCACTCTGATGATTGGTTTTCAGTACCTACAACCATGTGACTCCTAGCTCTTTCTATCGCTTTAACTTAGAGTTCCCGAAAAAAAAGCATATTTAACACAACTCATTTACCTGCCTTCTAAACCCTCACAGACAAAATCGCATTAATTTCCCTGGCTCATTGCTCGATAGCTGAGACGCTGGAACGATTGAAGATTTATTGGTGCAGATAGATGAGTGGAGCGCAGACCAGTCGTTAGACTTTGCAGCGGCAATTGATTTTACCCACTCAATCTGCTGGAAAGGATAAGCAGAAACTAGGTGCCAATGGCACTTATTTTTATGCTGGTTGGCAGGGAAGAATCAGGAATCTAGGTTTTGTTTTCTAATTGGGGCATTTGGGTGAGATAAAGTTTAATAAATATTGGAGTCCATCAATTTTCGTGAAGTATAGGCATCCGAGCGCATAAGCTATACATCAAAGGGATAGAAGGTATATCGGAGGGAGAAACCATGCGCCGTCCGGGTAATTCTTCCATTGTGTCAAATAACTTGCAACCATTAGCATAAGAATATTCTTTGAATATTTCTAGATTTAGCTTAGCTTCTAATACTGCTGTAATAATTTCTCCAGTACCCCATTGAAATTCATGGGACGGATAGGGATTACGAAAGTTTTCGATTCCCTTTTCATAAACCCAAGGTGTTAGCCCGCCAGCCGATTGTGCTACGTAATCGATGATGCCATCTGACCAAGTTAATGGTTGACCGTCAGTAAAATAGGGATATTTGAGCGTCCATCCTTCATCAAACATCATGGCAACTGGATGAAATTCAACTACAACTAATCGCCCATTTGGTTTTAGTATGGATGCGATTCCTTTTGCCCAGAAACTGATATTAGATAGCCAACAAATTGCGCCGTAAGAGCAAAATGCTATATCAAAACGTTCGTTTGTCTTTGCTGTTTCTGCTAGCCAATCGTAAATATCATAACGATAGAATGTTGCATGAATGGCAGATGTTTGTGATAGCTTTTGAGCAAATTCAATTGCTTCATCACTGATATCTACACCAGTTACTTTAGCACCCAGTTGTGCCAAACTTAAGGTATCCTGACCTGCGTTGCATTGGAGATGAACTAAGGATAAGCCAGCGATGTCACCTAGCAGTTCCTTTTCTTCTGGAAAGAGGGTACTGCCACCTGCTTTGAAAAACTTGGCTTGGTCGCTTTTATGACTGTTGTGCGCTTTAGTCGCTTCGTTCCAAGATAAGCGGTTCTCTTGGTGTAGTTGGTTTCTATTAGGTACGTCTGCCATGATGTTTGCTTGGATGCTTCTCGGTTGCTGTTGGGATTGGTCAATATTAAAGGTTTTAAGTCATACAAACTTAGCTTTGTTACATAAAGTAAATGGGATTTTTGCTACATCGTGCCATTTATAGTAGAGTTGAGATTTGATATCTTCCCAGGTAATTTTAGAATCGAGATTAGGTTGTGTACAAACTAATGAAGTTTGCAAATACAATGTTAGAGCCTTTTCAGGCTAAATGTCGAATAACAGATTATTTGTCGTCTTAACAACTTGTTATCGTTGAACGTTCCTATCGCTATCAAAGCCTAAATATATTTGGATGAAGAAAAGCTGGAGTTAAAACAATTATGGCTTTAAATAGGCATTCCTACCAAAGTGTTACTTAGCCCAAAAACCCTATTGTAAAAGATTTGAAAGGTTTTTTGATGAACGACACCAATGTGTTAAAAGCGACAAATAATTTGTTATCTGACAACTGAGGATTAATCGCGATATGTCCCAACGGGGCATTTTAAAATATCTGGTTATGTGCCAGCATTTTAAAAAACTCTGATTAACTATTACCTTCAAAGCTTCAAATAGAGTTCAGATAAATGTGCAGTTTCTTGATTGCCCAAAATGAAGCTAGTCCAGCTAAGCAAAAAAACAAAGCGAATATTAATGTTCTAACGTTCCTTCGTAGGCAGATGTGTAAGCTAGAAAGGTTCCATCGAAGTAGCAAGCTAATATAGCCAATCCGTCATAAGCCGCTATAGCGGTTCTCGGTTGTGTGAGGTACAATCTCAAAACTTGAAAGCTTGATAACACTAGATTTTGGTGTACCTCACTCGTATAAGAACCGCTATAATTAGCTGAAAACTTTATTTACAGGAACCCTAAATTCGGGGTCACAATGAATGGTGAGATTATCTGGTCTGATTGCAAATTCTCCATAGGTTTGATTGACGAAGGAAACCCAATATCTACTTCTATTAAAATCCTAGCCTTTTAGACCTACTAAGCCCACCAACTCTATTGTCTTGAGACAGTTGTTGGTTTTAGGTTATGTCACTTTGAGTTGTGAAATGCCAATAATTCAGAATACCGACTTTTTTAGAGGTTGGTTTTTTCTCCTTTACGAATCAGATAGGACTGCTATAGTTAAAACGCTGAATAGAAGAAGATATTGGTTTGCCTATGGAATCAAGGATTAGTTATTTCTCAGCCACTCAAGCAACTCTTTATCGAATAGCTCTGGTTCTTCAAACTGAGGCACATGACTGCTCTTCTCAAATATGCGAATAGTCAAATTACTGAACTTGTCTCTTACTCTTTCCCACATATACGGTGGTGGAACGAGGTAATCATAACGACCCAGAGCAAGGAGTACAGGGGAAAGCAACTTATCTAAGTTCTCAGTAATATCGATGTCCCGAAAAACCTCACCCCAGACATAATCAAACATCGCCATATTGACTTCTACACCCTCCCAGAGTTTTGTTGCGTCATAGTTGTAGTCAAACCAACTTTTGGGCCCCATGAGAAGACAATAAGTAATAAAAGCTTTCTCAGGTGCAGTTTCCATTTCTTGAGACAGCTTACTTAAGTTTTTAGCAAGCGCTGCTTTACGCTCAGGGCAAACAGAGTCATTCAAATATCTTTGGGCAGCTTCATGCCCTTCATGCGAGTAATTCGGGCCTACACACATCATTACCAGATGAGATACATAGTCCTGATATTTCTTGGCATACTCCAGCGCCATAAAGGCATGACCTGAATGACCAATAACAATAATCTTGTCAAATCCTAACTCTTTCCTAACCAGTTCAATATCATCAACCAGTGAGTCTAACTGGTACATAGAAGTGTCTTTACAATCATTCTGAGGTGAGAAACCTCGATGATCGACAAAGACCAACTTTAAATGGTTACGAAGATTTTTAGAAAACGTTCTTGAGTAATACAATGAACTTCCAACCACGATAGTAGGAGTTCCATTACCCTCAATAATATACTGGAGCTTAAAACCTTTTGAATACACATGGCTTGTTAGAGACATATTCTTACCTCAGCTCTTATCCCGGAACAGCAGGCACCTCTCGGAGCAAGTCGGGTTCGTTGTGTACAAATGTAATTTGCAATGTCCCTACTAGCTCCTTGTGTTTCAGCGTCGATTCGTTAGCAGGCATAAGTTGCTCCAACCTCTCTTGGCTCAAATGCAAACCTGTCTCTTGCACAGATGCAGCCAGTCTGTTCAAGTTGGCGCTGGGCACCTCAAAGTTGATGCTTTCTTAACATGTTCGAGTAAAGGTGGAAGTCAGTAATCCAGGCTCCTGCTTGGCTAATCGCCTCACTCACACGAGCCGTCATCCCAATCCGTTCGGCTTTGGTGAACCCATCCAAGCGTGGAAACTGTCGCTCAAACATAGGCTAACCTCTCAAATGAATCAGCTCCACTATAGAGGAGTGACAAGAGAGCTGTCTTCATCCTGCAAGTTCACCTACTTGGGTGATATAAGACAACACTCATTGCGACGGGGTCTTGCGGCATCATGGGGTAAAATGTAGCGATCGCTACATTTTACCCAAAAAGAACAATGGACTTTCATCTAGATACCTTATTAAACTTACCGAACGTTACGGTTTTCAC
>NZ_JACJOK010000105.1:0-8097 GCF_014695505.1 Trichocoleus sp. FACHB-90
TGAAACCATCACCCGCTACTAGGTTCTTCTCTCAAAACTATACCTGTTATGCCTTTGAGCATTATTTTAAGTATTTTGTCTGATTGTTAAGAAAGATGCGGGTAATGGATAGCTTTATGCGCGGGGAGGGATAGGAGCGGGGAGGATGTCAAAATGCAATTCTTGCCGACTCAGGTAGGGCTTTAATTTTGGTTCCAACACCCGCAGGACAATCAGCCTTTCCAAAACTGCCCTCTTATTGCGGCTAATATCTGCGGGCCATAACCCTTGTGCGTCAGTCAAATGCACATCTCGCTTGGAAACTTCAAAAGTTGCTTCTACACGAGTAGGCACTTTCACATTCAAAGTTGCCAGCTTTATATTCTTGATTTTGCCTTTCAAAACTGGCTCACCCATATCTTCTTCAAAGATCCAGGTGGGATTTTCCTCGAAAGCTGTTGTCGTTATCTGACAGGTGGTTGCTCCTAACTTATCTGTTCTGCGCGTTGGCTCTGTACCGAACCCCCTAACTCCAGCTTTACTCCCATTCAAAGAAGGCAGTAGATTGCTCCAAGAAACTTCTTGACGCTTTTGGTCGTTACTTTTTTCCGGCTTTTGCTTTTCTTCTGGAAGGAAAAGCTCAACTGAGCCAATTAACTGCCGGGATTCATAGGGAAGTTCACCATTTTCCAGTTTTAGCTTTAGTTCTCCACTTTTGATGCCAAACTTGATGCGGCCGCCCATCAGCGGTAGCCACTGCTCGTTAAACTTGATGGTTAAGTGCAGATCAATCTGCTCAATTTCACTTTGTTGTGCCTGAGAATCAAAAGTTATAACTAGAGGCTGGATTGGTTCTAGTAAAACTGGAGTTCCTAGCAATTTCATATACAAGCAGCCTGGACATCGATTCTCAGGCTCTGGTTGATGCAGTGTGGGGAATTGAGACATTACCACGGTAGAACTCTTCGTTCAAGCGGGTTGCATATAACGCTATCATGACCCGGCGATTCGTAATGTCCGGAAAGTGGAACTTTTCCTTAAGTAATTCACACAATTAGAAGAATCCGTAGTTCAACTCCTGCGCTTTTTGTCAAGTAACTACCCCAACCAAACTGAATTTCGATTACTCCTTATCCCCAGTCCCCAGTCCCCAGTCTCCAGCCCCCAATCCCCAATCCCCAGTCCCCAATCCCCAGTCCCCAGCCTCGCGATCGCGCAAAAATAAGGAGTGTTTCGCACCAGGGGAACACTCCTACTCTTCTCAAACCCTCTCCCAGGCTCAGCCTGGAAGAGTATCAATCTTTTGCCTCGATTACAAACTTGCAGTCTTGCCAGTTTCCGCCTGAGAAGCAATGGGTTTCACATCGGTATAGCCCATATTACTTGCGATGGTACGGAACATCGAAATTTGCCCCTCGAAGTCCAGCCCTTCAATTTGTCCCATCAAATCGTTAATAGGTTGGCTTGCTTTGTAGTCAGCAGGCATATCTACCACGGTATTCCCCATTTCCTGCGACCAAGTGTACCAAACCATTAACTGATTATTTTCTTTCAATGCTCCATAGGCGCGAGAATATTCTGTATCTTTGCGCTCAACAATTTCTCGCATGATCGCCAGTTGCTTATCATCATCCAATTGCAAATAGTCTCCTAACAGCTTGGGAGCCAGTTCAGGATCTGTTCCTTGTGGAGCCGCTGGGGTGATGGAGTCTCCCATCTTTTTATAAACATAATAAAACCAAGCTAATTTATCGTCGGTGTTCAACGCTTCAAAAGCCTGAACCACTTTTTGTGTTTCATCTGAAAGAGCTTGAGTTTTTATGGTGTTTTCGTCTGGGATCATAAAAGCTTTCCAAAAGTAAAGTTAGTATTTCCAGACTAGGAATATCAGACTTTGCAGCTCTTAGTCCCCCTCCAATAGAGAGAATTTTTTCTCCTTCGGTGACGCAGATTGGGTAACGGGTGAGGCGGGAGATTGAGGATCTATCCCAAGAGAGTCAAAGTAACGGGGATCAATCCCTTAAAATCGATCTCGCAGATAAAAAAGTCTAAATAAATAGGAGTTCCTTATGACTGAAGAAGTGAAACCCAATCCTAGTGAAGCTACAACCCATGACGCTCAGCTAGCTGCTGAGAATATGGCTTCTGGTGAAGAGAAAGTACAAAAAGTTGATTTTGATGCTGACTATGAAGCATCAAAAGCGTTTAGCGTTAGTGAAGTAGACCGCAAAGGTGGTGGTGCCCAAGCGGCTGAAGCTGCTACAGCTCCTAAGTTTAAAGTACCTGAAGCGACAGAGATGAAATCCTCACCAGATACAACAGGCAACCCAGCTGATTATATACAGATGGCGCAGGATGTCAGCCCCAGAAAGGACGATTAGGACAAGTTAGCAGCCGAGTCAAGCGGTAAGAGTGGCGCTCCTGCTGACACAAAAATGGCCAAAGAAGTCCTCTAAGCTGTGAAATAGACAAGGCAGAGCTTCTCGTAGCTGTGGAGTTTTTGAAAAAAGAATTATTAGAACATTCGCTCAACCTATATCGGGTTGGGCTTTAGTTGTGGGAGTCAAATGCTGCATAATGGGAAGGCTTTTATCGTTTATCGTGGGGAGATAGCACACTTGCAGTTGCCAATTTTCCCAGATTGTCAGAGCGATAATTCCATTCCTCAAGCCTTCTTTTCAGTTTAACTATGCGAACCCATTATTGCGGCGAACTTAGAGCAGAACATATTGGAGAAACCGTTACCCTGTGTGGATGGGTAGACCGTCGCCGCGACCACGGGGGTGTGATATTTTTGGATTTGCGCGATCGCACTGGTATCGTTCAAATTGTCAGCGATCCTGTACGCACACCAGATTCTTACGCACAAGCAGAAAAGCTGCGTAACGAATATGTAGTCCAATTTACCGGGCGAGTCACCCAGCGTCCAAAAGAGTCGCTAAATTCTCGCCTACCCACAGGTGAAGTGGAAATTTATGCAGACAAGATAGAACTGCTCAATCAAGTTTACAAGCAGTTACCTTTTCAGGTGGCGACAGCGGAAAGCGAACCCGTGCGCGAAGACTTGCGGCTAAAGTATCGGTATCTGGATTTAAGACGCGATCGCATGGCGAATAATCTCCAGTTGCGTCACCAAGTCGTTAAAACCATTCGCCGCTACCTCGAAGATACCGAAAACTTCATCGAAGTAGAAACCCCAATTCTCACCAAATCTACCCCCGAAGGTGCAAGAGACTATCTCGTACCCAGCCGCGTTAACCCCAGCGAGTGGTTCGCCTTACCCCAGTCACCGCAACTTTTCAAGCAACTGCTGATGGTATCCGGCTTTGACCGATACTATCAGATTGCCCGTTGCTTCCGCGACGAAGACCTCCGCGCCGACCGTCAGCCAGAATTTACTCAACTGGACATGGAAATGAGCTTCATGTCCCAAGAAGAAATTATCCAACTAAACGAAGGTTTAGTTTGTCATATCTTCAAGACAATTAAAGGTATCGATTTACCCCGTCCTTTTCCTCGTCTCACCTACGCCGAAGCGATGGAACGCTACGGAAGCGATAAACCAGACACCCGCTTTGGTTTAGAACTCGTCAACGTCTCCGACTTAGTTAAAGACTCTGGTTTCAAAGTCTTTAGTAGTACAGTTGCATCTGGCGGCGTTGTGAAAGTATTACCCATTCCTGGGGGAAATGATGCTATTTCCAATGTGCGAATTAAACCAGATGGCGACTTATTTAAAGAAGCCAGCGAAGCGGGTGCGAGAGGACTTGCTTACATTCGTGTCCGAGATAACGGCGAAATCGACACTATCGGCGCAATTAAAGACAACCTGACAGAAGAACAAAAGCAGGAACTATTACGGCGCACTGGTGCAAAAGCGGGTCATTTGCTGCTATTTGGTGCTGGTGACTCTAATATGGTGAATAAAACTCTCGACCGCTTGCGCTTAGTAGTTGGTCGAGAATTGGGGTTAATTGATCCAGAGAAGATAAACATTCTTTGGGTGACAGATTTCCCAATGTTTGAATGGAACGCCGACGAGAAGCGTTTAGAGGCGTTACATCATCCGTTTACTGCTCCTCATCCCGACGATGTGCATGACCTGAAAACTGCAAGAGCGCAAGCCTACGATTTGATTTTCAACGGTTATGAAATCGGCGGTGGAAGTCGGCGTATTTACCAGCGAGAAGTTCAAGAACAGGTGTTTGAAGCGATTGGTTTATCCCAAGAGCAAGCATATAACAAGTTTGGATTTTTGCTGGAAGCCTTTGAATACGGAACGCCGCCGCATGGAGGTATTGCTTACGGTTTAGATCGTTTGGTGATGCTATTAGCTGGTGAGGAGTCAATTCGCGATGTAATTGCTTTTCCGAAGACGCAGCAAGCTCGTTGTCTGCTGACAAATGCGCCTTCTGGTGTGGATGAGAAGCAGTTGAAGGAGTTGCAGGTGGCTTCGACTTATAAGCCGAAATCTACTGAGAAAGGCAAGTAAAGAACCCTCTCTCTAATCCTCCCCTTTAACGGGGAGGAAACAATTTTTTTATTTGGGGAAGGTTAGCGATCGCATTCTTTGATTGGAATCTCCACCGACAAAGCTAAAATATATTTTTAAATCGCTTTGTATATTTAAGTGTCTTTATCCTAATTAAGCGTTTGATAATAGTTCAGTTCTTTCTCCTGGGAAAATCATTTTTCATCTTTACATTTCTTCCATTAGTTTTAATAAAGCGTCAATTTAAAATATTTCTTCCATCTTTTCAAACTTGGTAATGGTAATTTGTACAACGATTGATTACTTATTTTTATATGAAGCATAATATTTAGTAATTTTAAGCATTTACTTATACGATCAAAAACTCATAATTCTTCTATAATGATTGCAGGACTGTAAATATCAGATTCTGTCTCATAGGCTTCTCGGAAATAGGCGATCGCTTCTTTAAGGCGCTTCCTGACTGCTTCTTGGGTTCCTGACCTACCACCCATTTTCTATACATAAAGCAACTCAGTAAGCCGCAGTATTCCTCCTCACCATTATGCAAAAGCCCAAGGCTCTCCAGTTCATACTTGGCTGAACGTTCCAATTAATTTGGAGCTAAAACTTAATATTAATTATTGACAATTGACAAACGCTATGCTAATGGAGTTTAATGATAAATGTAGGGCATTAGTAGATCCCCTCCAAGAGATTTGCTAATGCCCTTGACTAAACTCCTTACGGATACAAATTGCTCGTGTCACAAAATACTGATTCAATCGATTCCACATCAGAAACTCGTGCGATCGCCTACACAAAGCGTCTTAATCCTTGGGCGATTGTTCGTCTCCTTCCCAATAGACAGAAGGCGACCGTGGCTCGATTCCGCAGTCGGTGTGATGCAGACTGTAATATGCAGCGTATGCGTCAGCTGACACCCAACGCTTCCTTCATGGTGGTTTTTGACTGTCAACCAGACAAAGCTGCGATCTAAAGTTCTGGTATGCGATAGCGAAGCGCTGACTTGTCAGTTCGCCCTGTTTGGGGAAAAGATGCGATCGCGATGTTTGAGATGAGGATGCGATCGCTAAATTCCTCTCACTTCTCACTCTAAAAGCCTCTCAATTTCTTGATTAATAAAGCCAAATTGTCTAAAAATCCGCAACACATAAGCGGGTAGATAGTTCTCCTGCTCCGATGTCGATAGGAACAACCCTTCGTCCGTCTTGTAGATCGCGACTATACAAACCATCGTCTCTTTTACTTGAGATAGGTTAAACCAAGTTAATCGTAGTGAATTTCCCTACTGACTGAAGAATAAGCGATCGCGCTGTTTGAGGTGAAGATGCGATCGCTATATTAGTCGCCATTCACGAGCATCAACAAATTGGGACAAATGCCCTACATTTGTCGTGGCAATTACAACCTCATTTCCTTCATTTGCAACTAATATTGCTTGAGCCGCCAGAATCACATCTCCATCAAGTGCATTGGGGTCTGCTGTTGGTCTTCCTGCACGTCTTGCTTCAGCCCACAGCTCAGCAGCTTTGAGCATCACTTGTGTTGTAATGGGAAGGTATATAATCAGCGATTTAAGTTGATCGAGTTGTCTAATTCCTGCTAGCTTACTCGCACGGAGTAATTCACGACGCACCTCATAATCGGCGATTTCAGGCAGCATCACTTCGTAGCCTCTCGGCTCCAAAGAATCTAGCCAAAGCCTGCACTCCCGGCACAGAGGCGTAGCTCTGGGATTTGTCACCATTCCCACAGGGCCAGCATCCAGCAAAACTACCCTGCTCATGGGAACAATGGCCGATTAGAAAGACGATCTTCATCCAGTGCTTGACGGAGATATTCCCAGGTTTCTGTTTGCTCCTGTTCATCTCCCTCCTCTTCCCATGACTTTAACAGATCGCTTAGAGCTTTCTGCCGCGCCACTTTCTCCACTGGGTCAGGGTTCTTAATTTCGTCCATAGCTTTTGCCCAAGCATCTGACGGCGCAGGCTTCACGGTAACACTTTCACGAAACAGCCGAATCATCTGAAGTAAGTTCGGCCAATATTCTTTCGGCGTTTGCTGAATCTCGCGAAGTAGCTCTGCTACAGGTTCGCTTAGGGAGGGATCGTCCAAACTCTGGTCGGGCATTATTACCTCTGCTGCATCGCATAACCGTATGTTTAGCATAACGAACAGCGCGATCGCGCTGTTTGGGGTGAAGATGCGATCGCGCACACACGTTTTTTTCTTCAGGACTTCAAGCTAGTTAATTTTAGTGAGCTTCTCTGAACTCATCGCTCGTCTTATCGAGGCCAGACTTTAACCGCTATGTCGGATAAATGAGCAGCACGAGTTTTCATTGCCTCTTCATTCCAGATATCTATGTTACGGAAATACTGGTTCATAGTCACATTACTAGACCTTAAATGGATCAATTTCTCCTCAAAGGGTTTGTTAGATAGCTCAGAATTATAGCCTGTTAGGGTGAGATTGCCCAAAGTGTTAAGCCATTTCTTATGTATATTGCTATAATTTGCCCCTAACATTGAACTCCATTTTTTATTTTTATCTAAAGTCTGGGGCATAATATGCTCAATGGTAAGATTTTTAGGTTCAACCTGCTCCTTACTAAGCGATTCTTCTAAACTCTCTAATATAAGCTTGGTTCGATCAATGGAACTATTGCTATATACAGCTTGAGTCATAATGCCCTGCCGAAAATTATCATCTGTAGGCCAGACTTTACTCCTCTCGTAGCGCATCAGGACTGTGCGTAATCCATCTACCAGATCATCACGATTTTGCTTTTGCACTTCACAGTACAAGTTATTGAAGACGGTTCCCAAACTTCTAGTAGACACTCCGGCAAATAAACGGCGTACAAAATAAGACTCTAAATAACGTAATATTTTTTCAAATTTATCAAGAGATAACCGTTTCTCTTCATATTCATGATAAATGTTAAGGAGAAATATATGACAAGTAGTAAAGTCCAATCTCATCAACCGCTTGAACCAACGCTTTAACTTGGGTTCTGGTTCCGTCTCATAAAAATTAAGATACTGATAGTAGCTTGCAAATTGTACAAGCTTTTGTAATTCAGATCGTATGCCAATTAATGAACTATCGAAACGCTTTTTTATACCTTTATAAACTTCTTTTTGATTAACTGACTCGCCATCTTTACGCAAATAAAACCAAAAAGCATTTGTCAATTCGTTTGCATATTCCTTGTTTTGCATATTCACCTTAAATCTCTCTTGAAGAGGCATCCATTCACTTTGATACACCTCATCTCGCTCTTCAGGAGGCAACTTCATAAATATATAGTTACGCACCAAGTCTGCCTGTGTTAGTTCTTCTCCCTTGTTGTTTAAGCTCTCAAAAATTAAATATGGGTTATCGCTCTCGCCAGAAGTAATATTTACTAATACTAAACGTTCTAGTAAGATCATTTTAAATTTTGCATAGTCTAGAGAAATATCTTCCTCTGGGTCTGGTTTTTTAAATTTGCCCTCAAAAAATTTAGGGTCTTGCGGCATCATGGGGTAAAATGTAGCGATTGCTACATTTTACCCAAAAAGAACAATGGACTTTCATCTAGATACCTTATTAAACTTACCGAACGTTACGGTTTTCAC
>NZ_JACJOK010000106.1:0-32406 GCF_014695505.1 Trichocoleus sp. FACHB-90
GAGTCGGATGGACAGGACTTTCACCTGTATCTATCCGAGAGTTCAGCCGTGTTACGGGCTGGTAGCGCTATGTACGGACTGGGTACCGTGATTTACGCTACAACGAATCGCACCCCACCTTTTTCTTTGGGTGAGGCACAATGGTTGTAATTGCCTAGCTGAGTTTTAGCTAGACTACTTTTAAGAACAATCCCATGACTATAGTTACATCCGAAGACATTGCAAAATTTCGCTCTGATTTGGCAGATTATCCCGATGCTCTAATATCTCTGGATGTGATAGAAGATTGTGAAGGAGATTTAGAAGATGCGGCGATGGTGCTGGCAATTCGAGTGGGACAGCAACCAGAGATAGCTAATGCAGAATGGTTCGCCGGTTTAGCTAAAAAATGCCGTGCTGTTATCTGTCAGGAAGAATTTCGCAACGAGCTGGTAAATGGAAAATTTGCCTTAATGATGGGACATTTGGCAGCAACAAAACTTTGCCCAAGCCTCTTAGTAACCCCCGTTTTGATGTATGTGGCTCAGCTTGGTGCGAACAATTTTTGCGAGCCTCTTGACCCGCTATTATGATCCAAATTCATTTTTAAACGCAAAGAACGCCAAGGATAGCCTAGAGTTACGCAAAATAAAACTTTGCGTAACTCTACGTTTAAGGTTGCTGCGATGGAAATTGACGCGATCGCACTTCGCCGCTAAAATCCTGTACTGCCTGGGTAATTGTTTCTCGCAGATTGGCGTAAGATTTGGCAAAAGGCGGCTGTCGAGAGGAAAATCCTAATAAATCGGCGGTGACGAGTACCTGTCCATCGCAGTGAACACCAGCACCAATCCCAATGGTGGGAATCGACAACTTTTGAGTAATCTGCAACGCTAACTGGGCGGGGATATGTTCCAACAAAACGGCAAAGGCACCAGCTTGTTCAAGAGCGATCGCTTCAAGTAAAATTCTTTCTCCTGCTTCTGGTGTTTTCCCCTGTTGTCGGTAGCCTAGCTGATGTACCGATTGCGGCGTTAAACCTACATGACCCATCACCGGAATCCCAGCTTGCACGACTCTAGCAATAGTTTCTACCATTGCCGGATATCCTCCCTCCATTTTCACCGCTTGAGCGCCCGTTTCCTTCAAAATTCTTCCCGCCGAGTGAATCGCTTGTTGGGAACTTTCTTGATAAGTCAAAAACGGTAAATCGCACATTACTAACGCCCGGTTGACACCACGACACACCGCTGAGGCATGGTGTATCATCTCATCCAGCGTTAATGGGAGCGTTGTTTCATATCCTAGCGCCACCATCCCTAGCGAATCTCCCACTAGGATGATATCCACCTCAGCTGCGTCTAATAGTTGCGCGATCGCATAATCCCAAGCTGTCAGCGTCACAATTGGACGCTGTTGCTGTTTCCACTGGATTAATTGCTGGGTGGTGATTGCCATAAACAAGTTAGGAGTTTTGTTCTAGACGCGATTTATAGCGTCTTGAGGTTTGATGTTGTTAGCTAATAATAGGGTGGGTATGACCCGCCCTACTTAACTACTAACTAAAAACTATCTTAACGGGGGAGTTTGAGGGGTCCATGTACCTACACCCATAGCTTATCGGCTTGGGTGTAGGTACATGGACCCCTCAAAGAAAAGGAATGTACTCGATGTATATTCCTTTTCTGTTTTACGATAAAATATCTACACAAATATAGTATCCGTGTAAGCGTGTTCACCCTTTCCTACGAGTACAAGCTAGTCCCCACTCCAGAGCAAGTGGCGACCATTGAGCAAACGCTTGATGTCTGCCGCAAGGTTTGGAACTTTGCGTTAAGGGAACGCAAGGACTGGGTTGGATCTCGCAAGTGCGAGGTTAACGCTTGCTCGTTAATATCTGAGTACATCATTCCAGCAGACGCACCTTACCCGAACTACCACAAACAAGCAAAAGCTCTTACAGAAGCCAAAAAGGCCAATTCAGGACTTAAAGAGATTAACGCTCAAGTTCTGCAACAGGTTTTGAGAACTTTGGATAGAGCTTTTGAAGATATGAGGGAAAGAGGATTTGGGTTTCCTCGGTTCAAGAACTACGCTCGGATGCGTAGCTACGTGTACCCTCAGATGCTCAAGAATCCCTTGAGGAAGGATGCAGTTAAGCTGCCTCAACTCGGATGGGTAAGGATGAGAATGTCTCGCCCCATCCCAGACTCTTTTGAGTTGAAACAGGCTCGGATAGTACGCAGACCCTCTGGGTATTTCGTCATCCTGTCATTACAGCTAGACGTAAATATTCCAGAGCCTAACTTCCACGGTCATGTCATTGGCATTGACCTTGGATTAGAGAAGTTTCTCGCTACATCGGATGGAAAGCTTGTAGCTCGTCCCAAATTCTTTAACTCATTGCACCGGAAGCTGAAATTGCTCCAACGCAGACTGAGGAATAAGAAGAAGGGGTCGAAGAATCGCCGCAAGTTAAACCAAAAAATTGCGCGAGTTCACCAGAAAATCTCAGATACCCGTAAAGACTTTCACTTTAAGACAAGTCATTACTTATGCGACCAAGCTCAGACAATAATTGCTGAGGACTTGAACTTGAAAGCCATGTCCAGGGGGATGTTGTGCAAGCATACCCTTGATGCTGGCTTCGGGCAATTTCTCAACATCTTGAGCTGGACGTGCTGGAAGAGAGGGACGCATTTTGCCAAAGTCAATCCGAACGGAACTTCGCAAGAGTGTCCCCGATGTCACGCCCAAGTCAGAAAAGACTTAAGCGTTAGGATTCATCGCTGCCCGGAATGCGGATACATCACTGACCGGGACGTAGCTTCAGCACAAGTAATTAGAGAGCGCGGTATCGCTGCGGCTGGGCAAGTCGTAGAGCAAATTGCCTGCGGAGGGGATGCGGCGGGGGCTGAGGTCACTCGGTCTAGTTGGCACCCATTGAGGCAGGAAACCCTTGGAGCAATCCTGGGGAATCCCCGACCATAACGTATGTTTGGTCGGGGAGAATGTCAAAGATCCGTCCGGAAGCTCTACTTCCATTGGTACTGATCTACCAAGACCATAGGCGCTCACTGTCTGCTCTACCAACGTGCAGGGCATATTAAAAGTACCCATGTTGATTCAACCGTTGTTGGCGCGGTAGCCCCACACCATTACCTTTCCAATTCCACTAGAGTAGGGTTGCTGACAGTAGAATTGATGACTCAAGGCAATCATCCGCGCCATGTGAGCATCATACAAGCGCATCCGACCACCGAAGGCAGAAACGGTAGTATTTCGGTTAGGAACTTCAAAATAACCCTGGCGCACTCTAGCACTGGCATCAAGGGTGCTTTCGATGCGGATGGTATTAATTGCAATGTCTCCGGGATTGGTAGCCTGTGCGATCGCGCTTTGACCGATAGTAGATACAGCACCAGCAGCAATAGCAACACTGGCAATTGTTTTGGCAAGTTTTTTCAGCATGGAAGTGTCAAGCTTAATTAACTAGAAGTCATCGGTATTAAACTTCAACTTCCTGCTGAATTATTCCGTATAGCTACGGAGTGAACACTTGCTCGTTGTCCTCGCCACGAACAAAGGCTAAATGTGGTGTGACGCGCCCGGTTGTCAAGCTGATCCAAGCCAGTCCTTCGCTGGTTCCTACCCACAACTTATTACTGACATCAGCTGCTAGGGAAAGAATCCGGCTAGAAGGGAGGTTGGCAACTTGATCCAAGACAGCGCCAGTAGTGGGATTCAATCTCAGCAGACCGTTCTCTGTACCTACCCAAACACTGCGATCTTGTGCAAAGCGCACAGAGGTAACGTTGCGTCCCCGCAATGGAGTTACAGAACGCAACACATCACCTGTTTTGGGGTCAATGACTAACAAACTGTTGGGTGTTCCTGCCCAAATCTTCCCGTCGGAATCTAGGGTGAGGGCTTGTACTGTGGTGCCTGGGATATCTTTCACCCGCTTGAGGATAAAGGCGTTGGCGGTATTTATTCGCACTAACCCTTCAAGTGTTCCTACCCACAGATGACCTTCTCGATCTAGGGTGAGGGCGTTAGCAGACACTCCGGGTAGCTTTTGTACCGTTGTCATCAGTAATCCCTGGTCGGGACTGATCATGGCAAGACCGCGATCGCTTCCTACCCACAAATAGCCTCGACGGTCAATTAACAGTGACAATACTCGATTAGAAGGTAGGGTGAAATTTTGCGCTGTCACTTCATTACTACGAGGGTCTACCCGTACCAGCCCTTCATAGGTTCCTACCCAAACTCGTCCTACTCGGTCTTGGGCGATCGCGCCGATGGTGTAGTTGGGCAGACTAATTCGCGCCAATATGTTGCCAGTGCTGGGATTAATCCGCGTTAAACTCTGCCAGGAACCAACCCAGAGACTGCCAGTATACCCAGGCTGCAAGGCAGTGATGCGAAAATCGGCAGGCAAAGGAGTTGCCTCTTGTCGTCGGCGTTCCGGAGGCAAGGGTCTGCGTCCAGGTGGTGCTGATGATGGTGGATAGGTGCGGAGGTCGTCTCCCCGGTCTATCTCGACGGGTTGTTGAGCCAGTACGCGGCTATTATTGGTGTGCTGTGATTGGATGATTCCCCACAGTGGCAGGCTCACAGAAAGCAGTGTGGCACTGATAAACAAACCAATACGCCTACTCAAAAATGCCATTGCGATCGCGCCTCTCTTCATTTGGCTGGTATACAGGATTGAACCTACTCTATTTAATCTTGCCTCAGCTACACAATGCTTGCCTTAGTTCCAATAAGTGTCTATGCTTCGGCTCTTTTGAGGATCGTTATTTTAAAGAAAGTTTATTAATATACAACATTTGGTGCGCGATCGCTTGTTCCACAAAAAAATATTGGAATTATTAATTGAGCCAATATGTCAAGGATTTCTGTGTAAAAAAATATTACGATTTGTTTTAATAAATAAAAGTTATGGAAGTCAGAAAAAGATTGGAATTTCAACTTATTACCTTACTGGTATAGTTAAAAAACAATAAAGAAAGATGTACGGGAGCGCTCAAAACCCGTAACTACCTTCAGAATTCCCTCAGGAAGGAAGACATGGCTTACTCTCAAACAAAAACTCAGACGAAGACTGGGTATAAGGCCGGAGTTCAAGATTACAAACTCACCTATTACACCCCAGACTATACCCCCAAAGATACTGATGTCTTGGCGGCTTTCCGGGTTACGCCTCAGCCTGGTGTTCCTCCAGAAGAAGCTGGAGCTGCTGTTGCTGCTGAATCTTCCACAGGTACCTGGACAACAGTATGGACAGACCTGCTGACAGACCTGGATAGATACAAAGGTCGTTGCTACGACATCGAACCAGTACCAGGCGAAGACAACCAATATATTTGCTATATTGCTTATCCCCTGGATTTGTTTGAAGAAGGTTCTGTTACCAACTTGTTGACCTCTCTGGTGGGCAACGTGTTTGGTTTCAAAGCCTTACGTGCGCTGCGCTTGGAAGACTTAAGAATTCCTGTTGCGTACCTGAAAACCTTCCAAGGCCCTCCTCACGGGATTACCGTTGAGCGCGACAAACTGAACAAGTACGGTCGTCCTTTGCTGGGTTGTACGATTAAGCCGAAGCTCGGTTTATCAGCTAAGAACTACGGTCGTGCTGTCTATGAAGTCCTGCGCGGTGGTTTGGACTTCACCAAAGACGACGAAAACATTAACTCCCAGCCTTTCATGCGCTGGCGCGATCGCTTCCTGTTCGTACAAGAAGCCATCGAAAAAGCTCAAGCTGAAACAGGTGAAATCAAAGGTCACTACTTAAACGTGACTGCTCCCACCTGCGAAGAAATGATGGAGCGGGCTGAATTCGCTAAGGAAATCGGCACACCGATCATCATGCACGACTACCTGACGGGTGGCTTCACCGCTAACACCACCCTCGCCAAATGGTGCCGCCGTAACGGTATTCTGCTGCACATTCACCGCGCCATGCACGCCGTGATCGACCGTCAGAAGAACCACGGTATCCACTTCCGCGTATTGGCTAAGTGCTTGCGGATGTCTGGTGGCGACCACCTCCACTCCGGTACCGTCGTCGGTAAACTGGAAGGCGAAAAAGGCATCACGATGGGCTTCGTAGACTTGATGCGCGAAGACCACATCGAACAAGACCGCGCACGGGGTATCTTCTTCACTCAAGACTGGGCTTCTATGCCTGGTGTGATGCCCGTAGCTTCCGGTGGTATCCACGTATGGCATATGCCTGCGTTGGTTGAAATCTTCGGCGATGATTCCTGCCTGCAATTCGGCGGCGGCACCTTGGGACACCCTTGGGGTAATGCTCCTGGCGCTACTGCCAACCGTGTTGCCTTGGAAGCTTGTGTCCAAGCTCGTAACGAAGGACGCAACCTGATGCGCGAAGGCGGCGACGTGATCCGCGAAGCTTGCAAGTGGAGTCCTGAGTTGGCTGTTGCTTGCGAACTTTGGAAGGAAATCAAGTTCGAGTTCGAGGCAATGGACACTCTGTAATCAATTTTGGATTACGGATTTTGAAGCGATTTTTGGGGAGATTGATTCTTCCCAAAAGATCGCCTGATTTTGGATTAACCTAATAGAATCTAAAATCTAAAATCTAAAATCTAAAATTGCTGTGGCTGGGGTCAAAAATGGATCTCAAACAAGTTGCCAAAGACACTGCTAAGACGCTGATTAGCTACTTGACTTATCAAGCAGTAAAAATTACTGTCGCTCAGTTGAGCGAGACAAATCCTCCTTCGGCAATCTGGCTGAGTAACTTTTCCTCAACGGGCAAAATCCAAGATGGAGAAGCTTACCTACTGGAATTACTCCGGGAGAAACCAGACATCGCATTGCGGATTCTGACCGTGCGTCAGCATCTTGCAGAGGAAGTAGCAGACTTTTTGCCTGAGATGGTTCGTGCTGGCATTCAGCAGTCCAATGTGGGATATCGGCGTCAGCATTTGGAGCGAATTACGCAATTCAATTTACCTGACCCCAGTTCCCAGCCCGAACCGCAAACCGATGCACCAGGCGAGCCTGGATAACCTCGATTGTTAGCTGACAGAACTTTCAGCAGACATACACACAAGGAAACTATTCACACCAACCATGAGAACTTTACCTAAAGAGCGTCGTTACGAAACCCTCTCCTACTTGCCACCGCTCAGCGATGCCCAAATTAGCAGACAAGTTCAATACATTCTCGACCAAGGGTATATCCCAGCCGTAGAATTCAGCGAAGAGTCTAACCCAGAACAGCACTACTGGACGCTGTGGAAACTGCCTCTGTTCAATGCAGGCTCCACACAAGAAGTTCTCAACGAAGTAAAAGCTTGCCGTTCTGAGTATTCCGCCGGCTACATCCGTGTCGTAGGTTTTGATAACGTGAAGCAGTGCCAAGTTCTCAGCTTCATCGTTTCCAAGCCCAACCAAAGAGGCTATTAATACGGTAATCATGTAAAAGGCAAAAAATCATTTTAGATTTTTGCTTTTGCAATGCGATCGTAAATTATTCAAAAAGGAGAGGTAGAGAAGTTTACCTCTCCTTTTTGTTGGAAATTGGGGAGTGCGCTTCCATATAAGGGTTTTGGGTGTTTGTGGGAATTGACTTTTGTAGAAATCAGGACTTACGCACTTGCCGTGAACTAAAGTTCCGGCTCAAAGTTCAAACCCATTGAAATGGGTTGGTTTGAGCTTTTTTAGTTAGTTGAAACTGACTTGGGCTTTGGGCTAGGAAATTGATTTCCTTCCAGTGCGTAAGTCCTAGAGATGTGAAGATAGAACGTCTCTACAAATGCGTTGGGTAGGCTGCATTATCTTTTGACACTCCCACCGAAGATAGGGAGTGGGATTCTTGGTTCGCGGACTCGCCGTTAAACGACAGGATTGCTCCAATCGCCCAAGAGGGCAAATCTCCCCAAGCGTAAGTTCCGGCATGCCCTGCCGTACTGAGTGCTAGTTTCAGGATATTGATGGCAGCATTCACGTCCCTATCTTCAATGAATCCACAATGTGGAAACACATGGGTTCTTGTTGATAGGGATTTCTTCACTTTCTTGCCACAGCTAGAACAATTTTGACTTGTATTGTGAGGAGGTACTGCAATAGTAACCTTCCCATATTTAAAGCCAAAATACTCTAGCCACTGGCGGAATGTTGACCATCCTGCATCACTGATAGATTTAGCCAGACGCCGATTTTTAACCAGCCCTTTTACGTTCAACTCTTCATAGGCTACCAAATCGTTAGATTGGATAACGGAGTATGCGACTCGCTTGCAATACTCTTTTCGCTGCCTACTTACTCTTAAATGTTTCCGAGCATATCGGTTTCTCGCCTTGTGGTAGTTTTTGGACTGCGGTTTGGCACCACGCTTGAACTTCTTGGACTTCTGGCGATTTCCCCGGTTTAATTGTTTCTCTGATTTCCTGTAGAACTGAGGGCAAGGTTCTGTATTCCCTTCGTTATCGGCAATGAAGAACTTTAACCCTAAATCCAGCCCTACCATTTTTCCGGTTGGTTTGGTTTCAACCCTAACTTTGACATCAATTGCAAACTGAGCGTAGTATCCATCAGCCCTACGGACTAATCGAACTCGCTTAAGAAGCTTAATGTCATAGTAGTTAAGGTCATAGGTTCCTTTAAGCTTCAGGGTTCCTATGTTCTTCCCATCTCGGAAAGTGATAGCTTTTCGATTGGGAGAAAGTTTCCAGCCGCTAGTTTTGTATTCAACTGAGCGACAATTCTTTTTGAACTTCGGGAAGCCTTTTTTACCCAAAACCTTCTTCTTGCAGTTGTCGAAAAACCGAGCAATCGCACTCCAAGTTCGTTCTGCCGCAGACTGTCGAGCCATTGAGTTAAGTTCTTCGGCAAAAGGGAATTGGGCTGCGAGGACGGCACAGTATTTATTCAGGTCGTATTGGCGCAAGCACTTGTTTTGGATGAATTGGCTAGTACGAATCGCCTCATCTATCCCTCGATACTGAGCTTCTTTCCCTTTAACCTTGAACTCGTAAACAATCATGGTTCGATCTTGCTACCATGCCTTTTATATTAGTCCATCCACATAACATTCCTAATGCGAGTTTTGTGGCTTCGTTGGAATATTTATTGGTCAGCTCCGTCCCTGCGCGCTCTTCGCCTTATATCCCACGCTTGAAAGACGTGGGTTTTACGGCGTTTTCTATAAGAAACCGTATTGCGATCGCCCTCACTTCCAACAGTTGATATCCTGTAAAGTATCCGTAGCGCCAGATATCAGCCGTGACTAGCTTTCCTCGCTCAATAGCTCAATCCGATCCGCCTCTTTCACCCCGGCAAACTTTGCCGACGATGTACGATCTGCCAAGCGAAGACCCAGAGGAACCTGGTCTACCTGACGAATATCACGAATTTCAGCCCCCGATGCTGCGCCAAACCTTCCAGCCGTCTAACTACAATCCGGAGGAGGTTTTTGTTGGTGCTGACCTAAACCTATACTATGACTGGCATCATCCCAACTGGTACAAACGTCCTGACTGGTTTGCAGTTGTGGGAGTTTCTCGACTCTACGAAGGTCGCGACTTGCGGATGAGTTACGTTATGTGGCAAGAACAAGTCAGTCCGTTTGTCGTAGTTGAATTATTGTCCCCGGTACGGAAGATGAAGACTTGGGTAGGACATCCCAAACAGGAAAACCGCCGACTAAATGGCGAGTTTACGAACAAATTCTGCGCGTTCCTTATTACTTTGTTTTCAGTCGCTACACGAATGAAGTTCAAGCTTTTCATCTAGTTGGGGGTCACTACGAATCCATGACCCCAGAAAGCGATCGCTTTTCGGTTCCAGAACTAGGACTAAGTTTAGGTTTGTGGGAAGGTAGTTACGAACGCATCAACCGCGTTTGGTTGCGCTGGTTTACACAGTCCGGCGAGATGATTCTAACTCCAGAAGAGGATGCGATCGCTTCTTTTGCAGCCGCCCAAGCTGAAGCCGCCGCCGCCCAAGCTAAAGCGGAACTGCTAGCAGCAAAACTGCGCGAGTTGGGTATTGATCCAGATGAATTGAGTTAAATAATAGGGGCGATATCCCTTATTTAAACCGGAAAAAATAGATGCGATCGCTCTTTTTATTGATCAGAAGATGAGAGCGATCGCATCCCAATATTATTATTTTTAGGTTGTGGAGCGAAGACGCGATCGCCTTGGAGTGATTATAAAAGTGCGATCGCGCCTTTTCCAATGTTACAGCTAAAAAATAGGGTGCAATTTATCTTTCTCGTTTCAGTATAATTACCCTTCTCCGCCTTCATGTGTTTGTTTAGACTGTACTTAATTTAGCTTATCTCATACTGACGGGCTATCGTAATTATTCTCTAGGAAGGCAAACCATGAAAGAATTTGGTTTAACTCTCGAAGAAACTAGAATCATGTTTAGCTATCAGTACCACTTGGTACTAGCTGATATTGAGTATGAAACCAATCTTGATAAAAAATCACTTAAGCGCAAATGGTTATCTAAGTGGAAAGATTCAACAGAACTTTTTCTAAAGAGCCAAATTGATAAAGATACCGTTACTAATATTTCCTTTCACTTACTTACAGATTTTGAGCCGCTTAAAAAATCAGTCAAAGAACTTACAGTTCTGGAAGCCAATAAATTAAATTTATATCTTGTTTTATTAGAGTTAACACTTTTTAAACCTTATTATTCGCTTGGTGATAACAGTGAAGTATTCAAAGACTTGAGAATTTATGATGAAGAAAAGCTTTAAAAAAAGCTAAGATTTTTCGCTAAAACACTAGATATAGACCCAGACGTTGTTGAACGATTTCAGTCTAACTACAAGGAAGCAATTGAAGGCATTAAAGGAGGTTTCAATCCTTGGATATTAGGCGTAGTTGGAGCAGTGCTACTGGTGGTAGTAGCAGCATTTTTCACTCCTGCTATAGCTGCTTTACTCGCACCGATTCTAGCACCAGGTTTATCTGGAGCAGCAGCAGTATCAGCCGTTTTAGCTGCTCTTGGGGGAGGCGCGATCGCAGCAGGAGGCTTTGGGATGGCTGGCGGTTTTGCAGTAATTGTTGCTGGTGGTGCAATTCTTGGCGCTGGCGCTGGTGTTGGAGTCGGTAATTTATTTGCTCAATCCCCAGATATGGCTCTAACACAAGCAGCTAAACTAGAAGTTATTATGAAGGAGATTGTTTACATTCAAAAAGACATCCGTTTAGCCCAAGAAATTATTAAAGAGCAGAGGCAAGCAATTCGCTCTCTTGAAGATAAGTTAAATGAGTTGTCTCGTAACCACGATAAAAATAAGAAAGAAATAGAAAATCTTGAGAAGTCAATTGAGTTTTTAAGGAACGCTTTGAAGAGAAATCAAGATTTATCTAATCAATGAGGTGACTAATATGTCTCAATTACCCGCTTGGAATGAGGAACTATCAGAATCATCTCACAGAATTAAAGAAATTTGTTTAAGCTCTGAAAAAATTTGTAAAGAGCAGGAGCAAGGCTCAGACAGATTAAGACAGCTACACTATGAGCTACTCAATTTAGCTAAGGATACAGGAGTCTCTTTAGAAAACACATTAGAGGCGGATTCTGGACTATTTCCTCAACCAAGTAAGTTAAAATGGGATGACGATTTTTTCCTCAGCAATAATCCTCTTATTGAGGCTAGAGTCAAAGAAGAGGTTTTTAGAAACCCGGATACTCTTCCTCACTTGTCGGGTTTAGATTATGGAATAGTTGGTATTGCCGGATTAGTCGCTTCTGTTCTTGATTTTTTAGTAGTAAAGATTCCTAAAGATATTAGCTACTTGGGAAAGTATCAGCAAGGAGGAAGTAACTTTACTGGCTGGCTGAGAACACTTGGGGTTGAAAATGGGGGCAAACTAAATCCTTTTTTAAAGTGGTGTGAGGAAGTTTGTAAAGTTCCTTACGATCAAATTATTAACTCCAACATTGCAGGGTTTAACCCTAAAACACATCGATTGTTGAGCCTTGGTCACGATCCATTATTTGGTCTTATATTTGGGACACTAGATATCTTCAATGGGTCAATGACTGCTTTTGATATTGATGGAAATATCCAAATCTTGAAGACCTTTGATGTCTCATCAACAGACAAAGTTTTTGCTCCTTTAATCTGGTTAGGGCATATTGTTTCAGATATGTGTACTAAGATGGGAGTTCCTATACCTGGGTGGGCATTTCTTCAACTAATGCAATTTGGTTCCTTTGGTTCAAGCAATCTGACTATTGCAGATATATCTAGATGGATGTATCTAAATGGTTATGACCTCAGACACTTTGCTACAATGTCTATTCCTATTGCTGTAATCGAGATTATAGTGCGGGGCTATCACTACCTTTCATCTTTAGATAATGCAGAAGAACTTCAATATCTTCTGCATTCTTCTGTGTCAAGTAAAGAACTGTATTAAATTAAGTCTAATCTCAAGCTTCACAAAATGTTATTTCTAGCTCATGCCATAGCAGCAAGCGGAAACGCTATGAAAGTATTCACTTACTCTGGTAATCCTTTAGCAATTAATCTGCCTCAATGGATGCTTTTTCTTAAGGAAAGCGTAAAGATAACTCAGGCAATTACTAGAGATAAAATACCAGAAATAATTGTTCGTAACCGCAATAAAATACATAAAGAGTGGGAAGAAATTAAAAGCCTTCCCATCGGACGATTTGATAGATTAGAGTGTGACTCAACTATCTATTTTGAGTATTTTAAGTCTTAGCCTTTACCCTTCTTCCTTCGCGTCCTTAGTGTCTAAAGGGCTAACGCGCATGGCTAAAGGGCTAACGCTAATGCGGTTCAATAAACGCGATCGCATTCACGCACTAATTAGAACTTCCGCCAAACCGTTCCAATAACTCCTCGCGAGAAAGAGTTAGCAACAGACGAGTCAATTCTTCTGTGGGGAACTGTAACATTAGTGCGATCGCGCTACTTAGTTCCTCATCCAGGGAACCACATCGAACGATGAGCAGGTTCTCCGCCATCTCTCGCCGTTCTTCTTGTACGGCATCTTCCCGCCATTTCAATGCCTTAGTTCCATTAACTCGAATTGTTCAAATTTAAAAGCGATCGCGCGTTTATAAAGGAGCTTTTGTAATAAAATCTTAACAATAAGCATCTTGCGCGATCGCCAACAACAGACCGATGACATACTACATTTCTCCCCGCTTTTTAGATAAACTTGCGGTTCACATCACCAAAAATTATCTTGACCTCCCTGGAGTACGAGTTCCTCTAATTCTGGGAATTCATGGACGCAAGGGAGAAGGCAAATCCTTTCAATGCGAGTTAGTATTCGAGCAGATGGGCATCGATGCTGTCCATATGTCAGCTGGAGAATTGGAAAGTCCTGATGCTGGAGATCCCGGACGTTTAATTCGCTTGCGCTATCGGGAAGCAGCAGAATTCATCAAAGTGCGCGGTAAAATGTGCGTGCTGATGATCAACGATCTTGATGCCGGGGCGGGACGCTTCGACCAAGGCACCCAATATACTGTGAATACGCAGTTGGTGAATGGCACGTTGATGAATATTGCCGATAACCCTACAGATGTGCAACTTCCAGGGAGTTATGACTCAACACCCCTGCACCGCGTACCCATAATTGTCACAGGCAATGACTTATCTACGCTATACGCGCCGTTGATTCGGGATGGTAGGATGGACAAATTCTACTGGGAACCCGACCGAGACGACAAGATTGGTATCATCGCCGGGATTTTTGAGAAAGATGGATTGTCTCGTAGTGAGATAGAACAGTTAGTAGATAGCTTCCCCAATCAAGCGATTGACTTTTTTAGTGCAGTGCGATCGCGCATTTACGACGAACAAATTCGCCAGTTCATTCACCAAACAGGGATTAGCCGCGTTTCCTCTAGAGTGGTGAACAGCGTTGAGGGGCCACCAACGTTTATAAAGCCGGATTTCCGCCTGTCTCGTTTAATCGAATTTGGCAACGTGATGGTTAACGAACAGCAGCGAGTGCAGAATACGCGCTTGGTAGAAGAGTACAATACCGGGCGGCGATCGCCTAATCCGGTTAATAAAGAGGTTGTAGATGCTAATAAGGTGACAACTCTACCCAAAGAAAACCGGAAGACAGTCGTCCGTAATGAGTTAGCGAACGAACCAACGCACTTTCATGAGCCTAATTTGGGTAATGGTCACACCAGCAACGCTCAACAAAGTACCAAACTAAGTTCAGATAGTCAGCAGCAGGTACGCCAGATACTCGCACAAGGATATCGCATTGGTGCAGAATATGCGGATAAGCGGCGCTTTTCTACCCAATCTTGGCAAAGTTGCGCCCCAATCCAGGCTACTCAGGCGACGGATGCGATCGCTGCTTTAGAAGAATGCTTGGCTGAACATACTGGGAAGTACGTGCGTCTGATTGGCATCGACCCCAAAGCCAAGCGGCGCGTTGCGGAGACAATCCTACAACGACCGAATAGTTAAAGGCTATAGTGGAATATTGGCTGGTATGCGATCGCTTCAAAAAGGCGATCGCTTTTTGTTATTATTGCTGTCTTGGCTGTCACGAATTTACGCTAAAGCGATCGCTATTAAAAAGCAAGTGTTTATACTATTCACAAAAACACTTATGTTTTATAAATTTTCGGTAAAGTTGCCCGCTAATTGTACAAATTTTTTGTGAATCTTTTTTTTGCGCGATCGCTTGTACGCCAATACTCTACTTATATATTTGGCCATCTATTGCCACACGCTACATCAAAATATCGGCCTCTAAAATAGAACTTCTTCGCGCTGAAACCCTTCCCCTGTCTGAGTTATGTCCGACAAGTAAAAACTATAACTTGAATAAACGGCTGACCTTTCTCAGAATTGAAAATTAATTTAATCATCCTCAAGACTGATAGACAGATCAGTTTGCTATATTAGACTGAGTGAGCAAAAGTACGGTAATTACCAAAAGGATGTAAATAGTCAATCCGCCCAAGCAAACAAGCTCCTAGAGCCAACACAAAGGTAAGCTTTTCCCAAATAGTTTTTTCTTGAAAAAGGCGCTAATTCGAGCAAGCAGGCGAAGTTAAGGTTCAAAAGATAAGATGCGGCAAAGTTTGCGATCGCCCAATGGCAAAAAACATTCTACCTGGTATAATCTTTCTAAGAATATTTGCCTTTACCAATGGCAACTCATTGCCGATATAGACCTGCTACTGTCGTACTTTAAAGCGTTGTCCGTTAAATTTGACCTTGACGCTCAACTTTGTCGGTATGCCTAACTACAACAATCAGCGGCACCAAAATTTACATATCAAACCGATAAAGTGTTCTATAAGCTGCAATTTGCCTTGCCTTCTTGATTTTAAAATCAGTAATTACAAGGCCAAATAATCTGGATAACAATAGCGTAACTTCTAAGTAACTTCTAAGCCTAAGACATATGAAACGCTCCCTTTTCCCGACAAATGAGGATTTTGAGAAAAACGGTTCTTTAACCATCTCCAAATCCCCAGCCCCTTCCAAGACAACAGTACCTCAATCAGCAGTACGCAAAGGCGCTTGGAGATATTACTTAGTCTTAGGTATCGTCGGTTTAGCAACCAATGTAGCTCTTTGGGCAGCCGTTTTATTTTACTTGAAGATTGCCCAGCCCAAGTATGCTAGTGAGATGATTCTTACTTTACCTGGAGCCGGGTCAGATGCGAGAGTTACCTTGCCAAACGTGGGTTCTGCTTCCTATGAAAACTACTCTCCCTACGCAAATAGTGCTATCCAAGATCCAAGAGAAGTTTACAAGGTTATTATTTCCAGTGAGCTTGTAATGAAGGCAGCAGCTAAAAAGCTGAATATGCTTTTGGAAGACTTTGGCAGCCCGCGGATCAAGTTAGTGCAAAACACTACTCTCATAACCTTTGAGTTTAAGGGTGATACTCCAGAAGACGCTAAAAAGAAAAACCTAGCTATTTACCAAGCCTTTCAAGAAAGACTTGCCCAGCTCAGACGTCAAGAAATTGCTCAACGAGATGCAGGTTTGCAAGAATCACTGATTGGTTCTCAGAAAAAGTTAGAAGCTGCTCAGGCTAAACTTTCTACCTACAAAGCTCGTTCGGGATTGAGCGGTAATGAGCAAGTAACAAGTCTTTCAACTAATATTGAAGAGCTTCGCAAGAACCGAGCTGAGGTTATCTCTCAACAGCAGCAAGCTAACGCTCGTCTGCAACAACTATCCACGAATTTAAATTTATCCTCTCAGCAAGCGGCTGATGCCTTTGCCCTCCAATCGGATCAGCTATTTCAGCAATATCTGCAAACCTATAATGAAGCCAATTCTGCCCTCGTTGTTTTAGAATCAAAGTTTTTGCCAGCCAATCCTACAGTAGTTAGAGAACGAGCCAGACGAGACGCAGCAAAAGTTGCCCTAACACAACGAGGTCAGGCTATTTTGGGACGACCCATAGCTGAAGATACTCTCGCACAACTCAATCTTGATAGCAATACATCTGGTGGCGCTAGGGAGAAGCTTTTTCAAGATTTGGTAGTTGTTCAAACAGAGCAAAAAGGATTACAAGCGCAAGCTCAGGAGATAGACAGACAAATCACACAGCTAGAAAATCGCCATAAAGCTTTAGCTCAAAAGGAAATCACCTTAGAAGCTCTTAAGCGGGACTTAAATGTTGCAGAAGCAGTGTTCTCTTCAACTATTACCAACTTGGATATTAGCAAATCTAATGCTTTAGGATCTTATCCTGTCATTCAAATGCTAGTAGAGCCGACCTTACCTGCTTCCCCCTCTTCACCCAAAAAGAAATTTGCTTTCTTGGGTGCAGGTTTAGGCTCCCTATTCTTAACCACCGGATTAGTAACGCTAGGGCTGTACAAAAACAAGAATCAGATGTCTAAAAACAAAGCCATATCTGTACAATCCAAACCTACTTAGTTGTAAATCTATTTAATGCAAAATGTCTTGGTAGGCGATAGTCGTTGTTATGGAATTTTACTTATGAAACCTCAAAATTTTGAGGAAAAATTGGTTTGGTATTCAATGATAGGAACCTATGCGCTTTACTTCATGGGCGCACAGATGGTCTGGGTATGGGGTCTTGCTAGTTTCCTAGCTGTATACCTATGTAAAAAACTCTGGAATCAAACAGAAGATACTCCAGAGGAGGAGAAAATTTATATTCCCTCTGCGGTATGGGTATGGATTATTTCCATGATAGTCATGTTGGTGGGTTTGGTTGTTGGTCACATAGACTATAAAATAGGAAATTTTACACTCATAAGCTCATTAGTTGATTTTACTAGAAGCTGGGCCCTATACGCCTTAATTCCTTTGATAGGTAGTTTGAATATACGAAAAGAATTAATTTATAGAGCCGCTTGTATTATCTGTCTTCACAGTCTAATTGTAATTGCAATCACCTATTTATTTGTTCAATTTAATTTTGCAATTTTATTTCTTTCTCCATTGCAAGCTATAGCAAAAGGTGGAAGAACGTATTACTGGGTATTAATCGGAGCAAGTGGTTACGATCCTCTGGCTCCTAGTAATGAACTTCGTATGCAATTGTTTACACCCTGGCCCCCTGCTTTAGGATTAGCAGGCAATATCTATTTCTTTCTAGCACGCGAAGAGTCAAACCTAAAATGGCGGTGGGTTGGCATGATTGGTGCCGTAGCTATGGTTTGGGTTTCAGTTTCACGAAGTGGTATTGTATGCCTTCCTGCTGTTCTAATATTAACTTCGATATTGTCAAGAATATTTGCCAAACCCCTGATGCAAATTGCATTAGGAGTAGCAAGTTTCTTCGTAGCCATCCTAGCTCCCGCGCTTATAGAATTTTTTAATACTGCCAAAGATAATTTTACCAATGCTCGCGCCGGGTCTTCAAGAATTAGAAAGGTATTAAAGGAGATAGAAATACATCGTTGGCAAGATGCGCCTATTTGGGGGCATGGAATATCAGAATTTCCTGGCCCTAAAATAGTAGAACATATGCCTATTGGTTCTCATGACACTTGGATTACTCTACTTTTCGTAAGAGGATTAGTAGGTTGCTGTGCTTTTGGAGTTCCTCTGGTATGGAGCTTTATAGATTTACTTATCAAATCCCAAGGTAGCAAGACTGCCAGGACTGCGTTAAGTATAGTCTTAGTTTTATTTATTTTTGGTTTCTCCGAAGGTGTGGAAATCCTTGCCTATACCTTTTGGCCTGGATTGTTGCTAATGGGAATTGCTTTTAAAGAAAATTTACAGGGGTTTCATTTTTCTCAAGAAGAAAAAGAATATGCTCTATAGGAATCAGAACTTTCCGAATTATATGCACATTATTGCTTTAGAGAATGAGCCATCTTCTCGTCGTGGTGGACAGGAGCTAAACTTACTAGAAATTTGTCGCGGTCTTTCTAAACGTGGGCATAGTATCACTCTTTTATATCTCAAAGAAGGGGATCTGCTTAAACATTATCAAGAATTTTGTAGTCAGTTAGTTAACGTTAAAACTTTTATGCTAGATCGGCATAATATAAATTATACGTTTAATTTCTTGGCAGACATTTTTAGGGTTGCGGTTACTAAAAATAGCGTTGTTTACAGCAATCGTTATCAAGACATTTTTTTTGGATTTGTATTATCCTTATTAAATAATATTCCCCAAGTTTGTTATCTCCAGCTACCTCCACCAGGGGGATTTGGGCGTCCGCATACTATGGCGCTGAAGCGCGTAAAAAAGTTTATCGCTGTTTCAAACAAGACAAAGTTAGATTGGATTAACAGCGGTTTTAAAGATGAGAGAATTGACGTTGTATATAACGGAGCTGATTCAGCAGTATTCAAACCATCAAAAGATTTTTCCCTAACTAGAAAGGAATGGAATATTCCTGAAGGAACTAGAGTTATTTCCTATGTAGGAAGGCTGGATAAAGAAAAGGGGCTGGAAACTCTGCTCAAAGCCTTCGCTGCAATTGTCAAAAGTGGCGCTAACCCTAAGCTATTGATTGCTGGAAAGCCTGTAAGCGAGGCTGAGGAATACCAAAAATCCTTAGAAAAGCTAGTAAGCGATTTGGGTATAGAGAAGTATGTGAGCTTTCTTGGTCATGTAGATAATACTACATCTGTTTATCAAGTCAGCGATATAACAGTCCTGCCTAGCCTATGGTCTGAACCCTTTGGAAGAACGGTTGTTGAGTCAATGACTTGTGGAACTCCTGTGGTAGCTAGCCGAACTGGGGGTATTCCGGAGATATTGACAAAAGAGTTTCAAAGTGGGCTGTTTGAAGCTGGAGATGAACGAAATTTGGCAGATACTCTAAATCGAATTATCAATTGGCGAGATAAAGATCGGCAATTGGGTGACAGATGCCGCGAGTATGTTTTATCCAAATTTACTTTAGACAAACTAGTCGAAGGGATTGAGCAAGTTCTATTAGGAGTTGTTAAACAATGATTGTTTTATCGGGAACCTATGCCACCCAACTATAAAGTTCTAAATTGTTCCAAGTGGCGGTACTAACTCTAATACCGCTTTCAGATATTAAATAAGCTAAGGAGATGCAAATTTATGCACATTATTGTTTTAGAGCAGGAACCCTCTTCTCGCCGAGGCGGGCAGGAGCGAAGCCTGTTACGTCTTTGCTCTGAGCTATCTCAGCGTGGACATATTATCAGCCTGCTTTATACGATAGAAGGGGACTTAGTGGCGCAGTATCAAAATTTTTGCGTCCATGTAATCAAGCTTAGCTGGTTTACAGTTTATCAAAAACTATTTATTTTTAGGTTCCTAACTGGTCTTTGGAAGGCTACTTGGATACTTAATACAAGTAAAGATAGTATTGTTTTGAGTAATCAGTATCAAGATAGTCTTTTTGGTCGCCTTTTGGCTTTATCCAAAAATGTTCCCTTTGTTTGTTATCTCCGTATACCTCCACCTGAACCCCCAAGTACATATGTTGAATGGCAGTGGAACATTGGACTTAAGGGCGTAAAGCAGTTTATTGCAGTCTCCCACCAAACTAAGCTGGATTGGGTTAGCAGTGGCTTTAAAGAAGAAAAAATTGATGTTGTACATAACGGGGTTAGCCCGAAAGTATTCAAACCTGCAAAGGATTTTTATGCAATCAGGAAAGAATGGAATATTCCCCAAGATATGAGATTAATTTCGTATGTCGGCAGGTTAGATAAAGAAAAGGGGCTGGAAACGCTGATTAAAGCCTTTGCCTTACTGCTGAAAAGTGGTATTAGCGCTAGGCTATTAATTGCTGGTAAACCTGTAGTCCAAGGTGAGGAATACAAAAAATCCTTGGAAAAGCTAGTAAGCAATTTGGGTATAGAAAAGTATGTGAGCTTTCTTGGTCATGTAGATAATGCTACGTCTGTTTATCAAGTCAGCGATATAACAGTCGTGCCCAGCCTATGGTCTGAACCCTTTGGAAGAACGGTTATTGAGTCAATGGCTTGTGGAACTCCTGTGGTAGCAAGTCGAACTGGAGGCATTCCGGAGATATTGACAGGAGAGTTTCAAAGTGGGCTGTTTAAGGCCGGAGATGAACAAGATTTAACACATAATTTGATCCAGATGATCAATTGGAGAGATAAAAATGCTCAGCTAGGTAAGAGATGTCGCGAACATATTTTATCTGAATTCACTGTAGACAGAATGGTTGACGGGGTTGAAAAAGTAATACTGAGGGTTATTGAAGATACAGCAGCCCTAACGGCTGACCCAACTTAAAATATACTACCAGTTCGACATCTAAAATTATTCTTTTCTCCTCAAATCAACAAAAGACAACATGCCAGCCATATCTGTTATTATTCCTGCTTACAATGCTGAACGCACGATTCTAAAAACTATTGAATCGGTGTTGCAACAAACTTATTGTAACTTTGAGCTGATTGTAATTAATGATGGCTCTAGCGATGGGACTTTAGAATTGATTGGCACGGTGCAAGACCCTCGTCTCAAAGTGTTTTCATATAGTAATGGAGGTCTACCAGTAGCTCGCAATCGCGGTATTTCGCATGCTACTGGAGAATTTATTACATTTATCGATGCTGATGACTTATGGACACGCGATAAGTTAGATCTACAGCTCCGAGCATTGCAAGAGCATCCCCAGGCTGGAGTTGCTTATAGCTGGACTCGCTTTATGGATGACAAAGGGGAATATTTTCATGGAGGTAGGTCTGTAGTCTTTGAAGGTAATGTATATCGAGATTTGTTACTCGGAAATTTCATAGATAGCGGCTCCAATGTTATGATCCGCAGGGAAGCGATCGCATCTGTAGGAGAGTTTGACCCCACTCTGAAATCTTGTGAAGACTGGGAATACTGGCTACGGTTAGCTGCTCGTTGGCATTTTGTTGTAGTTCCTAAACCACAAATTTTTTACCGACAATCTTCAGGGGCAATGTCATCCAAAGTTGAGGTGATGGAAAAATATCATTTAATTGTAATTGAGAGAGCATTTCAAGAGGCTCCACTGGAATTACAACCCCTCAAGAATCAGAGCATAGCTAATGTCTATCAGTTCTTGGCGCACCTATGCTTGACACGTATTTCAAATGCTGACGGAGCTAAGCAGGCTGCTCAGAAATTGCAAAAAGCCATTAGCCTGCGTCCACGAATTTTGCTAGACAAAAGCGCTCAAGCTTTAACTATCAAGCTGCTATTGATTCGAGTCCTCTCACCTATAATTGCTAGTTATCTGCTCCAAATTATTAGCAAAATTCGCGCTACCCCTATTCAAGGCTCTAAGGAGGATAAAGCTTTCGTATCTTCCTAAAACCCTCTAAGCGAAGCCTTTTTATCAAAAGTGCTTGTGAACTTACTACTTGGATAAGAATTACTAGAACCAAAATGCAAACCATATTAGCCATTGTTCCTAAGCTAAAAAAGAAGCTGTCTAACCCGTTCATCCGCAATATTGGGTGGATGGGTATGTCAGAGCTAGTTCCTCGAATTTTGCGTATAGGAGTAATTGTTGTTTTAGCACGCTATCTAACTTCTTACGATTACGGTTTGGGAGCAATTGTTTTGACGGTTGGGGATTTTACACGGGTGTTCACCAATGTAGGCATTAATGCACAGATTATTCAAACTGATAAAGAAGACTTAAACGGCTTATGTAACTCAGCATATTGGTTAAACTGGTTAATTTATTTCGCGTTATTTGCAATCCAGTGTATTTTAGCTTTTCCTATTTCTTGGTTTTATAAAGAGCCTCGGCTTATTTTACCAATATGTGTCGGAGCAATAGGTTATTTATTTTGGCCTACAGCTGCTATACAGTGTGCGCTTATTCAGAGAGAAAATAGATTAAAAATTTGTGCAATTAATAATCTAACTATGACTTCTATTAGTTATGTTTCATCTGCTGTAATTGCTTATTTAGGTATGGGTGTGTGGGCATTTGTACTGCCTGGACTTTTAACTTCTCCTATTGCAGTTTTCATTTATCGTCATAACCATGTCTGGCGTCCAACTAAGGGAATAACAACAAAGTATTGGAAAGAGCTTCTTAGCTTCGGTAAAAATATCCTCGGTGTTGAATTTCTAAAAACACTGAGAAATAGCTTAGATTATTTAATAGTTGGGCGCTTTTTAGGAGTTAAAGAATTAGGAATATATTTCTTTGGCTTCAATGGAGGGTTAGGCGTTAGTTTAAGTATTATTAACGCTATTAGTTCCTCTGTCTATCCTCATTTATGTGCAGCACGTTCAAACAAGTTTGAATTGAAGAAGCGTTATTTGGAAAGCATCAAAGTTATTAGTTTTGTTATTGTCCCCTTAGTTATTCTACAGTCTAGCTTAGCTCCTTTCTATGTACCTATTATTTTTGGGCAAAAATGGGTGGTGGCTATCCCAATTTTGATTGTGATTTGCCTATCAGCAATTCCAAGACCTTTTGCCGATACATCTGCGAAGCTGTTGGTGGCTATTGGTAAACCTAACTTAGAATTTCGTTGGAACATAGTGTTTACTGGTATGTTTATTGGCGCACTATTTATGGGAATTCACTGGGGAGCTATTGGAGTAGCTATATCTGTTTTTCTGGTTCACGTAATTTGCCTGCCTTTGTTTACATTTTGGGCTACACGTTATGTTTTTCCTAAAAATTTAAGTATTTAAGTCATAAACAGATTGATTTTGTATAATGCCTTTAACAAAATGCTTAAACGAGTCGTTGGAGCGCTACAGGCAATATTTCTCTTTACTAGCAATAAACTTGTAGCCTTATCGCTATTCAAATACACCTCCAAAAGTTCGCGAACACCCGTAATTAAACTTTAGGTTAGATTGAAACATGAAAAAAGTTTCTGTCATTATTCCAGTTTACGGAGTCGAAAAATATATAGCTTCTACAGTGCAATCTGTTCTGGAGCAAACCTATAAAAATTTTGAACTGCTGATTATTGATGATGGTTCTCCTGACCGAAGTGTAGAAATTTGTCAGCAATTTACAGACTCCAGAATTACAGTTATTCGCCAACCAAATCAAGGAGTATGCGCTGCTCGTAATACAGGAATTCGCCATGCGAAGGGAGAATATCTGGCTTTTTTAGATGGGGACGATCTGTGGTTGCCAGAAAAGTTAGAGAAACATATTGAACATCTGGAAAACTCACCTAATGTTGGACTAAGTTTTAGCCGTTCTGCTTTTATCGATGAAGCCGGACAACCCTTAGGTATCTATCAAATGCCTAAGCTTAAAGAAATCACCCCACCCCTAATACTCTGTCGCAACCCAATCGGAAATGGTTCGGTTCCAGTGATTCGGCGAGAAGTTTTTGAAGCAATTAAGTTTCAAGATTATAACGAAAAAAATTGTTACTTTGATGAGCAATTACGACATTTTGAAGATGTCGAGTGCTGGCTTCGCATTGCCTTGAAAACCAATTTGCAAGCAGAAGGTATTCCTGAAGCTTTAACGCTCTACCGAGTCAATTCTGGAGGGGCTTCAACAAACTTTCTGAAGCAATTGGAAGATTTGGAGAAGGTGCTAGAAAAAACCCGTTCCTATGCTCCAGATTTGATTGCTCAGCATGGAAATCGTGCCAAAGCTTATGAGTTACGGAAGCTAGCCCGATGGGCAGTACGTTTGAAAGCCGCTCCAACTGCTGTGGAAATGGCTCATCGAGCTTTATCTATCCACTGGCGCATTATTCTTGAGGAGCCACGCCGGACACTTTTAACGTTGGGGGCTGCTTATTCCCTTTGGCTGCTACCACAACCACTCTACCGCCAGATGGAAAGCTTTGCTTTAAAGATGACAGGAGCTTCCCAAAGACGGCGCATTCTTCAAGATCAATCCCGATAAGTAGCATAAACAGCCACAAATCAACTTTTCTATAAACACCTTATCAACACCAGGATGTATTGAGCATTATGAAGATTGCCTACCTTATCCAAACCTACAAGAATCCAGAGCAAATCTATAGGCTAGTTCACATTATTAAAAAGTCGAGTCCTGACTCTTTCGTACTGGTGAGTCATAACTTCGCTGGCAGTAAGTTAGAGGTAGAACTTTTAGAAAATTTGCCAGATGTTAAAGTCCTGAGTGCTATAGGGGGGAGAGGTAACTTTGCCTTAGTTCAAGCTTATTTAGAAGCGATTGATTGGCTGTTGAACCACAAAATTGAATTTGACTGGCTAATTAACATCACAGGCCAAGACTATCCTACTCAACCGCTT
Source organism: Trichocoleus sp. FACHB-90 (assembly GCF_014695505.1). Taxonomy (NCBI): domain Bacteria; kingdom Bacillati; phylum Cyanobacteriota; class Cyanophyceae; order Leptolyngbyales; family Trichocoleusaceae; genus Trichocoleus; species Trichocoleus sp. FACHB-90. Next base: position 24,655 of record NZ_JACJOK010000106.1, read on the forward strand.
CCCGAAATTGAGAAATTCCTGGCAGAAACTACGTATGATGGCTTTTTTGATTATTTTAATGTGCTTTCAGAAAAATGTACGTGGGGGGCGAAGGATGGACGCGACCGTTACTTCTATCAATACTGGTGGTCAGGCATAGAGTTAGCCAAATGGCAACGAGGTTTACTCAAGCCTCTTCGACTGTTTCTTAATAATATTCAACCTTGGCTCCGGATTGATTTTTCTTATGGATTGATTGTTGGAGTGCGCTCCCTTTTAACCCCATTTAATGAGAATTTTTTATGTTACGGTGGCTCTTACTTTAAAACCATTTCTAGAAATTGCGTTCAATATATCCATGAATTTTCCCAGCAACATCCTGAATTGATCGACTACTACAAAAAAACCCGCCTTCCTGATGAATCCTTTATCCAAACTATCTTAATCAATAGTGGCTTATTCAACTTCTACCCGTGCAATATGCGCTACATTGATTGGAAAAACAGCCGCCACGGGCATCCCGCTATTCTCACCATTGACTATTATCCAAAGTTAATTAGAGACGATATTTACTTTGCGAGAAAGTTTGAGATAGATCGGGACACTAGGATTTTAGATATGCTCGATGAAAGAATCATGCAAACTACTGTACAAGGTTCGTGTTCAAAATGAAAAAGTTTTCTGTAATTATTCCAACCTACAAAGTCGAGGAATACATAGCTGCTGCCATTGAATCAGTTCTTGCTCAAACTTACCAAAACTTTGAAATTATTGTTGTTGATGACGATTCACCAGATAGGAGTGTAGAAATTTGTCAGCAATTTACAGACCCTAGAATTAAAATTGTCAGCCAGAAAAACCGGGGACTAGCTGGAGCTAGAAACACGGGAATTCGCCACGCTCAAGGAGACTATATAGCTCTTTTAGATGGAGACGACTTGTGGTTACCAGAAAAGTTGGAAAAACATTGTGAACATCTAGAAAGTTCCCCATCCGTAGGAATTAGCTTTAGCCGTTCTGCTTTTATCGACGAAGCGGGAAGCTCGTTGGGTACCTATTTAATGCCAAAACTTAAGGAAATTACTCCGCCAGATTTACTGCGGGATAATCCAGTAGGAAATGGTTCGGCGGTAGTGATTCGCAAAGAAGTGTTGGAAGCGATTAAATTTCAAGATAATCTTTACGGTACTGTTGAAGATTTTTATTTTGATGACGTTTTTCGTCAGGCAGAGGACATAGAATGTTGGCTTCGCATTGTTTTACAAACTAACTGGAAAATTGAGGGGATTCCGGAAGCGTTGACGTTATACCGGGTAAATTCTGGAGGACTTTCAGCAAGCCTGCTTAACCAATTCGAGGCTTTGCAAAAGGTGATTGAAAAAACCCGTTCTTATGCTCCAGAATTAATCGCCCAGTGGGAGAACCCAACTAAAGCTTATCAGCTGCGGTATTTAGCTAGGAGTGCGGTGCGTCTAAAAGCCGGCTCAATGGCTGTGCAACTGATGCACCAAGCTTTAGCTGCTCACTGGCGGCTCGTGCTTGAGCAGCCGCGTCGCACGTTAATGACTTTAGCTGCTGCTTATATGCTTTGGCTGCTACCCCAGCCTTTGTACTCCCAAATTGAGGTTGTTGCTTCCAAAATGACAGGGACTACCCAGAAACGTCGCATTCTTCAAGAGCAGTCGGGACAATCCATATAATCAGCTATTGTTTTCCCTTGCATTAAACATAATTCAAACAGATAGAAGAAAACTTTTGCTGTTTAAGTACGTGGAGCAAGAAATGAAAAACTTTTTAGAAATAAAAAATTTATTGAAAGAGCCGATTTAGGGTACATTTGTTGATGCTTTTACTATGTCGATTTTGAATATTGTAAAGCCTTGGGAGCGCTGGGAGGTTATTGATAGACAAAACAATTCTTTCACTACTCAAATTATGTCTCGTGTTTTGACGAAACACTCCAAGTGTATTGATGTTTGCTGTAACGCAGGTGATTTTTTAATTAAGATTTTAGAACTTTAACCTTTAGGGTATTACTATACTTTAGATCCAATACCAAGGTTAGCTAATAAACTTAAAAAAAGGTTTCTGAATATTATAGCAGTTCTCATATTTATGGGGTACGATGTAATTCAAGTATATCAATTATAAAAATCAGCGATGAAACCCTATCCGATTGAATTTAGGCAGAAAATCATTGAAGTCTATGAAAAGGAAAGTATCTCCATAAGGAGTCTGGCTCAACGATTTTATGTTGCTAAAAGCTTTATCCAAAAATTACTCAAGCAATATAAAGAAACAGGAGATATTCATCCTCAGCCTCAAGGGGGAAGCCCTGAACCTAAGCTCAAGGAAGAGCAATTAATTGATTTAGTAGAAATCATCGAAACCAATAATGACGCGAGCCTCGAAGAACTTTGTGACTTACTTGAAGAAAAGGTACAAGTTAGAGTCAGTCGAGCAACAATGGGAAGAATTATACAAAAATTAAACTATAGCGTAAAAAAAAACTCTCTACGCCGCAGAAAAAGAAAGTGAGAAAATACAGGAACAGCGAGGTGAATTTTGGTCAAAAATTCGAGATATCCGGGTAGAAAACTTGGTTTTCATTGACGAATCAGGAGTTAACCTGGCAATGCTGAGGCTTTATGCCAGAGCTTTAAAAGGGAAAAGAGCTAGAGGGGAGAAGCCACAAAAGAGAGGGAAGAATGTTTCTTTAATTGCTGCTTTATCAGTTCAAGAGTTGATAGCATCAGTCAATATTTATGGGGCAGTAGATGGTGATACATTTGAAGCGTTTATCGTTCATAAATTAATTCCTAAGCTCTGGAAGGATGCTTGTGTTGTTATGGACAATGCCAAAATCCATCAAGGAGAGATGGTAAGAGAATTTATAGAAAAAGCCGGAGCAAAACTCCTGTACTTATCTCCTTACTCTCCTGAGTTTTCCCAATTGAAAATTTCTAGTCAAAAGTTAAATCTATTTTGAGAAAGACAGCAGCAAGAACCTACAAAGATTTAATTGATGCTATCACCAACGCCATGCTTGAGGTAACTCAGGAAAATATTCGTAACTGGTTTGCTCATTGCTGTTACTGTGCCTCATGAGTGCGAGAATTGCTATAATTTCAGGCAAATAGCTTTGAGTGATTCAGTGGCAGAAACAACTTTTTGGTATGTAGTCAATTCCTCTGCCCTAAGTAGCTTAGATAAATCGTGCTGGGAGATCCATAATCCTAATGCTCTCACAGAACCTATTCCGACTTAAAAATTTATTCTATAAAGGTAGATGCCGAAGGGGTATTGCAGATTTTTAGAGGCGCTATCCAAACATTAAAGACTCATAAACCTTACATGGTTTTCGAGAGTGGTTTAATCGATACTAAAGAATGTCAAGATGGCAAGTTACAAAATTTCAAATGGCATGATGGCAGAATTTATGACTTGCTTGTAAATGAGTGCGGTCTGCAAATTTTTTAGCTCAAAAATTGGTTAGAGGGTTTAGCCCCACTCAGCCGGGATGAATTGCTTAAGTCTTCTGCCTGGAATTTTGTAACATCGCCATAGTGACAGCTATACTCTGGCGGCTACCCCACCCTGTCTACTACGAAATTGAGGCTGTTGCTTCCAAAATGACTGCGGCTTTCTGGCTAGCCTCATTTTTAAAGGCTCGCGCCTTTAAAAAAATTTGGATAACGTGATGTGGAACTTTATCAATTGAACTCCGTCTTTACGAAAGGGATATTCTACCTCGTTAAACTTAACTTTTGCTTACCCAACCTCCATAAATCATAAATTCTCCTGAGCTTGCCCCGGAAACGGGGCAACTAAGAGGGGTAGGGGTCTTGCGGAATATTGCACATCTTGCGGGGATAAAGTTTACCATCTATCCCCGCAAGATGTGCAATATTGCTGCTTATTGCGGTTATTTTACTCTTGGCGTATGAGTTGATTTTAACTTTAGTAAAAATAACCTTGACATCGAATGTCTCTCTTAAGGAGGAAGCCTGCTAGATTTTCATGTAACAAGATGTATGGATGTTGAGTATTGTTAAAGTCTTGCAATAAACGGTTGCAATGGTGGTTTCAGTCTGGTCATCGGTGTTTAGATTGGGAGCTGTATTATGACCGTAGCTGTAGATAAAAAAAGCTGGGTTCATCAAAGCCGTCATACAAACCGGGGAGCAGCATACTTGTTTGGGTCAATAGCGGACTTCAATGGAATGCCTGAAGTTGGAGGTACTCCCCCCTAAGTTGTTTGGGAGCCAAGTTGTATTTGCTTAGCCGATAAAAGCCAAGAAGCTAAGTGCATACTAATATTTTCTCGCAGGTTTCAATTCATTACGCTGTTCTTGTTGATTGCTGGCTGGTTAATTGGTAGGGAAAAGACCTTTTTGTTAAGGTCATCAAGGTACCAATAAATAAGCAAACATTTTGGCGTTACTGATTACTGTCTGACCAGTAAACGTATAAATTTGCTTGCCCAAAATAGGAGAGAGTTAACATTAGGAAACCTATCCAAGCTTATTCCTACCTGTTAATATTTTAACTTAAATCTTTCAGGCGGAAGAGGATAGTTTTAGGCTGATTGTCAGAAGTTTGGGTGTAATAGTATATACTAGCCGGCGTTGCATCGCTATTGCAAAAGGTGTTTACCCCTTTGTATTTATCCACTTTTATTTGTGTCCAACCAAAGGGATATACATCAGAGGGGTTTCGGTTCGTATAAGCGATGTTTTCACGTTAGACCAATTCATTTACTGGAGACTAAAATCATGAAAGTTCTGTATCTTATCCAGACTCATAAGAATCCAGATCAGATTTACCGACTCATCCAAACCATTAAAAAATCAAGTCCTAGCTCTCAAATATTGATTAGCCATGATTTCAAGGGCTGTAGTTTAGATACAAAAACCATACGACGAAACTTCCAAGATGTTCATATAATTAGAGGTTTTGGGGGGCGAGGAGATTTTTCTATCATTCAAGGCTACCTGAATGCCGTTGAGTGGATTTTGAGTAATAACATTAAATTTGATTGGCTCTTCAACATCACTGGCCAAGACTATCCTATTAAACCACTTCCCCAAATTGAGAAATTCCTTGCCGACACTAAATATGATGGTTTTTTAGAGTATTTTGACGTACTTTCGGAGTCCGAGCAAAATCCTTGGGGTAGTCGGGAAGGTAGCGATCGCTATCTCTACCAGTATTGGCGTTCAGGTGGATACCTATCGCTTTGGCAACGGGCTTTAGTCAAGATTCCCCGTATGGTTATCAATAATGTTCAGCCCCTAGTTCGCCTTAACTCTTCTTATGGAATGATGGTTGGAGTTCGTAGTGATTCATCACCATTTGATGAAAAATTTGCCTGTTATGCAGGATCTTACTTCAAGACTCTTTCCAGAAAATGTGTTGAATATTTACATGACTTTTGTCATAAAAACCCGGACTTAATCAGTTACTACGAAAGAACTTGTATTCCTGATGAGTCTTTTATCCAAACTGTTTTAGTAAATAGTGGGTTATTCAATTTGTCTAATGACCATAAACGGTATATCGATTGGACTGGCACTCGGCACGGTCATCCTCGGCTACTCACAAGTCAGGATTACCCAGCAATAATTAAAAGCAATGCTCATTTTGCCAGGAAGTTTGATATAACCCAAGACAGCGAAATTCTGGATATGCTAGATGCCAGAATATTACAACAGGAGAAAGAATTAAGCTTACAAATTAATTAAGGCTTATCCCTGGAAATAGGTATGTCAACTATAATTCCAGAATTGGAATTATAGTTGACATGGGGGTAAGAGGAATGATGATTTTTTGGGTGCCGCTTGTTGGCCAACCCCGGCTTTAGCTAATGTTAATGTTGGGATAGCCATGTTCCTTTGGGACAAATCCTTTCAAGGGTTCGCGCCGCCAATTTTTGTAAGCTTATTGGTTTTGGCAGTAGGAATTTTATTAGCCAATATAGCCTTCAAAATTATTACCAAGTCAGGTACTTATCAAAGCCGTATTATCGGTCAAGCAGCCCGGATTGCCGTCATTGCCCTATTTGCTACAGTATCACTTCAGCAACTGTGGAATGCAAGAAGTATTGGCAACAGCGCATCGGGACAGGCAGAGGTAGTTACTTCTCGAAACTACCAAAAAAATGTATCTCTGGGGAAGGCTAATGTAGCCTTGGGGGGAGGTGGCTATGTGACGGGTATCTATTTACATCCGTTGCAAAAAGACCTTGTTTACATCAAAACCGATATAGGTGGCTTCTATCGTTGGAATCGGACTGATCAAAGCTGGATTCCTCTAACTGATCACTTTACGCGAGAACAAAGCCGCTACTACGGAGGAGAAGCGCTAGCACTCGATCCGAATAACCCAAATATTGTTTACATCGCAGCAGGTGAGCATTTTGTGAATGGTCCAGGAACAATCTTTAAATCTACCGATCAGGGTGCAACCTGGAAAAAGCTAAACCTAGATTTGCCGATGGGCGGTAATGAAAGTAGACGAGGCATGGGCGAGAGACTAGCTGTCAATCCGCTTAATTCCAAAATCGTTTTTTTCGGTTCGCGGCAGGATGGACTCTGGAAGTCGCTGGATGCTGGCAAAACATGGGCTAAAGTTACTTCTTTTCCCGGAAATCTGAAAAAAAAGATTGGAATCATGGCTATTGTATTTGACAAAAACCAGTCCGGCTTAGTTTACGCAAATGTCTACGAAGATGGAATATACAAGTCTACCGATACAGGTATTACGTGGAGCAAGATAATCGGAAGCCCAAAAAAGGCGATGCGGCTAGCTGTTGGTGGTGACAGTACCCTTTACGTGACGCTCAATGGAAATCCCGGAGTTAAAAAGTATGCAAAGGGGGTTTGGCAAAACATCACCCCTAAAAATGAGAAGGATAACTTTAATGGTGTGAGTGTCAATCCTACCAATTCCAAGGAAATCATCGTTGCTACGAAGCAGCAAAACAAAAATACTAAGATATATCGCTCAATAGATGGCGGAGCCACATGGACAGAGCAAAAACGCTCCATGAACAACACTGTTGCTTGGTGGTCAGACTATATGCTCTCAAATCCATCAGTGTCTGCTATTGAATTCGATCCAAAAGTTGCAGGAAGAGTTTGGTTAACTGATTGGTACGGGATATGGCGGACAGATAACATTAGCAAACAGCCTTCTGTCTGGACTAATTATCAGAAAGGACATGAAGAATTAGTCATCTTTACTCTGGTTGCGCCTCCCAAGGGAGCTTTGCTATTGAGCGGTGTAGCAGATGTGGACGGTTTCTACCATAACAATGGATTGAATGCTTACCCATCCAAAACGTTGGGTGGAGGAGATAAGAGTGTTTCATTTCAGGATACTTACAGCATTGCTTACAGTGAAAGCGATCCCTTAAAAATGGTGCGCGTGGGCGGGACTCGCTGGAACAATAATTATACGGGTGCAACTTCAACAGACGGCGGTTTAACCTGGAAGCAGTTTGCTTCATTTCCAAAAAACAAGATGCCGATCCGAGTAGCAATGTCGGCGACTAATCCAAATCAGTTTGTGGTAATTGTTAGCGGTGCTACGGCTCGACGCACTTCAGATGGCGGCGCTTCTTGGACAAAAGTTACAGGATTACCCGACGGTATCCAGGGTAGGGCTAATTTATTGTCAGCAGATGAAAAAGCTTGTCGAGGTCATGCTGGAGAAAACGTTGGGCTTTGGACAACGAACGGTACCCCCAATCACGGATGAGGTTAAGGACAA
>NZ_JACJOK010000107.1:0-8526 GCF_014695505.1 Trichocoleus sp. FACHB-90
AACAGAACCTATGGTAATGGAGGAGAAACAATTCCAGGTAGACAATGGCAGCTATATAAATAAACAGGTTCCATTGTCTACCAATACTATTGCCCCCCCTGCCCAGATTGAGGAGACCAAACAATTCCAGGTAGACAATGGCAGCTATATAAATAAACAGGTTCCATTGTCACCCCCATCCAATGCCGCCCCGGTTCAGATTGAGGCGCTCCCTGCACTCAGCCAGGAAGACATAGCCGAACTTGCAGACTTCTTGATGACGGCGGATACTCCAGAGGTAGTAATGGATGTATTCGGTATGATCCAATGGGTTTGTAAGGAGACGAAGCAAGCTAAAGAGGTGATTCAGGCGGCTAAAAAGGCAATTTGGGCATTGATTCCCCGTGAGAAGAGGGCACAGCTTTGGGAAATGGCAGCAACAGGTTAAGGAGTGCGACTTAATAGTTTTGATTTGCTGGGCGCGTCAGCCCTCAATAAATTGCCGTGTGTCATATTTAGCTTTGATACAGTTTCTAACGCCTTCCAAGAGGCGTTAAGGGCTAAAGATAGAGAAATTGCGAGGAATTGTAAAAGGTTTATACAAGGACTGAAAAGCTAATTAACGGCCTCCACCTCAGAACTGATAGTGATCGCGACATCCCGACTCATGGTTATGAACTTATGCCCGCGGTGACGGGTCAGATGACGGCTGGTAACAAGTCGGGTGACGGGTCAGAACCCTTGCATTGCAAGGCGGTAGGAGATAGTGGCTAATTCAGTCTACTTAATAAAAAAAAATGAAGTACAACAAACAATCATCTTTAGCCTGCAAACTGAAACTCCAACACTTACATCTGGGGATGAGGTAGAAATTAACCCGTCACTAAAGCTATAAGCCTCTGATAACAAAGGCTGTGACCCGTCACCTCCACTCGTCACTCCTGCCGTCACCATTGACAATGACTTAATTGCGGCAGAGGTGGTGGGAGCGCCGGAGATAATATAAATCTGTGAGACTGAAGAAGCGGGGCGACCTGTAAAGTTTTGAAAAAATTTCTGTCCCAAGTATCCCAAGTAAAAGGCGGGTTTGGCTGGGCTTATCGGTGGAAGAGCGATCGCTCTATATCGAAGCTGATAGGCTTACGGAGTGCTGCCGTTAGGGAAACAATTAGCATTAGCAGTAGCAGAAGTGGAAGAGCTACATGGCTGTGGAGGTCCTAGAGGAAGTACACTGACGCGATCGCGCTCTTTGTTGTTGCCACCTCGCTTTCCCGGTGTAAGAGATTTTTCCCGTTTCCGCTAAAGATAGCCGATTTCCCTATTCGCGATCGCGCTCTACTACGGTTATAGAAATGTCCAATAACATAAACAGTTACCTACTTCTTAAATCAAGTTGAGTAAAGCTATAAAAGAAAAGTCAATAAACCCAAACTTAGCTTTTATTGCTTAATAACCAGTAGTAGCCTGCTTGCAATTCGTCTTAGATTTGGCAGCAAGAGAACTCTTCACCTGCTGCCAAATCTAAGATTCATAAAAGCTCCATGAAAAGATTCCGTCTCTCCTGAACTGTCAACTTTGAGGCCAATGCTTTGATTTGAGCAATGAGAGCAGCTTTACCCTCAAGAGTTTCTGACTTCCACCATTCTTTAGCATCAACTGTTTTTTCCCCAGGATGCATCTCGTTATAATCCCTATCTCCAATCTGCTCAGAATTACCTAAAACTTTATGAAAAGCCTTCCGCTTTGTTGGATCGCCATGTCTGCGCTCATGGGTAATCGCAATATTTCTGAAGAAGTGGGGGTTTGTTCTCCGCGGTTCAACATCCTTAAACAGCGGATGTTCAACCTTTTTCAAGAATGATGTTGCTGTATAAACAGCGCGCGTTACTGTAGTGAATAAGTCACTTGCTTCTAATTGTTTGCCATAGGTTTCTAATTGGCTGTTTCCACAAGATATAAAAAATAACTTGCTTTGAAAATTACTTCTTGCCTGCTCCAACGTTTGAAAATTGTATCGAACTGACTGTATGAGCTTTTCTACTTTCTCAGCCTTTTCATTCTGACCCACCTGTATTGCTTGTTGATGTTGTTCTTCTAAATTTGCTAAGTATTCATTTAGCTCTTCCGTATTTTTGTATGCTCGACGGGCTACAAGACCTAACCAACTGTCCAAGTCAGTCGTTGCCGCCTGAATCTTAGGTCTCCAAATAGTTAGCCACTCGTCAATATCAGCTACAACCTCTGGAGCCAATATATCTGAAAGGATAAAGTCTCGTTCATCACCTGTTTTGTTATCTTCTGGTTCTAGAACTACACGATAGCCGTTAGGAGTGCGAAAGAGAGTGCGTTCGAGTTCAAGCTCTCTAATCTCGCGTTGCCGGACTGGGCAATAAGTTAAGATGGCCACAAGCAAATAACGCTGCCAGGAGCGGAGAATTGATAAATCAGAACGCTTTGCTCCAGAGGAATCATGAGAAGCACAACATTTTCGTAAATACTTAACAACTTCAATACACTGTTCCGTTGTCATTTCTTTCTCTGAGCGTTTAGCCTTCTTATTGGCTTTTCGCTGTTCTTGATACCCTTTGGCCAGATTGTTATTAATCATCCGAATTTCTTCGACTACTCGGATGTCCCGGTACATGGGGCTTTTAGACTCGTAGCAATGAAGCCACTTTGCAACGTTCAATGCCAAGTCGCAAAATCCCATTGCCCAGCCACAGGTGTTTCCGCGCTCGTTAATGCCCCACGCGAAAAATTTTTCGAGTAACTCCAGATCGTTCAATAGCTTGAAATCTAAGTCAGCAAGTTGATAGCTCTCAACATTCTTGAGCCACCCAAGGATATTAAGTAGTCGTGTCTTATGATTATTAAAAGTGACCTCTCGCATTTTCTTGTCCTGACGCTTAGGAACATACTCACCAGTACAAAAAGTATGGAGTTGTTCTAACTGTTTCAAAAGCTTTGGGGTCAGTTCAGATTCCTTTAATCCATAAGGATTAGCATGGAGCGACCTACGCCCACGGTTTGCCGCCATAATATTTGCTTTGGAACGAGTTTTAGGGGCATACTTTCCATAACGACCTTCAGCTGCTTCTTCATACCAACTTTCTTGCTGAATCCATTTGAGAAACTTATTAAGAGCCGGACGGTATGTTGTTCTTTCTAGATTGGCTGTAATCTGTCCAGCACTTAAAGCAGCTTGACAACCTTTTGACAGAAGCTCAAGAGGCTTAACATTTAGAAATACATCAAGAGGAATCTGACTTAGAGCATAATCTAAACCGACTCCTTCTAAATCTTCAGGGACAAAGTTATATCCATGTAAGTTGGGAAGAACGTACCTTCTCAAAGTAGTTTTTAAGTTTGAAAAATTTGAGCCAGGAGTTTTGGTTTCTCCTTGTTGAATATATAGGAGTACAGTTTCCAGCAGATTTTTGGGGGGTTGCTGAGACATAGCTAAATAAAAAACTTTCATCAGGATTAATATAACCATGATACAATAACTTTTAACGTTAAGCAAAAATTTGCGGCTCACAGATACTCGATAAAACACATTTTGTGAGTAAGCATAAAACTCTTGTAACTCTTTTCAATAAAAGGTTTTAGGGCTTATAAATTTTAAAAGCGTAGGAAGCTATGAGGTTAGCTTCCTACGCTTTTTTGCTAGCTCTCAAGTGGCCTAAACGCTTGTATAATGGGATTTTGAAATGTACGATCTAGCAAAGCAGTGCAGCTTTGAGGGGTATAGTCGAGATACGGGTGTGAGCGCAACTACTTGGTTGTAGGCAGTGTATAACACTCAACAATTGCCTTTAAAACAAGATATAACCGCTTAAATATTTCTTGGCTAAGCTGTGGTGTACAGTGACTTTTTAATTGTCGTGGAGACATATTAGTGTCGTTAAAGCAGCAAAGCCAGACTTAGCTGCTTTTGGGCTTGGAGCCAGGGCACGCAATCCTTTGCAGTTGATAATAGGTCGCTCGCGCCAACTTTCTCTGTAATTTTGCAGTAGAGCGACTTTACTTAGCGACACGAATTTGTCTCAATGTCATTTAATTTGGCACTGTACAAGATGTGAAAATTGCTCTCTTGTAACGGGGAGATGATCGTGAGTTCTCCGAGTTAGTAGAGGATCTGTTAACTAAGTGGTTAGAATGACAACTTAAATATTTAAGTTGTCAAACAATCAAAAAACTTAAAAATCTAAATATTTGAGTATGCAAAAGTTTGAAAGCCACAACTCAAGGTAATGGCTAAAACTTAAGTCAATCTACCCTTAAGAATAAGTTTTCAGTATAATTTTTGATTTCACTGCCATTAAAGGACAACTAGGATAAATGGTATGGCATTCAATTTATCCAAACTTTCTCTAACTTTTGACTGACAAAAAAGCTCGAAAAGCGCTAAATATATCAGGTTGAAGCTTCAAGCTAGCTGCCCAATGTAATAAATATTTGTTAGCAATATTTATTACGGCTATTTAGGCTAAGTTCCTAACTATTTGATAGGAATTTATTTAGCCCAAAAAGCAAAAAGGGCGGCTCAATACAGAGTCGCCCTTTTTGGGATTGGATATTTAATTAGTGCTGCTATAGAGCATAACCTTTAGCCGATTAAAGTGTCAAGGGCTTGTTTGCCCGGATATTTTTCTATCATTAGGATGGAATGCCTCGCTAACTCTTCTGACTGTTCTTTGACTCCATATTTACCGCTACCCACTCAACTGGCTTTCTAGGAAGTAGTTATACAGCTCATAGATATGTAGCGACCTGCAAGTTTACTGGCAATTGTTTGGATTTCTGCCAAATAACAGATTATTGGAATGCAGAGAATTTTTACCAAGTGGGCGTTCGCATAGTGGCGGGGAAATTTTGGTCGCTAAGAACGACTGCCCCATTTTCCATAGCTGGGACATAGCTCACAAGTAGCCTGCATAAACAATGGAAAATCAAGCTTTTACGCCATCAACTGTCCCACTTACAGTTGGTAGTAGCGTAGTTAAGTTGATCTGGTGATAAGTCTACATTACCTCATGTTAAGGGCTTGAATACTTGGTATGAAAAGCTTTTCATCGCTTCTTCTTTCTTAGCGACCAAAATTTCTCCATTGCTATACAAAGGCGAGATCCAGAAATCAGAAATCAGGTGAGGGAACGACCAAGGAAGAAACCTTGAAAAAGAGAAATGAGTGTCTAACCGTTAGACACTCATTTCTTTATGGTGGGATGCGATCACCCTAACCTCTTATGGGACTGTTGACTTCAAGCTCTCTCAACAAGTTGACGAACTGCACTAACAATCAAATCTGGTTGCTCTAAGGGAATAAGGTGTCCACTATTTTCGGCAATGGTATATTGGCTATTAGATGAAAGTTTAGTCAAATCTAACTGAAGTTTCTGCCATCTCTGGAATCTTTCATCACTCATTGCTGGAGCTTTGACACCTTGAACCAACACGATTAAAGGCAAGTTATTCAATGATATAACGTCTTCTAATTGCTCAAAACTTTTTTCTAGGTTGGCATATTCGCTAGATATAGTTGCCCAATAGTGAGGACGATAGCAGTAAGATTTGTAAGTATCAAACAAAGCTTGGACTGCTAGCGGATATTTTTTAATTTCTTGTTTTATCTCTTCAAGAATTGGCAACAAGTTGAGTTCTCCGATTAATCGCAACACACCAACTCGACTGGCAACCCTCATAACTTGGTAAAGCCATAACTCTCTTTTAATACGTTTCCAGGTTTCGGATGTCATGCTCAATTCATGGGAGGAATCCACTAACACCAATCCAACCACATCTTCTGGATATTGACTTGCATATAGCCGCATATTAGCTCCACCCAAGGAGTGTCCAACCAAAATGTAAGGAGGCTTAATCCCAGTTTGGGTCAGAAGTGTATGCAATTCATCAACGCTTTGCTGGCTTGTGCGTGGTGTCCTGAGATTAGGATCGCTCCAACCCAAACCCGCTCTATCGTAAGTACACACACGGGTAAATTTAGCAATTTCAGGTGGAACCAAGCCCCATGTGATCGATGGAGCACCACCACCAGCATCCATGACAACTGTTGGTGTACCCTGACCGATACAGTTGAGATGTAGACGAAATCCCCCAATATCAACAAGCTGACCTAGCGGAGGGTATTTATGTCGATCAACAGCTTCACTAACTGTTTGGTAGAAAATTCCCGAAAGTAATCCGACTGTGGTAATACCTAGTCCAAGCCAAATCAACTTTTCCGTAATTATCATAGCGAAATGAGCCACAAGGTTTACACAGCTGAACTTAAGTTTAGCTTTCCTACCAGTTGTGGTAATTCTCTCACTACCGTTCGATAAAACAGACCGCAGTGGGTAAGACCTACTAGGCAAGGGAGCGATCACACTCGCTCCTTACAGAACCGTCTATAGGTGATAAGGTGCAATATCTGAGTACACCCATGTGACTCCTAGCTTTTTCTATCGTTTTAACTTGATGTTCTTTAAAAAAGCATATCTAACACAACTCAGTTTGGTGGTTTACAAACGACCATTTACGAGACAAAATTTTCATTCTGTTCCTAGTGCAGACAATCTTATAAGAAAGGTGAAAAAAGCATTAACTGAGCGCTTTGCCCTACGGGTGTAGTGTCAATCAGTTGGAGGGAAAAGTGCCGCAAAGCACATTATGTGGAAATTCAAGTGCTACCTTGCCCCTGTGACAGCTTTGCTATATATCTCCCTCATTCATAAACCTCGTTCCTTCTATGCCCACAAGTTCTTCCACTTCGGCAGGGGGTCGAAAGCCGAGACAGCGATCGCGAGACTTCGGCGCTCCGAAGTCTCGCTTCACTCGGTAGGGAGTTGGAAGTCGAGAGTGCGATCGCGCTCTGTTTGCGTGGGATGCACGGTACAAACTATCAAAGGATTACGAGGAGCAAGCTGGCAGCGATCGCACTCTCTTATCTTCGGCATAGTCTTGCAGTTGGGTTACTCAGTTTCTGCCAGAACTGAGGGCGATCGCTAGGGGCTAGAAATTTCTGTTTCCCAATCAGAACAAGTTTAAACAGTATCGCAGTAATGCAGCAATGCAGTATTTAATTCTTTACATCTTGCAGTGCTTCATCTAACAGCATTCTGACGATTTCGGCTTTCTTCTTCCCAGTTCGCGCTGCCAGAATTGATAACTTTCTGTGCATGGATTCGGCTAGGTCTACCGTGAGCCTGATTGTAGCTTCCTTGGGCGGAGGTTCAACTTCTTGAGGTTTATTTTGTTTGGGTGGGGGAGTGACTGGTTCTCCGTAGACAAATTGCTTAGCGAGGTTATCGTCATTGTTTAGAGGCTGGCGTTTTTTAGTCATGATACTAGCCTCAAAATTTCTTTAAATAATTGCTCAAATTCTTCTGATGCCGCGACAGCGCCAGAGCCAGGTAAATCCCAAACGGTCGCTGATTGACCAAACGCATCGGCTGTAACTTGACGTTGGTGGATGATTGTTTTTAAAGATATTAAATCAGGAATTTTTTGAAGCAGAGAGATGGCCTCAGTTTTCAATCGAGTGTTTTTCTGGGCTCGGCTAAGAAATACTGCTGCTTTTGGCAATCCACCTCGAACTGATTGGGCTTGCTTGATTAACCTCACAGTGTCAGATGCCGCATCTAGGTCTAACTTACTTGGCTGGCAAGGGATTACAGCTAAGTCAGTGCGAAATAAAATGGCTCTAGTTGATTCAGCTAATGAGCCTGCCCCATCAACTACTAAAAAATCAACTGATTCAGCTAAGACTGGAATTTGTTCAAGTAGATCGTCGGGAGTTATTAGAGCTGTTACCCCAATTGCGCTTTCCATCGAGGCGAACCATCTGGAGAGGGAGCGCTGTGGGTCGCCGTCAATCACCTGTATTTTTTTCTTTTGTTTGGTAGCCAGCCAGTGTGCGAAATGCAGAGCAGACGTTGATTTTGTGCTGCCCCCTTTCTCATTAACGAAAGAGATGACGGTCATATTACTGCATTACTCAATTACTGCATTAATTATGCCAGAATAAATGGTTTGGACTCCGCCGAAAAGGACTATTTTAGGCGGAGTTCCCCCCAGAGACTAACGGATTCATAGAGTTTTGGGGTTGCTGTGTTGACCCGACTAAATACTGTTTTAGGTGGAGTTGCGATGAGAACCCAACCCGTGTCCTCGATTAGGTAAATAAAACCGGATAACGAAAGAGATCATCTAATCCCGGAAGCTTGGCGAAATCACTAAAAGCAATAGTAGGAGCGTTGTGCCGAGATTCTTGACTGGGGATGCACGTCCGGCAGTTCCACTACAGATGGAAATGATTCAACTGGAAGAAGATGACGAGTTGACTCTGGCGGTGACGTAAGTAGGCGAGCATAATAAATTAACAGCACAAGGCTCTACCGAACTTGTTATGTAAAAATGTTAAAAATGGCTAATCAAAATAGCAGAAACAGAATAGGTATAAGAAGTGACATTTGTTGCGGGGCTTGAATTCTGGGATTGATTGTGATTAAGTAGATGCAGTAAAAAAGCAGCCCCAGACTGGGT
>NZ_JACJOK010000108.1:0-23731 GCF_014695505.1 Trichocoleus sp. FACHB-90
AAGTTAATTATTCGGCAGAGCTATGGTTTTAAGAGCTTTGAATCTTTACGAGAGAAGCTGCTAGCTTGCTTATTTAAATAAAATTTACTTATACCCATAAGTACAGGAGAGCCGATGAGACGGCGCGAGGTTGGATTAGTCCCAGAAATAACCTGGTTCTATTACCGTCTGCTGCTTACCGGAGTCGTATTTTAGGAGATATTCACGAGCGATCGCTTCATTTTCGTGCAATTTATCAAACTCGTTTTTTCCTATCTCAGTATCAGTAGAAAGTAATATTACCTGATGACTGGCTGAGGGAAAGTATCTCTCTACCAAATTAGCTCTATGTGAGGAATCTAAACGTCCGAGAGGCGTATCAATTGCCACTGGTAAATTGCGCCCGGAAACCCGCGCTAATCCCCACAGAAAACTGATGGCTAGTAGTTGTTTTTCTCCGGCTGAAAGGCGATGTTTAGGTACTGTCTTACCCTGTAAATCGTAAAGAGAAAGGCTGAAACTGTTGGTGTCAATTGCCACGCGATGCACTAAATCGGATTTGTGCAAAAGATATCGAAAACACTCTGTCACCTCAACTTCTAATTTATTGAGTTTTCTCAACGTCAATCGTTCGCGGAAAACCTTGAGTGTTTCTTGAACTTTAGCAGATGCAGCAATAATATGCTCGTTATTTTTCCGATCAATATTTTGCTCAGTATATTGTTTTAAGTCCTTTTTTAACTTAGCGATCGCAGCGTCTAATTCAACTAAACGACGATTGGCTGTTTCATATGCCGCCTTAGCTTCAGCAACTTTATTTTGTGCTTCTTTAAGTGCTACAAGCAGATGATTATAATCTTCGGGTGATGCAGCAGTCTGTATTTGTCTTTCCAGCCTGATAATATCTTCTTCTTTATTTTTAATAATTCCTATTTGCTGCTTTGCGAGATTTTTGGCATTTTGCAAGTAGTAAAGGATATTACCCAGTTGGCTCAAGCTTTCAGCATCAGCTAATAACCACAGTTCTTCAGGCTGGATAAAATGTGAATTTAATGTATCTACATCTTGGTCGAGAAAAGTTTTAATTTTTTCAATTTCTTCTTCTGAAATACCCACCTGACTAATCCAATTCAGCAGGCGCTTATCCCGTTCAAACAATATATCCCGTGCAATTTGTGCCTGTTGAATGCGAAATTCTTTTTCTGCTTGGGTTTGTGCCTGAGTAAGTAAAGGTTCAATCAAGGCTAGCGGTAAAACATCTGCCGCTAAGTCACACATACCTTGACGAGCTTCATCAGCTTCCGCTGTCTTTTGGTGACGCTGTTTATCTAGCTGGCTACGTTCTCCTGCAATTTTACCTCCTTCAGATATGAATTTATCAAAAGCTTCTTGCTGCTCTTTTTCGCTTTCATCCAACTTCTTTTTTATAGTCTTTAAATTTCGTATTTGCCCATCATATTCTTCTTGTTTGTGCTTTAGCTTTTGTTCCATCTCCTCTAAGTTTGCCAAGTCTTGAGTATCCGCCAGCTCCTTACGTTTGCGGTTGACTAATATTTCTAAATCGCTTGATAAACGTTCAGCCAGTTCTAGCCCTAAAAGGCCGCGAATCGCATCAACTACAATAGGTGGGGGTGTTTCCTGTTCTGCAAGTTCTTTAACTTGTTCGCCATCAAATAAAAATAAGTTAGAAATACCTAATGGCAGTAAATTTTCAATATAATCGTCCCAAGTATTAACTAGCTCTATTCTTAGCCAATCGTCTTTTTTGGCGATATCTAATTCCAAAATTCCTAAATGGTCTTTACCATCTTTAGGATTTATTTCCCAAGTTCTTACGATGCGGTAAATTACAGGTTTGTCATTTTCAATGTGTTCAAAAGCCAACTCAACGCGGGTTTTTTCAGATGGTAGAGTGTGGCTGTTAACGCACTGAGAGAGAAAATCGCTATAGCTCAAGTTGCCGCGAGTGGAACATTGAGCGCGATGTCCATAAAGTGCGAGGCGAATGGCATCCATTAAGGTAGTCTTTCCGCCGCCATTCATGCCACCTAATAAAATAATTGGGCGACGCGAATTGTCATCAACTTGTGGACAAAGATTGATAACTTGATGTCCGCGGTAGGGGCCAAAGTTTTGCAGTACGAGTTCAAGAAATATCATTTGACAAATGCCTTGGCAAGTTTCTTCCAGGCTCAGCGTGGGAATGCACTCAGGAAGCTGGAGCCTCCCGAAATTTAATTATTTGGCAGAGCCTAAACGTAAAGGTTTCCCAGTCAGAGGCTGGGAAGTCAGTTAATCTCCATCATCTATATTCCTGGCTTGGAATTTGATACTTGCCCAGGTTTCTTGTTTTACAGTTTCACTGTTATCTTCATCCATAGCATCCCCCAAGGTTAGCTGTTTTACCTTGGGAACATTGCCTTCATTAACTGCTGTTTTTAGATCGCGTTTCAAGTGGGCGTTTTTGATCGCTTCTTCTGGCGATCGCGAACTCGTCTCAAAGCATTTCTCTAGAGTGTCGTATATCCCGACGCGGCGAGACTTCTTGCGATACTGGCGTTCTGTGTCTAGCAGCTTCGCCATGAGTTCCAAGTGCATTTTATCGCCGTCGCAGATTTCCTCTAGCACAGCCCATTCATCGCCGCCTAGCAGACTACTATCAGCACCGGGACGCGGATCTTGGAAAGGTTCGCCTGTGACTTGCTCATAGATGCGAGGTAAACTATCATCAAATTCGTGTTTTTCTTCTAGCCAGATGCGACGAATTTCGCTCATTTCTTCTATGGTAATTAGCGTAATGTCACGCATATTTTCTGGCGCTGTGCGCCGGATTTGTGTTTGCGCTTCTAATACTCGTCTTAGCCAATATTCTCGCCAATATTTAGTATAGGGGCCAGGAATTGGTTCGACAGAAATTTCACCTTCAACATTGCGTTCAAAGAGTTGGACTTCGCCCCATATTCTCCGGAAGTCTCTCTTGTCGCGGTCGTTTTGAATATCTAATTCATTGCGGATATCGAGTAGAGGCTGCATCCATTCTTTCTCGTCATCATTCTGGATCATTGCCTCCATCGATTTATCCTTACTAACCATTGTGCAAACCCAGCACCCAAACCGGGAATCGCCACAACTGGGGGTAGAGGTATCTACTACAAGAGGGCATTCGTTATCTGCTGTAGCGCCTCGATACATGGTGAATAAGTCTTTATTGCTTTGACCCCAAGGATTCTGCCACTGCATCAAGTACAGCCATACTTCATCATTACGCCAGTCTTCAATAGGAGTGTAGACGAGGGAGTTGATCAAACTGGATCTAGGACTGAGGCGATCGCGCACCCGCCCTTTTTCGTGCTTCTCCATTGTGGTAGCACGTTTGGTGCTTTCAGCCTTACGCATACCCAGGAGAAGAATTACTTCACCATTATCCCGAACCATACTACGGATAAAGTTGTTGGCAGGTTGGATTTTTAGTCGGTCGGTACACCACCGAAAACGTACACGCGGTGCTGGGTAGCCTTTACCAATTAAATTTACCCAAAAGGTGTCTTTGACTGCGGGATGAAGCAGATGGGGTTCAATCGGCATCCCCTTTTCTTTTGCAGCAGACTTGAGCTGCTCCAAGGATTTCCGAACCCAAGCAGAAACTATAGGATTTTCTACTAGCGTATCTGTTGTAATTACATGGATTGTTTTAGTTCGTTTTTCTGGAGCAAGAGCAGCGATCGCATTCCAGACAAGCTGCAATACTGCGGAGGAATCTTTGCCCCACGATACACCTATAATCCAAGGTATTTGGTCTAAGCAGTATAACTCTTGGATTTCAGTGGTGAGAGCTTGGATATCATCCACTAATTCTGCCACAGTACGCGCTGGCTGATTTTTATTTTCTTGCTGTTGCGTTGTAGCCATTTCTCCCTACCTACCAAAACCTAAGTTTTTCTCACCCTTTTGGTATTTACTGCAAGGGTAACTCCTGTATTGTAAAGCTTAAAGGTTTTTAAAAACCTATATACAGCCGGAAATTTTTCATAAAATTAAGCTGTACTTCCCCATCTGAGTAAAAGCCAATCACCATGAATGACAGTGCATTTGACCCGACCACTGATATCCCAAGCGAGTACCAGAAGGGGGAAATCCAAGATCAACAGGTACTCGCTGTACTGCTGGAAAAGTACCTTGGGAGGAACAATCAGATTTTCGTTCAGAAAACAGAGATGGGTGGTATCGAGGCTTATGTAGGCTCTGTCACCCTCGAATGGTTTGCAAATCGGGTTAACTTCGCCTCTTGCTTACCCCTGCTTCAGAAAAAATACAATCCAGAGACGGGTAACATTGAGATTGACGCGGATAGCATTGATGAAATTCAGCAGCGTCCCCTTGATTGGTCGCGTCAAGCACCCCTAGTGCAGTATTTAGCAGCTCGGAAAAATCACAAATTTCCGCCAGTTCTCGTGGTTATTAACCAACCTTGGGTGGATAATCCCAAAGCTGCTGAGTGGGATAGCCAGAGACAAGCCACAAAATCTACTACCGAATTCACGCCACTGGATAAAAATGGTAAAGTCGGTTTGCTCAACCTTTCTGAGGCGGATGTAACCGTTTATGCACTGGATGGTCAACACCGACTGATGGGGGTGCAGGGTTTGATGGAGTTAATCCTCACTGGTAAACTCCAACGCTACAAAAAGGATAAAACTCCTTACGACACTTTCATTACGGTTGCTGACTTGATAGAACAGTATCAAGTCGAACCTGCTTATCTGCAAAGCTTACCCAAGGAAAAAATTGGTATTGAGTTCATCTGTGCGATCGCTGCTGGGGAAACCCGCGAACAAGCAAGGCGACGGGTGAGATCGATCTTTGTTCATGTCAACCTGATGGCTACACCCTTGAGCAAAGGTCAGTTAGCACAGCTGAATGAGGATGATGGTTTTTCGATTGTTGCTAGAAAAATCGCTGTCACCCATCCGCTTTTGCAACAGCACTCAGATCGCAAGCCCCGCGTTAATTGGAATAGTGCGACTGTTGCAGCGAAGTCAACGGTTTTAACGACGTTGCAAGCTCTCAAAGAGATGTCTGAGCGATATTTGGGGCAAAAGTTTCCTCACTGGAAACCGTTGGAAAAAGGTCTAATTGCCATGCGGCCGGAGGATGAGGAACTGAAAGAGGGGATAGAGGATTTTCAGAAGCTTTTCGATAATTTGGCAAACCTTCCAAGTTATCAGATACTCGAAGACATGGATACGCCGGAATTACGAAGGTTCAGTTGTGAAAAGGATGGCGGCGAAGGAAATATGCTTTTCCGTCCTGTTGGTCAAGTGGCTTTAGTTCAAGCTCTGGGAATCTTGGTATTTAGGAAAGGATTATTGCTGGAAGACATTTTTAAGAAGCTGCGGAAGTTCGACCTGGAAGGCGGATTTAGTGGTATGGAGTACCCAAAATCTCTATGGTATGGAGTTTTGTATGACCCAAACAAAAAGCGGGTGCAGGTTTCTGGAAGGGATTTGGCGGCGAGGTTAGTGGTTTACATCTTGGGTGGAATTCAGGATCAGATGGAACGTGCGGAACTTCGCAAGGCTCTAGCTGATGCAAGAACTATTGAAAACAAAACCATAGGTTTTGATGGTAAGTTTGTTGAACCGAAGGGAGTGGGACTTCCACCTGTTCTGTAATTGCTAGTCGTTATATTTTGCAACAGGCCCATAGGTAGTTATGTATTGATTTCTGCCATATCTGAAAAATGCTGGAAGCTTTTAAAAATAAGGACTATGCCCTTTAAAATACCTCAATTTTCTGGATTTTCACTCAGCACTTCTTGTCTAAGCTTCTCAAAACGTTTTTCCAATAGAGCCTTAAGCACTGCCTTGGCACTCTTTTTCTGTTTTTCTTCAGAAGCTAGCAATGTATCCCTATATTCGTGTTCAACTGCCTCAACAGACAACAAATGATGATGCAAAAAGTCGATACTGTCTTGATTGCCTTCGAGTGCAGATTGAAGCTCTAATTTCATAAAAGATGGATTATCTGACCAATAGCGATTTGCCTTAGCAGAAATCCAAGAATAATTTAGGGGAGAGTTGATTGGATGATCATCATTTCGTTCTACTTTCTCTCCTGTAAACTTGTACCATGAATTTACAGCATAAAGATGATCTGCTTGTAGATCATTACGACCAGTGTGAAGTTCAGAGCCACGCTTAAGTTCATGGTCGCTGTCGCTCTTATCCCTGAATTTAAAATCCCATAAACCATTCCTAATAGTAAATGCCAGAATTGCTAAACCCATTGTTCTGCTAGGAGATGCCATTAGTGCATCTCTAGTTGAGTAGCCATCTGCATCACATATCATTTCAAAACGGTTGCCTGATTTTCCATTAGATCCTAGTATAGGAAACTCAGTGAAGCGGCTATTCTCTTGAAGTTCTCCGTTACTTAGGTCAGAGACTTCATGCCACTTGATTGTAGGTTTAGATAAATATGCCAGTAATCTAGGAATGTCTGCCAGAACCCGCTTATCTATGGAAGAGTAAGCTTTTTGGTAAGCGCCACCAAAAAGAGAACCCCAATACCACCACTGGAGTTTTTTCATGACAGTTCCTGTTGGATCTTCATGCAACTTTTTCCATACAGAGTCAGTTAATACTGCGGCTAACACAAGATCCATCTGGCGATACGGAAGATAAGACAATTTAGGAACTCCAAGCCTCGCTTTCATAAAAAAGTAAGCGCGTAGTAGTTGTTTAGCTGCTTGCTCCTGAACCTCTTGAACTGTCTTACGTGACAAATTCAGTATGAGCTTATCTGAATATCCCCAATCGTCTAGTCGCAAAATGGCACGTAGAGCATCTTGGGGATTGGAGTAACTTGAGAGTGGATTGGTTCTAGTTGACCAATCATTACCTAGAGATTCTGATAACTTTGCGTGTAATACAATTGTTTGGACAAAAGATCTAGCAATAGATTCTGGAAACTTTTCCCCTTTAACGACTTGTTCAGCATCTTCATCTCTCTCACCAAGAAAATTACCAATATTCCAAAAATTTTCTATGCCATCTTCTCTTGCAGAATTTGGTAGCAGTTTTACAAACTTCTTAAAATCTTTAAGGCTTTGCAAACAAGCTAACTTCATAATGTCTCTAAGGCTGGAGTCTGTTGTAGTAGTCTTCGCTACTAACAAATCGAATGTTTCTAATTCAACTCCACCCATATTAATTACTGAAAAAATACCTGACAGTCGATTAAACTCTTTGGAAGGTACTTCCAGTACTGGAAACTGAAATTTTATAAGCTCGCCTAGCATTTGCTGAAGTTGCGATCTCCAGCTTAAAAAACTACGCTTAAGTTTCTTCCGCTCCTCTTCATACTTACTTTGATCAAGAACACCAGAATGTAAATTTTCCTTAAGGTGTTTACCTTCCGTACTCTGGCTAATAATAATATCTTGTCTCTCCTCAAATAAATCTATCCAAAAGTTAGTAGGATCAAAGTGAAGAGACTTATCATCATCATTTTCGATGTAAAGTTTGTCTAAAGGAAGATAAATTCCTTCTTCCAAACCAGCCTGATCTTGCAACTCTTTTACTGTACAGAAGTTAGCTAAATCAGAATCTGATATTTCATAAAAAAATGGGCTGCTTTTGTCTGTCTTTTTATATTTTACGAAAACAATCGCTTCACAAGCTTCTTCGTGTTGCATTTCTCGAAGATTCAACCATTTCAAATCTTTCAAGCCAAGTTTATTAAGGTTTAAAAACCATCTTAGCCTATAATTCCTGTTAAGTTCATTGCCGTCAGCAAAATGATATGCTGTACCAAATATAAGGTCAAGAGCTGTTAACCTCTGCTGACCATCTAAAAGATAATCACAAGAATAAGCTTCACCTTTTTGCAAGTATTGTGTTGCTTTAAGCCCCTCTACGTATTGTGGCTGAAGATTGGCTTTTTTAAGGAAAATTTCACGTAAAATTTTTTCTGTAATAGATAGCGGCTTGTTAACAGACATTGTTTTGCTGTCAGCTTCTGTGCCGATAAGAGCTTGACCAACAGGATATTCCAATAATATAGAAGCTATCAGAGACTGCCAGCGTTCTGGATTCCAGACAAATGGACGTTGAAAATTTGGTAATAGCAAGTCTCCTTTACGCAGTGAATAAAGTAGCTGTCCCAGAGTTCTTGACATGAGTTAAATCCTCCTCTAAGTTAAAATGAACATAGGAAGCGTATAATAGAATTGTTATTAAATTTTTTGTAATTTAATTTACGATAAGAATATACTCAGATCAAATTCTTGTTGATGCTCTTGCTTGAATCGTTTAGAACTAAGAATCAATAGAAGTCGTTCTGAGTAGTCTACTGCTCCACGAAACTCGTTTTGTAGGATCTCCAGTCCACCATTAGCGTATTCTTCAAAAATACGGAGACGTTGATTTTCAAAATTTTCATTATTAGATGATAAAATGCTAATTTCTTTAGTTTCAACCATTGCCAGTAACTTAATTAGTAAATCATACCCTTTAATCAAAAAATGCTCTTGCCCAATTGGAGCTGGCTCTCTTTTTGAGATTTCCCCTAAAGGTACACGCTTTTTATGCTTTGCTCCCAAAGCAGCAGCAAACACGATCGCATCAGCATAGGTTTGGAAAGGGCCTGTTGCACCATCTGCCGATGTTAAAGCCTTCACTAAATCTGCTTTATCTTTAGCAACTCTAATTCTGCCAGTTTCAGCCATTTTATCAATATATTGTTTTTTGACATCTTAACTGAAAGCTTGAAGCGATCGCACTCTCTTCCAGATTACGCGATCGCATCCTCTCCAGACCAAGCGATCGCACTCTCCCCAAAACACGCGATCGCTATCCCCAACCCGTATTTAAACTTTTATAACAAATGTATCAAATGATTTTGAGGATGCGATCGCATTTGAATCATCCTGCCGTTTTAACAGTCAAAACCTGCGGCGGAGTAGAATCTGGGGGATAAAGAAAGTCTACCCGTACTTGCCTTTTTTCGCCTGGTGGCATCTTCAGCGTTACCAGGGGTTCACCAGGTTGTCCGCGTCGCTGTACCAGATGAACGTAGCGCGTTTTTTCAACTTTATTATCATCAGTATAACTTACCCTAACTGTACCTCTAAAAAACACTTGATTAACTCGTGGATTTAAGAACAGAAGTCTGTCTTTACCACCTTCATCTTTCAACGGTGTTTGTACCGATACAGTAACAGTTTGGGGTTGATTTGTAGAGTTATTCAGGGGGAAAGTAAGATTGTATTCTACTCCATAGTTACTATGGGCAAAGTATGCCGTATCTGAATATCTAGCTAACATTGGGGCGCTTTGAATTTGCCCAGTACCAAGGGTAATTAAATGTAGAGTACCCAAAGGATAAGAAATTGCTTTTCCCGGCGAAGGAATGCTCAAATCTGAACTATTGTTATCAGTAATTTGAGCCTGCCACTGCGCCCCTTGAGAGACACCCGCGACGCGACTGAAAATGGTTGGTTCTCTCGGCGGATCTAAAGGCGTGGGAACTGGATCGCGCTTTCCTGCTAAACTGCCTGTATCGAGTAACTTTTGCCACTCTGCTAAGGTGGGCGGACGACTGGAATTCTTGGCTAAGTTGGCGACATAGACAGCGCGATCGCTCGACAACCGCATCATCGTCGTGCGACCATTTGATGAAGGAGCCTGCACTGGAATTGCCCGATTCATCAACATTGCCGATTGTCCAGGCGGTATTACCAACTTTTCGGGAAAATTCGACTGTCTAACTCCCCGCAACACATCATTCATTGTCCGACTGCCAGGGCCAGAATAAACTGTTCCATTGGGATTTTCTACGATGTCGGGTAAAGCTATAAACGGCGCTTCTGGAGTGGAGAGATAACTAGCAGCTTGCAACACTTCCACAGTGGCGGGTTGATCGCCTGGGTTCTGGACAATTATGCCTTGATATAAAGTGCTATTTTGAGTTTCCGATCTGGCGATGTGGTGAGAGAATATATCAAATCGCCCTTGAAAGGGAAAGTTTAAATGTGCTTGGGGTACTTGTTTACCAGCTGGGGGAAAGGTAGAAAGCAAAATGCCTTCAGTTGTCACAAGTTCGGGGCTATTACTATTAAATGTGGGAACGGTATCGAGTTTTCCCGGTAAAGTCCGCACTTCCATCGGTTGCACTTCCACCCCGGCGATGTATTGCGGTGGTACAGCGTAGATATTTAACGCCCGACACATCAACGCTGCGACTTCGCCACGAGTGGCAGTTTGATTAGGTTTTAGCTGTTTGACGTTAGGATAGTTGACGACGATGCTGTTAACTGCGGCGGATGCGATCGCATTCTTGGCATATTCTGGAATCTGTGGGGCATCGTTAAAATACTGCCCAAGAGTTTGAGTCGGATTTTCCGGGATACTATAATTTTTAGCACCAGCCACAACGCCTACAGCTTGCGATCGCGGGATAGCTTGGTTGGGTTGAAAAACTCCGCCAGGATAACCGGAAAAAAAGCCTCGTCTGTAAGCATCTTGAATTGCCTTATGCGCCCAGTAACTCGTAGGCACATCTTTAAAACTCGTGCTATTGCGCTTTATTGGTGCATCGGGAAAAGCATTCAGCATCAACACGGCAAATTCAGCGCGAGTGATAGTAGCGTTGGGGCGAAAAGTGCCATCTGGGTAGCCACTGACTAGCTTTCGCGGTGCCATCTGGCTGATACATTCTTTCGCCCAATGGCTGTTAATGTCACTAAAGGCGGCTTGATTGGGGGTTGCGATCAATAGGGAAGCAAAAAGCAGGGAACCAACGAAAGGATGTGTCAGGACTTTTAGACTTTTACTCATGAAAATGTTTTTATGTCAACTAAAATAAGAGAAGTATTTTTACGCTTTCTCGTTCCCTTACTTCAGCTTGATAACCAGGGAAGGAATGCGATCGCGCTGTTTTAACTTTTGCTAAATCTTTGGAGTAACCAGCGAGTAATTGCCCCGTCATCCTCTGTTTGACTGCGTTGCAGTGCTTCTTTAACTAAAGCTATTTGTAATCCCGGTAACACCAGCGACTCGTGTATTTCACCGCTGCGCCCTTCAGAGATAGAGAATGCGATCGCATCCCTTAAATTAGCATCAACAACCCAATATTCCCCTACTCCCGAACGTTCGTATAATAACCGCTTTCGCCCTAAATCATCACTAATAGTAGCACCGATTTCTACCGCCAACGTAGGACGATCGTACTCATTCAAATCAACAGGTGAATTAGTTTCAGGAGGTATATTCAACTCCGAACCGATGTAGAAAGCCAAGTCAGGTTGAAATTCATCTAAACCTGCTTTTCTAAAACTGGTATTTGTAAACACAACAATCGGAATATTTTTAATAGTTGCATAAAGAAGAATAATGTAGGAAACAATTGAATTTTGTCGTCCGTGTCGAGGACCTACTGCTGCCATTTCAATCCTCATGTACCCTTGATGGTAATAGAACCTTCCCTTTTCATAATTTGGGCTATTAGCAAATGCTAAAAACTCATCCCAACTGGCTTTTACCCAGGTATCTGTCACCAAATCCTGCACATTGGGCGCTGAACTAGAAACCATAATCGACCTCTACAATTTCCGTATATTCAAACTCATTCGGACTTTGCCGCACCAAAGGATAGATATTTCCATTTATCTCAATTGAATCTTGTTCGCAGTCAGGCTTAGAAGAATAATAAATCAATACATACTCTCTACCTATTCTATCTGCTATTTCTTCGGCAACTTCACCCCGCCACTGAGTTTTTGTCACCAACACTACCAATTGATTTGCTAATTTTGGAATTATCTTAGCAATTTGTCGCCGATAAATTTCATCCAAACTGCCAAACGGAGAATCCATCACAATCGGGAAGGTGTTGCTGTCTGGAACCATCAGCATTTTGTTTTGGCTCCATTCTCGCACCCTGTCAATAATGCTACCGATAAACGATAGACTGAGAATTTGATTTTCGCCCGTAGAAGCTGCAACAGGAGCCTCTAAACCTGCGGTGTTTTCCACTAGAGTCAGCTCGTATTTTTCGCTAATTCTGGGGATGTAAGGCGTAAAAGAAATGTCCGTAAATATTTGTTGTACTCTTTTCTCTAACTCTAAGCGAAACTGTTGTTCTTGCAATATCTTCACTTTCGTTAAACGTTCAATCGCCTCTTGAGTTGCAGCAATGCGTCGCTGAGCTAATGCTTGCTTTTCCTCATTCATTTTATGTTTAGCAATTTGTTTCCCTAAGTCTTCAATCTCAGCTTTTAAATTAATAATTTGCTGCTGATTTCCTCCTTGATCTAGTGTTAGCTCTAAAATTCTGGATTCAATTTCATCCAACCGCTTTTGTAGGTTCCGAATATCATCACTTGGATCTTTCCTCAACTTTTCTTGAATTTTATCTAATTCCGCTTCTATCTGAGAAATATCTTGTCTAAATCTACTAATATTAGCTTGCTCTCTGTCAATTTCTTCCCAAAAAGCCGGAGCTTGCTTATCAATTTCATCTACCTGAGCTATCATGCGAATTGCTGTTTCTTCTACAGCAGCAATTCCCGCTTTATCTAGCCAACCGCTCACATTTGCATGAGCATGATTTCCATCGTACAATTCTCCACCACAAATACAGCGCTTAGAGTTCAATAAATCTTTAACAAATTCTCGCGAAATTCCAGTTGTTAACTCGCCTCGCTGCTTCAAATCATCCACAATTGTCCGAAATTGAGCGGTGGTTTCCGATAGCAATACCGTATAACCCCGCGTAGAAATTGCTTTTTTCAGTGCTTCCTTGCTTCTTTTAAGATTTTCTAGGTTGGATGCTTTCAGATTTTCTAATTCTTGCCGTCTTTCTTGTAACTGTTTAGCTGCACTGAGTTCGCGCAAACGGTGACTGGTTTCTTTTTTTAAGGTTTGTTGATTTGACAATTCTTGGATAATTTCATTTTGACGCTGGGCGAGTTGTTCGCTTTCCTTTTCGAGTTTTTGTTGTTGTTTTAATAGTTGTTTGGTTTCGGAGTCGCCAATTGCTTCTAATTCAGTTCTGAGAGTTTTCTCAGCCTCTTTCAAATGCTTAATGGAATTATTTAACACTTCCACACCCAGAAGCTTTTTAGTAGCTTCGGCAATTTCGGCTTTTTTATCAGAGCGGACTATTTGTTCAATTCGCTCTCCGTCAAAGAAAAAATACTGATGCAAACTACCTGGTAAAATTTGATTAATTATATCTTCTGGATGTTCTCGCGGTATTAACCAGCGCCCATCATCTTCAGCTACATACATCAGTAATTGACTTTTGCCAGCCTCAAAGTCAGTTTCATTTTTATAGACACGGCAGAGGCGTTGAGCTTGATAGCGTCTACTGTCATGTTCCCAGCCAATTTTTACCCAGCATTCGACAGCTTCGCCCGATTTCGCTTCTGCGATCGCTCTCTTATTCACTAACTGCTCAACTGATGCAAAAGCCGCGCTAAATTTCTCGTACAGCACCCAAGAAAACGCATTTAATAAACTGGTTTTTCCCGCGCCGTTGTTGCCATGAATAATAGTAGTATTCTGAACATCTCCACTAGCCAACAAAATCTCTGGGGTCTTGCCATAAAACGAGCGAAAGTTGCAAAGTTTTATTGAAGTAAGCTTCATTTCACAACTTCCTTTACAATTGCTAAAATATCATTATTAATATGTCCGAGACTTTTCTTATCTAGCCTGCCTTTTTCTAGCTGGCACACTCGTTCAATAATTTGTTGCACTTCCGGTGAAGCTGACTTTATTGGCTCTTGCACATCATTTATATTCGCTTCGTTTGTCATTTTCATGCCACCCTGAAAGATTACTTAATTTTAGCTTAAATTTATAAAAGCATAAAGTGGTGAGAGGAATGAACCGCAAAGACACTGCATAGCGCCAACGAAAGAGGAAACAAAAGAAAAGAAACCAGAAGCAAAATAATCTTCTCTCTTCCTCTGCGTTCTCAGCGCCTCCGCGGTTCGTTTCTCATTTCTGACATAAATTACAAATCCAACAATTCATAGCGCTTTTGCAAAGCTAACAATTTCATTCTGGCTTCTCCTGCATTATCAGCTAAATCGGCAAATTCTACAAAGCGCCGCAACTCCTTTCGTAGCAAATTTCTCTCTACTTCAAAAGTGTCTCTATCTAAAGTTGGAGGCAGTACAATTGTGTCAAATAGAGTAGCGCGTTCCTTGCCTGGATGAGGGCGCAAAATTCGTCCTCGACGCTGAATAAATTGGCGCGGATTGCTACTACTCGCCAAAATTACTGCATTCTGAATTGCTGGAATATCGACACCTTCATCTAAACAGCGAATAGCAACCAAACCCTGTAATTCGCCATTTTCAAATTGTCGCCGCAAATTCTCTCTTTCTGACAAAGGTGTTTCGGCAGTGTAGGTATTAACGCGATAACCCAGTTCTTCTCCCAGAATTTTAACAACAGCTTTGAATTGGCGTGAAACGAAATTATTCGAGTTAGCAAAATCGCTATGTACGGAACCATCCCCGCAATAAAATAAGGTGTGGGAAGTATCCAGGCGTTGACTCATTAACTCGCGCAAAGCTTCTAACTTATTAGCAGCAGCGCCAATTAACCTCGCCCGCTTCATCAACAACGGCTTCAATTCTTCATTGTCTTCAAAATTTGCCGCAATATTATCCCGTTGTTTAAACAGAAGATGTCTGCCAATACTGGCACTTAGTTTGGTATAAGTACGCGCTTCCGCTTCTGTTAGTTCTACAAGTATGGGATAATAAAGGTAATGTACCAGCGCCCCCTGTTGAATTGCATCTTTCAGGGTAAATTCTGGTTTTATAACTGTGCCAAAGTAATCAAATAAAGATTGCGTACCTGCATCATCAAAATAGCGTTCTGGTGTTGCCGAAAGTCCTAAACGCAACCCAATACTAGAAGGCAAACTTTCCTCTAAACGTCGTGCGCCGAGGTTATGGGCTTCGTCTCCCACAATTAAAGTTTTTGGGGGAAAATACTTTAATTGCGACTGCAACCCCTCACCAATAAGCGTGGAATTTGTAGTAATGACTGTGAGAAAATGTTGGTTGCCAGAACGCAAGTTGTAAAGTTGCGTCGATAGCTGACTTTGCCAGCTGCGGAGATTCTCAAAAGCTAAGACTGGTTCTAATCCAAATTTTTCGCATTCTCGCGCCCATTGCGTAACCAAATGCCGATATGGGCAGACTATAAGCAACACTTGCAAGCCGATTTGTTGATACAGTTCAGTTGCGATCGCTAATGCCGCAATAGTCTTGCCGCTACCAGTCGCCATCTTCAGCGTACCGCGTCCTTTGTTGGCAAACCAATTAGTAACAGCTTCCCGCTGATACTGTCGCAGCTGAATAGATCGTGGCATTCGGGGACATCCCTTTCGCGGTGGATTTCCCTCGGTTGAGTAGCTGCCCTTATTTTCGCCCGCTACAGGTAATCTTAATCTGAACTGAAGTCCTTCAAATCGGGGAGTTGCCTTGGGAGGAATCGTAGGCGTTAGTTTCGGGGCATTGTAGGCGGCATTCATGGTAGATACAGGGCAGCATATAATCTAATGAATTATACATCTAGTGTTTATGGGGTTCCCTTCACAGTAACTTCACACTATATGCGTAAATTTTATTATCAAAACTCATATTTATTGACAAAATGCCTTTTTGAATACCATTTTTATTCCCATTTCGCATCCTCATTTTGGCGTATGAAACTTGAGGGTGCGGAATGTGGAATAAGACATTATTTGGCTCAACTTAAAGTAAAGACACTTTGCTATTCCAAGTCGGAAGAGATGCTGAAATTATCAATTTGCTTGTTACATTACCTAAAGTATAAAACTATCCCCGTACCTCCCGGTTTCATCCCCTGACTGTGCAACGCAAAAATCAAAAACCTACACCTTATACCTTCTCAATACAAGCTTTTAGCTGTTCGCTGAGAACCCGAACATGAGGTTTCTTTAGCATAGTTAGATGATTGCCAGGAATATTATGAATTTCCACTCCTCCAACAGCTAGATTGCTCCAGCCCATACTTGTATCTTGCTCGGTTTTTAACTGAACGCTAGTCTTAAAAAGAGTAATTCGATTTGGGTAGACTTGTGGAGTATAGTTGAGAGTTGCTTCGCTATTAGCATGGAAAACGCGAAGCATAGGCTGAATTGTTAACTCTCTTAAAATCTGCGACTTAGACTCCTGAGACATGAGATTAGCTATAGCCTCCTCGCCTAATATCGAGCGCCAGAACAGATTTTTTTCCAGCAGCAGAACCAACTTATTTAAAATAGGAAAACGAGATATAAAACTCTGATAGTTGTTTTTACTAGCAGTAAGCAAATAAAAATAATCTATAACAAATGACCATATATATCGCGTCGCTATGGTAAAAAGAAACCTGAAACCATCTCTAAAAGAAGGTTGATTATCCGAACCTGGTGCTAAAGTATCAAGCATAGCAAGTAGACCCACTTCATGCCCAGATTTTTGCAATTGTTGAGCCATTTCAAAAGCAACCAAACCTCCAAAAGACCACCCTCCTAAAAAATAAGGGCCTTTTGGCTGAACCACGCGCAACGCTTCAATATAATAAGCTGCCATATCCTCAATGCGAGTTATTGGGGGTTGTTCTCCGTCAATACCTCGCGGCTGTAACCCATAAAAAGGCTGATTTTTGCCCAAATGATACGCCAATTCGTAATAAGGGAAAACTACGCCAAAAATAGGATGTACACAGAAAAAAGGTGGATTTGAACCTTTAGGCTGAATTGCAACTAAAGGCGACCAAGACTGAGAATTATTTTCTACAAATAAACTGCTTGCTAAACTTTCAACTGTCGGATTTAAGAAGAGGGTAGACAGCGGTAACTCGCGCTCAAACTGCTTATGTACCTCATCCATGAGGCGTATAGCCAGCAGGGAATTGCCACCTAAGTCAAAGAAGTTATCGCCAATACCTACACGCTCAATGTTAAGAACTTCAGCCCAAATTTTTGCTAGAGTTGATTCTGTAGAATTACGAGGAGCAACGTTTAAGGTTAAATTCGAGATTTCAGATTTTAATTTGAATGGTGTAGGCAATGCTAGACGATCTACTTTACCATTAACAGTTAACGGTAGAGAATCTATCAATACAATAAATGAAGGCAATATGTAATCTGGTAACTTCTTCTTCAAAAAATCGCGAATTTCAATGGTTGTTAACACCTGATTTTGCTGCGGTACAATATAAGCTATTAAACGCTTATCATCAGGTATATCTTCGCGCACAATTACTACCGCTTCTTTAACTGTTGGATACTGCCTCAGCAGCGCCTCAATTTCTCCTAATTCGATGCGAAAACCGCGAATTTTTACCTGTTCGTCGATGCGTCCTAAAAACTCAATATTTCCGTCCGGTTTAAACGTCGCTAAGTCACCTGTTTTATAAAGACGCTCGGTTATACTCTCCTTTTTAAGGGGAGATAAAGAAGAATTTACCTGTATTTCTGCTTCAATTTCTATTTTTACTTTTGCCTTTCTAAAAGGGTTAGGAATAAACCGTTCAGTAGTTAATTCCGGACGGTTAAGATAGCCGCGTGCTAATCCATCACCGCTGATGTACAATTCGCCAGTAATACCGATAGGTACTGGCTGTAGATATCCATCTAATATATAAATTTGAGTATTGGCAATTGGGCGACCGATGGGGGGCTTTTCGCTATTGTCATTAATTTCTGCAATCGTAGCCCAAACAGTTGCTTCCGTTGGCCCATAAGCGTTAAAAAATCGGCGATCAGAAGCCCATTTGTTGACAATATCTTTAGAACAAGATTCGCCTGCACAAATTATAGTATGCAGCGCAGGAAGTTCTTCTTTTGGTAATACTGCAAGTACAGCCGGCGGAAGGGTAACGCAAGTAATATTATTGTCTTTGCATAGCTTTATTAAAGCTTGTCCAGGCAAAAGAGATTCTTTTTTAGCTATGTAAAGTGTTGCTCCTATTCGCAATGCCATGATAATTTCAAAGATTGAGGCATCAAAACTCAAGGATGCAAATTGTAAGATGCGATCGCTTGGCTGTAACTTGAAAACTTCGATCTGAGCTTCTGCTAAGTTAGACAGTCCTCTGTGCTGTACTAAAACGCCTTTTGGTTTTCCAGTTGAGCCAGAGGTGTAAATGACATAAGCTAGATTATCAACTGTTACGTTACTGATTGGGTTGTCTTGGGGATGGGAAGCGATCGCATTCCAGTCCGTATCCAAACAAACTACAGACAAACCGTGTTGGCGCTCCCCCCAAGAGGCCTTCCAAAGGGGAGTTAATATGGATTGGGTTAATAAGATGGATATTTGAGCGTCTTCCAGCATGAAGTTAAGACGTTCTTGCGGATAGCTTGGATCTAAAGGTAGGTATGCTCCACCTGCTTTGAGGATGCCCAATAGTCCCACTATCATATCTACAGAACGTTCTACACAAATGCCCACTAGAACGTCTGGAACTACCCCCAATTGTTGCAGGTGGTGTGCAAGTTGATTGGCTCTGATGTTCAATTCGCGGTAGGTTAATTGCTGATTTTCAAAAATGAGCGCGATCGCATCCGGGCTTTGCTCTACCTGCGCTTCAAATAACTGATGGAAACACTGCTCTATTTTAGATGCTAAATCTTGGTTCTTCGATTTATTCTGGCTAAATATTAATAGTTGTTCCTGCTCTGCATCGGTCAAAATTGTTAATTCAGAAAGGTGCTTTTGTGGATTTGCAACAATACTTTCCAGCAGCGTTTGGTAATGTCCCAGCATCCGATTAATGGTAGCGTCATTAAATAAATCGGTGCTGTATATTACTTGCCCTTTAAAACTTTCCGGCGATTCCCACAAGTGAAACTCTAGATCGAACTTGGCGCTTGCGCTGTCAAACTCCAACTGCGAGAGCATTAAACCTGGCAATTCTAACGCCTCAATGGGAGTATTTTGCAGACTAAACGCAACTTGGAACAAGGGATGTTGGCTCAAGTTTCGCTCTGGATGCAGTTCCTCTACTAGCTTCTCAAAGGGTAAGTCTTGATGGGCATAAGCTCCTAGCGTAACCTCCCGTACTCTGCTCAGCAATTCTAGAAATGTTGGATTGCCTGATAAATTAGTACGCAGCACCAAACTATTGACAAAAAAACCAATTAATCCCTCAATTTCGCGACGGTTGCGGTTAGCAATTGGTGAGCCGACCACAATATCTGATTGCTGAGTGTAGCGATAGAGTAAGATTTGAAATGCCGCCAAGAGAGTCATGAACACAGTCACGCCTTGGCGCTGCGAAAGTGCCTCTAATTCCTCACTCAGGCTTTTCGGTAACTCTAGAAATTGCGTCGCGCCTCGGTAGGTTGGAGCGATTGGGCGAGGTTTGTCCGTGGGCAAGTTCAGTGAGGGAATATTGTCCAGCTGCTGCTTCCAGTAGGCTAACTGAGTCTCTAGAACCTCACCCTGTAACCACTCGCGCTGCCAGTCGGCAAAGTCTGCATATTGGATCGGCAGTTCTGGCAACGGCGATCGCATGTTGTTGGCAGCTGCATACAGTGTTCCTAGTTCCCGAATTAGCACCCCAATAGACCAACCATCACAGATAATGTGGTGCAGATTCAGCAAAAGTACATATTCTGAGGAGTCTAGCTGTAAGAGCATCACTCGCAGTAACGAGTCCTGAGATAAATTGAAAGGACGCGATCGCTCCTCAGTAGCTATTCGTCGAGTTTCCGTTTCCCGTTCGGTTGCTGGTAGCGAACGCAAATCTACTACTGGCAGAGGTATGGTTAAGCTGGGAGCAATTACCTGGACGGGTTGCCCATCAAGCATCCTAAAAGTAGTACGCAAAGCTTCGTGGCGACGCACGATTTCGTTGAACGTCTCTTCCAGCGCCGAAGTGTTGAGCGAACCTTTTAGGCGAAGTGCAGTCGCTACATTGTAAAAGGTATTGCCTGGGAAGAGTTGGTCGAGAAACCACAATCGCTGTTGAGCAAAAGATGCTGGAAATACAAAAACTTCTGTTTCCTCAGCTTTCATTTTGTTGTTGCTGTTCAGTCAGCACTCCAATCTTAAAAATCTGAATCACCCCGTTATGCAGTTCATAGCGTCCAATTTCGAGCTTCCACTCTAGAAAGTCTTCAAATGCGATCGCTTTGGGTAAGGCTTGAGTCATGGCTTGCTGCTTTCCCAGAATCAATATAAGTGCATTTTAATCAATGGTGCGATCGCGCTGATTTCGACGCTCGCTCACTTCTTCTACTTCTTCCCACCCCAGTAAGGGCGAATCTCCCACAGTTTGCATCCGAGGAGTGTTTTCGGCTCAAACAGTTTATCCTGCATGGCAGTTTTTATCAATTCGGTTCCCATTGAATTTACCTTGGCTCTATTACGATAGGATAACCAGTATCCAAGCGAAAGCGATCGCCTGCACGAGTTCCCCTTCACCAAGACAAACTTAGTGCATTTTTGTAGCGATCGCACGCTGAACGATCGCCCAAATCCTCAAAGAAAATTCTCAGCAGATGGAAGCGATCGCAATCTAGAAAGGGGCATTACCTGGCACGGCTGCACCGTAAAACGAAAGCGCTACTCCTGCGTCAGCCCTTGATGTTGAAGTGTTCCCTCCGCTTGCTGCTCCACTATTTGAAATATCGAACAGTTCCTGTTCAAGCTTAATTCATTACACTTTCAGCAAAACCCCAATGATTAATTACCAGCTTGCCAAATCGGAATTCCTGCTACCGTTGGAACAGCCAACATCTGACCATCTGGGCTAAATAATCCTGTACTAGCACCACTACTCACATCAAAACCACTAAGAGGCCATTCCTTGCGAATTTCGACATTAATAATACGTGAACCAGCTACCTGACCAGCAACCAAGTAGGTTTTAGCATCAGGACTGAGTGATAACTGGTCATCCGTTCTGTCTACCGAAGCCGAAACAGTACGCACAGTTGCAGCCGTTTTCACGTCCCAAGTCCGGAGGTGAGCTTCATATATCGCGTCTTTTGACAGACTGGTTAACGTTTGACCATCCGGGCTAAAGGTCATGCTCTGGGGAAGTAACTCATTTTTTTCTTTTAGGGTATGGAGGAGTTGACCTGTTTTAGGATTCCAAAGTTGAATCAAGCCTTGCCAGTGATAAGTTCCTCCCTTGAGGATAGATTGACTGGAACCGAGGCTGGCTAACACTTGGCTATCAGGGCTAAAACTCATCCTTCGTAAAGATTTGATATTACTCTTTAATACAAAACGCTTTTCGCCGGTTGCTACATCCCATAGCTGAATCTGCGGATTTTCGGAACCAAAATATTTTCGGGCGCTACTGGCAATAAATTGTCCGTTTGGGCTAAATTCCAGGCTGGAAACAATGCTAGCCGGGAAATTTTCCCCAGAATCCTTAGGGGAGAGAAACTCTGTGCTATTGGTAAAAATTGGTTTTTTCCAGATAGCTTCTCCGGTTTTGCTATTCCACAGACCAACTGCTATTGATTTATCAATTTGCGAGTAGATGATGCTGGCAACAAACTGTCCATCAGAGCTAATGGCAACATCTCCAAAGGAAGTGGTATCGTCGGCTTTGATAGATGAGACTAATTCCCCTTTCCTTACATCCCACAACTGAATGGCTTTAGCCTGTTCACCATTACACACGAGTAGAAGTCCATTAGAGCTAAACTTGGCATAGTTCGCGACAGTGGGCAACTTGTGAACTAGCTTAGAGTTTTCCCAAGATGGTTTAGCTTGAACCACGGAAGGGGTTGGTGCTTGAGCGAAGAAGCCAGCCGATTTTGCCACAGATGTCCCCACAAGTGTAGCGATCGCTAGGACTGTTACTGTTAAAGCAGTTGTTTTCTTCATACTCAAGCCAAAAGTGGTAGTGATTAACTACTAACTGATGACTCTTGATGAATGGTTCTGTTTCCCTTGGCTTGGCAACACTTCGCCCAAGATAGAGGGATGAATGGATGAGGCTTTGTTTGCGATCGCTTTCTTTTAGAATTGCTTCTAAGTTGGGTGGATGCCGCAATTGAGCGCATCTTCAATAATTCTTCTGCTGCTCATCCGCAAAACACCACAGCCATTGCTCTCCTAATTCGGCTGAACTGATTACAGTATGTCCGGTTTCCTCATAGTGACGGCGAGAATGCTGATTTTCTGAGGAGTCGCAGCACAGCATCTTACCGCAGGTTTGACAAATGCGAAGATGCACCCACCGACCATTGATCCGAATGCACTCTTCACAGCGAAACACCGGATAGTTGGCTTTAGAGATTAGGTTTTCCAGAGTCACTTCATTGAGGTGTTGGCAGGACATAGGGTTTCCTGATCGGTGTATGAGTTGGAGTTGCTGGTTGAATGCTTCCAATTCTAAGGTCTAAACTAGCGATCGCTTTCTTTTCAAGTGGATGGAACTTAATATAAATCCAGATTTAATGGTTACAGCTTTTCTCCTGCTAAGTTTATTCAGCCAAGCTTTAGCATGATCGCGAGATGTTCAATTCGCTCATACTCGTTGAGTTCTTCAATCTCACTTGGTGTGATATTGCCGCTTTGATTTTTGGCAAGTAACGTACTGAGTCGCTCTTGCATTTCAGGTGTGGGGCGAAAGGCGGCTATTTGTTCTGGGGTTGGCTGACTCGTGAGAAAGTCTAGAATGTAGCGGTAGACATGAGCCGGAAGGACAGTCTGCTGAACGCACTGCCGTAATAATTCTGGCAGGCGATCGCCTAATTGAGTCAGTTGTTCTGAGAGGTCGTCTGGAATTTCAATCGTGATAGTTGCCACAGCGAGAGCCACGCAATAACTACACTATTCGCTATTCTATGCCGGGTTGAGAGCTTCTCCCAGAGTTTAAGCTAGTTGACTCAGTGGAGGGGAGGGTTTATTAAGGCGATCGCACTAAAGCTTTGGCTAAGCAAGATGTACAATCGTTGCTTATGAGTACTGCCACCCATGACATTGTTGCCAAGCTCTGGAATCTCTGTAACGTCCTCAAAGACGACGGGGTCACTTACCATCAGTACGTGATCGAACTCACGTATCTGCTGTTTTTGAAGATGGCGAAGGAGACCCGCACTGAGAACCAGCTTCCAGAGGGTTATCGTTGGGACAATCTAGAAGGGGAAGCTGAGTCTAATCGGCTGAAATTCTATAAGAGGCTGTTGAGCTATTTAGGAAGCCACGGCTCTACGCGGGTTAAAGAAATTTTTGCTGATGCCTATTCTTCTATTAAAAAGGAAACTACGCTCTCCATGCTAGTTACTGAGATTAACAAACTTGACTGGTACAGTGCCAAGCGAGAAGGACTAGGCGATGTCTACGAAGGTTTGTTAGAGAAAAACGCTAACGAAAAGAAAGCTGGGGCTGGTCAGTATTTTACCCCCCGTCCGCTAATTGACAGCATGGTGCATGTGATGCGTCCTACGCTGGAGGACATCATCCAAGACCCTGCTGCTGGTACAGGTGGATTTTTGATTGCCGCCAATCGGTACATTCGAGAACATAGCGACTCGGATAGTTGGACTGAAAAGCAAAAACGTAAATACCGCTGCAATACCTTTTACGGCATGGAGCATGTGCAGGATACGCATCGTTTAGCATTAATGAATTTGGCGTTGCTGAAAGAGTAATGCTAGATGTGGCACAATAAAGGTATGAAATGTCCTCAATGTAACTCCACTCAAACTGCTAAAAATGGACATCGTCGAGGCAGACAATGCTACA
>NZ_JACJOK010000109.1:0-12496 GCF_014695505.1 Trichocoleus sp. FACHB-90
CAGATGTGATTTTGCTTACCTTTGTTCTTCCCATTCTTCCGGACATGGGAGGAGCCACACTCAGGACATTGCATGGCGATTTCCCCTAATTCATACCCTTATTATGCAACGCCGTTTTTGCTGTACTAATTTCACTTCAATAGGTGCTTGTATGGAAAAGTGACCTATTTGCTCGAATACGTCTGGTCGAACAATAAGGTCGCAGCCTTGTAAAATTGGAGTCTGCTCGCTTAGTGTGTCGCCCACAGGTCTGACACTCCACCAACGAAAAAGGACAGCAGATTCTCCCTGGCTATCCACAAGTTCCAAACGACTAGTCCATTGTGTTGGTTGTAAACCGCAGCGTATAGATAGCTGAGGCGGTAGCATCAAGATGGGACGAGAACCTAAGAAGTCCCATTCCCATTCCAAACCAATAAGTGGTTCAGCAAAACCTTGTGGGTAGATTAACACTTCTTCATCATGCCCATCCCATGATTCATTTGAGTTTCCGCGCCCAAAAGGTAAGCTTCCCTGCTCTAAGGACTTTTGCCCCTTTATAAATTCGATACCTGCAAATACTGTCACTTCCTGGCTCAAGTTACCAAGCACTTTGTCTTCAAATATCAACTCACGCTCGTAGTAACCACAACGGTACCAGCCGTTATGTGTATCCTCACCTGAAATGGAAACAGCAGGGGAAATAGCTGATTGCTGAACGCTAGGCAATGGTAATGATGGGCGTATAACTCGGCTGTGCCATCGGGCTATCTGAGGCTTGATGCGTGGTAAAACTTGCTCTGCAATTTCCTGAGTGGCAGTGGATGTCCACTTACCCTCATTCCAAAGTTGAATTTCGATACTGTTGAGTACTTCGTGAAAAACACTCTCAAAAAGTTCTTGCTCCCAGCCCAACATTTGAGTTGGGGGCAACTTATGTCTAACGGAACTACTTGATGCTTCGTAGCGGCTTTGCGAGCGCTTTTGATGGATTTTTGCTCCTTGCCAAAGTTGATCGAATCGCGATGCCACAAGCGCTGGAAATTTTTGCCAAATTCCTACTAAACGTTCAACTCGCTCTCCCCAATCAAGAGAAACTACTGCTGCTTGCTTACTCGAAGATACTGGGGGAGTAACAAATTCTGAGTTCCTTCTTGGAGCTATATCTGGCTCAATTCCAATCCGTTGAAGAAGTGTTTGTGCCAATACACGAATACCAAAAATCTCGCATCGAGCTAAATCTGCAAACTCACGTTGAAGCGCTATTGAAATTTGATAGGGAGATGTTTCTGAGTCATTCAGTACCTGTAGTACTGATAGGGTAGAAGTGATGGGTGTATTGCGGCAGAGGAATTCTTTTAGTGGAGCAATCACCAGTTCAGGAAAAGATAAAATCAGCGTAGCCAAACCAGCCAGAGCAGTCATCTTTCGCTCTAGTTCAGGATGAGTCACACGAGCTAATAGCACTGCTACTAATCCCTCATCGATAGACCATATCGGTGTTTCCTCTGGTGTGTAGGGTAAGAATGGTCCACCTACCGTTTCATAGCTAGGGAGACGGTGTTGAATGTTCTTGAAGGCTGCATTCCAAGATGCAAAAGCAATATCTGCCATACTCTGGGCAGCACAGAATTCAATTAGGTGGCGAGTGATACCCATAATGTAGGTTGGTTCGTACAGAAGCTGAGCAACCTCACCTGCAAAACACTGTAGAGCCGCTTCTTTAGACAAATTCAGTGCATGGGTAAGCCAAGGTTCATATCGAGAGCCTCCTAGACGAAGATATCCACCGCCACCACGAGAGTAGCAATAGGCTAGAACAAAGGCGATCGCAGCAATATGCTGATAACCATGCCGCTCTAATCCCTGCCCTAACTCAGCAAGCAGCACGGCATCTTCATAGAAATAATATTCACGGGAAAAATAATGTATGAGGTGAATAGCTTCATCTTCTGCACCTGCATCCAATAACTCGACAAGACGATAACCAAATGCATTAAGGAACCCGCTGCAATTGCCTTTTCTGAAGGAAAATTGGCGGCTGAAGTCGTGCAACCCTTTCATCACATCCAGGGGAGCAGCATTAGGTAAAAAAACTGGTGGTACAACCTCCATCTGGAGTGAGGATTTTCGATTTGTTGCTGAAGTTCGATGATGTCCAGCTTCTTCTGAACCCACTACACCTTGACCTGACGGTAGGTAAAGATTGTGAACGTCTGCAAAATCTTGCAATTTTTCCCATGCGTCAGGGTTGAAATTTTTAGAGTTGCCTTGTATTTGTCCAGCTAGTAATTGAAAATGATGCTGACTAATACTTGGATCAACTTTGAAGAGTCGTTCAATTACAGATAACCGATCTTCAGCGGAATCAGTTTGACCATCAAACGGTTGAGTAGCTTGGAGAAAGGTAAGAATTATTGGGTTTCCTGTAGACTTTGTAGCATCAATTGCATCTCCCAAACCATCCTCAAGCCGCCAATCAATTACACCGCCATTTAAGACAAGTGAACGAGCCAGCAAAGTCAGTCCAGCCACAGCATCAACTTTACATAAAGCTGCATACCAAGAGCCATGTACATACTCGATCCTTTCAGTATGCTCAAAAACTTCATTTACAAGGGGTTGCACTACCTTAATGGCATCACAAGTACGCTGTAAATCTACTCTTCCCAATGCTGGAAGGCTACCTAGCAGTTCAGAGATAGTAACGTCTTTACGAAAACCGTATGCACATAGGTAGATTACGACAGACTGCCATCGAGAACAAGCTTCATTTTGTTTTTTCCCAGCGATTAAGGACTGAATTAGGTAGAGATCGAAGGTTGCATGTACCTCATAGAACCGACCAATTTCTTCGATCTTTTCTACTAAATATTGAATCACCCGATGAGTAGACTCATGTAATGACTGATTCCTGGCATAAGGTAGCAGTAGTTCAACCAAAACTTCTGGAGCCAACGGTCCTATGGAAGACTTTTCATAGCCATTTGTTTCAACGGAAATCTTGGAAAGATGATTCAGCACTAAATCCCACTGCTCTATTCCATGTAGAAGACGAAGCGCACGAGAGATCGATTCGTGAATAACTTTTCTGATTGCATAAAGGTCGATAGCACGAGGCTCACCCTTAAACGGATGTGTATCGCTAGCCAACAGTTCGACAGCTTTCAGAAGCTCTGCTTGTGCCCCTGCTAAATTTAGCTTTGCTTTGACCTCTGCTTCCGACAAAGATACGACGAAACGTAGCCAATTCTGATACCAACTGCCTTCTTCGAGTCGCTCTTTGACCTCAGTTAGTAGCTTGGGATTGGCTGCTGCCGCAATTCTAAGAGCAGCAATCCAGTGGCGCACAGGTTCCTCTTCAAAGAAACGACGAGCAGGCTCAAACTCAGTAATTATTTCAGCAAGATTTGGAAAGTGGTTTGCTACTTTACTAGGTTGCACACCTAAGGAGAGACATTCAGCCGCCAATTCTGTAGATGTGGAACTCTCCAAAGCATAGGTTGCCATTTCTAGCGTTTGCTGGGGTTTACCATCTGCCTCAAGAATCTTGGCTAGCTCGACCCTGATTATGCTAGCGATCTCACCTGTTATGTGTGACTGAGCCAACAAATACTCAAGAGCATCTGTCCCACCAAACTGTGTAAGCCTTTGGAGAAGACCCCGCAAATATTTAGCTGGAGGAGCCTCAACATCTATCAGCCAGTTTGAGAGTCGTCGGCACATGACTTCGGCTCCATGAATCCGGAGCAGCCCATGAAATCTGGCGATCGCAACTTGCATCCAATCTGAATCAGAACTGTTATCTTCTTCAGTAGTTTTCTTCTCAAGTTCTAGATATTCACTCCAGGG
Source organism: Trichocoleus sp. FACHB-90 (assembly GCF_014695505.1). Taxonomy (NCBI): domain Bacteria; kingdom Bacillati; phylum Cyanobacteriota; class Cyanophyceae; order Leptolyngbyales; family Trichocoleusaceae; genus Trichocoleus; species Trichocoleus sp. FACHB-90. The sequence continues at coordinate 3,832 of NZ_JACJOK010000109.1, forward strand.
GGGTGTTTGTCCAGCATCATCACACAGTGAACATAAGAGGAGTCCAGGTTTGGCTGGCAGGGTTGGTCGCCCCTCAAAGAGCAAGCGTTCTACCAGCACATCCATTCCAAACACTTCTCCAAAGGTTTGACCATAAAGCTCATATAACTCCAAGTCTCTAAGCTTTTCTTCATAGCAGGTGTAGATGGAGCGATGAAGCTCAGAGAAACGAACAAGGCAGACCCAATCTAGCTCTTCGGCTGCTACCTCGATAGCAAGCATTAAGTTTGCCTGAAGTGCAGAGCGTGGGTGTCCAGTCTCAATGCTGCGAGAGACAAAATCGAACTCAATTAAATCGAGAATGTCTTTTTTTCGTCCTGCGCGACGCAAGCATGGCAGCAAGAATCGGTAAGCTTTTGAATCTTCATAAAAGCCACGCCGCCTCAGCCAATCGATGACTGGACTAATAACATCAGCAATTAGAACTTCTTGCGCTCGCAGCCGCTCAGTAATAAAGCGCCTAAAGCTTTCATGGTAGATCCTTACACCACCTTGAGTTGTTACTTGCTTAAAGATAGGCGAGAGGTTTTCAAAGGCATTCGGGATGAGATAAGAAATTGCAGGACCCAGAATCTCTTGCAACTCTTGTCTAGTAATCCCAAAATCGATCAACCCAAGTATGTTTGCTACTGCTGCGCCCATATTTCCAAGAGGTGCGCTTCGCAACAAATGGTCATAGTAGCGAGAGATATTGCCCTCAAGAGTTGGTGCTTCATGTAAAAATGTAATAGGCTCAACTGCATCACGATCCTTGACCTTGGCTGAAAGTTCTCGACACAGGAAAGTTGCATATAGGGGATTTCCCTCTGAGCGCTCATGAAGTAGCGTTGCGAATTCCCCCTCAATATTTTCAAATCCTGCCCTTCTAAGCAAGTCGAAAATTCCTAAGCGCTTTGCCAAGTTTGTTGTCTCAGCAAGGTTCCAGTCCGGTATGGTGATACTCTTTCCACGATCGCTCAAGGGGGTTAAGTGATTGCCTGGTTGTGAGCCTATTACCAAATGCACACCGTCAGGCAAATTGAGCGTAGCAAGCCGCTGGACGATATCAGTAGCTTCTGGTGCGAGTGACGGTGATTCTACTAGGACACGAGAGATGTGGTCTATACCATCAACAATCAGAACTACTAGCGCTGCTTCGCTTGATTCAGCAGCCTGCTCAAGTATGTTTTCCAACTCTCTCAGACCAGAAGAGTAAAGAGGTCGATGCTGTTCTCCAAGTGATGGTTTGGAACTGATGAGATCGTAAATTAAATTAGCAAAAAGTACATCACTCGTGATGCGTCGTTGAATTTCCGGATCGCCTGGTTCTAAGTAGCAGTAATGACGTGCCACCAAATGGCCTGCCTCTTTCAGTTCCTCAGCAAGACAAGTGAGAGTCCACGACTTTCCAGATCCAGGTGCGCCAGTGAAGACAACAACTTTTTCAGACTCAATTTCACCAGTAAGGGTATCCAGCAGGCTTATTCGGTTTACAAGCACCGACTCTTCAAGCGGAAACTGCTGAGCAACACGACCATAGTCTGTTCTCAGCCGAAGATTTGCCACGACCTCGGATGGCTTCAGAGTTTTATGATTTGCACGAGCTTGGGATGCCATCTGGATCAAGCTGGCTGCAACATCTAAGGGGTTTCTATCCCGATTTGGATACTGACCTACCCCAATGCTCTCTGTTAGGAGGTGAAGCAGAAGCCCTTCAAGCACTCCGGGGTTTGTCAGATCTCCAGAAACTGCGGGACATTCCAGCTCAATCACGAAGCGCTCGGTAAACTCAAGAAAATCTTGACGTGAGATGCTGTCTGGCTGGCTGGCTGGCTTTTGTCCTTTACGTTGACGAAACTTCCAGAGACACTCTCCCCCATCAGACCAAATCAAGTCTCCACGTAGTCGATACAGCTTTGTTGAGTGTTCTGGGAACGAAGACTCAACAGAGACATCCTCCAGCAAGGTTGTGAAATCTGGATCTGTTGGAGCAGACCATGTTGTGCAAAGTCGATACTCGTTTGCCTTCGATGTTCCGGCACTGACGTAACACTGGACGAGTTGATCAATTCGTAGCTCTTTGCGGGCTGTAGTCAGATCTTCCCGCTCAAAAGTCCGTTCTGTGTCATTACTATACTTGAACTGCCGACGAATAAGTCGGGAATCAGCACGGATTTCTAAATCATCAAAGCGATCGCCCTCATACCTTTTGCGATCAACTGTAACTTCATCAAATTGCTCAACTATGCTCCTTGCAAGGAAATAAGCAGTTACCAAGTCTTGGTACTGATATCCTTTATGTGCTGAACTTAGACCACCAGTCATTAATTGAACCCTTGATAAGACCAAACATTATTGCAACGTTTCAGTTAGCCATGTAGTCACATTTGATTAGGGCAACAATTCTAACCTTAAACTTGATTTATTTGCAACTTTTTTAATGTTATAAAAGCCGGGTTAGGGAGGAAAATATTGCCTTCGTGACCTTTTGCCCTTGGTCGCACCTTGATTTGGGTTTTGACGTTCAATCAGTGTGTGAAATCATAAAAATGCGTTAACTCTGGCAGCTTACCGAAGTTAACGCACAAGCTACTACTTGTAACAATTTTCATGGTTTAGATTTCTTAGCCTTTGAAGTGCGAATGCGAACATGAACTTCAATACTTGATTCAGGGCTTTTTCTCACTTTTTCTAGCCGTTGTTTTTGCCTGCGTTGGGGAGGGTACTGGCTTATCAAAACCCGGACCATACAGCTTTATAGGCGGCTTGCTTGTAGGCAATTTGGATGTTTCCGTGGATTTTACCTCAGAGTGACCAACCGCCTTGTCCACCGCAGGCATAGCAGTAGCAATGGTTGACTGCGATTTTTCAGGAAGCGGACGATCTAAACGAGCTTTACGTGGTTCTACGTCCCTTGTGCTTCTCCCCGACCCACTTAACCCTGGTTGGGACACCGGAGGAAGTGACTGCGAAGCAACGCCATGATTGTTAGATTCTGTTTTTGCGCGAGGGTCGTCTTTCCCCAAAAACTTGCTGCGTAATTTCCCCCCCTCTCTCCATCGTAAGTAGAAGTATGGACCATACCTCTTTTTCTCGCCTGTAGAAAGTTGTTTATAAGTATATCTTGACTCAATCCACCCATTCTGAAAAAGACTCACAGGGATTTCATTTCTCAACTCTCGCTCCCGATCTTCAACCTGAAGCAACTCTCTTTCTTCTTGGTTCTCACTGGCAATATACAATTGGGCTTCTAACTTATACCTAAGCTCTTCTATCTCTTCGACACCAAAAGTCTCTATCAACTCGGAAACGACTCCTAACTGTTGAGGCAATGATAATTCCTTGGCTAGCCTCAAGACACTATTTGACCTTGGTTTCTTTCCAATCTCATTTAAAGTCGGCTCTTTAGATTTTACAGTTGGAGATAAGGCTGAACTATTCACACTTACACTTCGTGCGCTTTTCTGCAAAGTTTTTTCAATTGTTTTTTCTAGTTCCTGAAAATCTATTGGTTTTGTTATAAAGTCAAAAGCCCCTTCATTCATAGCTTTTCTAATGTTTGGCATATCCCCATAGGCAGAAATTATCACTGTTCTAATACTAATTTTCCTATCATTTAATTTTTTAAGTAATGTCAGACCATCCATTTCTGGCATATGAATATCAGTTAGCATCAAATCTATCTGACACTCTGATTGAATTTTTGCTAAAGCTTCCTTACCGTTATGGACAAAAATAAACTCGTATTCATTAGCTTGTATCTTTTTTTTAAATTGCTGACTTATGATACGTTGCCAAAGCAACTCGTCATCAACTACTAATATTTTAGCTGACATACCTTGCCTCCCCAGATTAGCGGTAAGAAAATACTACTATAATAAGTCTTGTGCCTAATTATAATAAAATATTAACAGGTTTCCCTTAGCAAACCTATAACTGGAGAGAGAAGTACCATAAACTGTACGAGCCGTAAAACTTAGTTTCCGTGGATGGTGAATTCAGATGTATTATGTAACGCTCCTGTAACCATCTACATCTGGCTACTTCCCCTACCACCCGGCTTAAAAGGGTAGCATGAATTACCATGCCAATCACTGGATCTAGGCAATGTTGCTGTTCCATGAATCTATGGAAACCCTGTGCCACCCAACGCTTGCCTGAAATATCGTAGAGGTTTGCCAATTTGCTCTCTACTTCTTGCTTGGAACTTCGGGTCTGCGAAAGCGTCACTCTTCACCAAACATCTGGGGTCTTGATTTAATGTAAGTTTTGGTATTTTTCTCAGCAACAACTTTTAAAAATAGAGCTTAGGCGGTACATTCTTAGTATTAAGAATTGCCCCTATGCCCAAAAATGTAGTTTTGAGAGATATTCTTTAATACATTTTAAACAACAACTGAAAATATCTTTAATCTTTGTAGATACACTGGCTAACCTAATTACCATGAAACTGAAACCCTTCACTTTTAAGACTACTGCTACGCTGGCAAAAAAGCCAAGGCAGCGATCGCTTATGAAGTCGCCGTCAGGTATTTAAATGTGGGTTTAGAACTCCTTGCAGCCGACGGCACATTCTTGGCTGCTGCAAACATCGACACTGTGATTGGGAGTATATATATTGCCGTACACAACTTATATTATTGTCTTGCCCCCCTTGCTCAGGATCACAATATTTAAAATAGAGAATGCAAAAAAAATATTACATTAGGGGTAGTAAAATCAAGAAAAACATAAACACTGGGCGTGCCCTGCCCCTGGAAATTATCAATATAGTCATGAATGATTAAACGCTTATAAAGCACAATATCTGGAGCCGAACTGCTCAAATATGGAATATTCTGACCAAACATTAACCCTTCTAAAAAATAGGGACTTATCAATGCTTCTTATAAGAAGCACTGAATCATCAACTAGCGGCAAAGTTTTATCTAGCAAAAGGTAAAGACGCAATGCCCGAAATTGGAATGTTTATACACCTGTTAGTGCTATCGCCGATAGAAAATATCTGCTTAGGTAAGAGATTTAGAAGAGAGATACCTACAGTTGCTTTTCTTTGAAAGTCTTCAGTTAGCCAAATTGCGAACCTTGACATAAAAACATTTACTGTTCCAACCATAACTGGAAGCAGTAGTTAAAAAAAACTCTTTCTTGACTACAGTAATGAAAGCATTTCAAGCCCTTTTTAGTGAATTTGTTATAGCTAGCTTGCTTAGAAAACTAATGCTTAGTGTGATTGAGAATGCGGGGGCGCAAAAAGGCTTTCTCATCCTCAACCGAGAAGGTCAGCTGATAAAGACATCTGCTAGTGAAGTTGACCCTATAAAAGTAGAATTGTTGCAATCTACCCCGGTTGATAACGATGAGCAGTTCCCAGTGTCAATAATTAATTATGTAGCCCGGACATTAGAAAATGTTGTGATAAATAATGCTACCACTGAGTCAAAATTTACAGATGACCCATACATACAATTACATCAACCTAAATCTGTCTTAGTTGTCCCCATCATCAGCGAGGACAAGCTCATAGGCATTTTTTATTTGGAGAATAACCAAACCACTGAAGCGTTTACCCCAGAGCGGTTAGAAATGCTAACAATCATCTCCGCTCAAGCCGCTATCTCCATAGAAAATGCCCTACTATATGAGCAGTTAGAGAATTACAGCCACAGCCTAGAAGTAAAAGTTGAAGAACGCGCTCAGGAATTAAAGAACAAAAATGAGCAGCTAGAACAAACTCTACAGCAGCTCAAAGTCGCGCAAAAACAGATGCTCGCACAAGAGAAACTAGCCTCTTTGGGCGCTCTCATAGCAGGAGTCGCCCATGAAATTAGGAATCCTCTCAACTTTGTTAACAACTTTGCTGAATTGTCTGCTAACTTAGCCCAAGAGCTACAACAAGAAATTGGAAATCAATGCCAATATCTAGATGCAGAAGTCGTTGAAAGTATCAATGATATTTTGTCTGACTTAGTAGAGAATGTAATAGAAATAAAACGGCAAGGTCAAAGGGCCGATAAAATAATTCAGACGATGCTGCTACACGCTCATCATGAAAGCTCTAAACGAGAAATGACTGACATTAATGGTTTGATAGCCTCGTCTATAAAACTTGTATTGCACAACCTACGGCAAAAGTATAAAGACTTTAATATCAGTATAGAAACAAACTACGATGCCTCTATCGGTCAAGTAGAAATCGTACCACAAGATATCAATCGTGCATTTATTAACATTATTAATAATGCTTGCTATGCAGCCCACACTAAAAATAAAATGCTTGGTGAAGAATTTAGTCCAATTGTTTCAGTAAAAACGAATAATTTAGCTGAATCAGTAGAAATCAGCATACAAGATAACGGTCAAGGAATATCGAAAAATATATTGGATAAAATCTTCAACCCCTTTTTTACAACTAAGCCTCCCGGAGAAGGAACGGGTCTAGGCTTATCGCTTACCCATGACATTATCGTTGGGCAGCACCAGGGCGAAATGAAACTAGAAACTGAACCAGGAGTTTATACAAAATTCATTATAGTCTTACCCAAAAAAGCAGTTTAAAATAAAGATACCAGGCAATGATATCTATCGGAGTTGTCAAAAAATGCAATCACAATTACCGCTAATCAGAAAAAAACATTTTTTATCTTCGTGGAGTCAATTATGCCAGCCAAGCCAGTTAAAATCCTAGTTGTGGATGACGAACCACTCTTAGAAAGGCTAATTATTCAACAATTTAAACAAGAAATAAAAATTAACCAATACCAATTTTTATTTGCCCCCAATGGCATAGAAGCTTTGAAAGTTATACAAAATGAATCTATAGATTTACTCATCACAGACATCAATATGCCAGAAATGAATGGTCTGACTTTGCTGAAAAAAATAAAAGAGATAGAGATAGAAATAAAAACGATAGTAATTTCCGCCTACGGCGATCCCAAAAACATTGAAGAAACAATAAACCTACAGGGTCTTGATTTTCTTGCCAAACCCATTGACTTTGATGAATTAAAAATTACAATTCATAAAACTTTAATATCTGAGAGCTAAGAATTCGGCCGGTCGGGTGGGGTACGGATGTGTTTACCTCTTCCAGAGCGAAATACAGCCTCATTTCAGTTTATAACTTTCCAAAATCCCAACTACGGTTGCTGCACCAACACAGGCTGTTCAACTTACCTTTTGGCTACCACAATAAAAAAACAAGCGCGGTCTTGTAGGATGACCCGGTTGTCCACCAGGCTGGCTGTGGTGAAGGTTTGTAAGCTGACACATGAGAGATGGATTTAGTACCGCAACTGCGGGACGGGTCTCCTGCCTCTAGATGGCGTCATCAAGCTGTTTTCGAGCAAACAAGAGGACATCCCCCTTAAGAGCAGCGGTTGGTCTGGATGTTCAAGAGAGTAACGCGATCGCTCTACATCTTAAAATCGCCGCCGTCTTCCGTTCCGCCAAATTTGGCGGAACGGGGTAGAGACCGCAACTACTCAAATTTAGTTGCGAGCAAAAACAAGCTGAACTGCTTTTAACCCAAGATAGTTGAAAATAAGAACCCCTGGTTGTGAACAAAAGTGAAGTAATCTGTTCTCAACTAAAATTTGTTGAGAACAGCTAATCACTGGTTGTGAGCAAAAGAACGAGCTACAAGGAAGGGTTGCAGCAACGGGACTGCTCAAACGGAGGACTGATGCAACGCCGCTACTTCAAACCCAGATGTAGAAGCCAACTCAATCTCCTAATTTTTCCACCGAAGGACTTGAATGCTGAGATGCCAGCGATGAAAGCCTGACAGCCATAGCAATTTGATGCAGCCTGGGATCTTCCAGCCCAAAAAGGCTGATAAAGTGGCAGCGCTGATTATCCATCAATAACATCTGCTCATAAGCGCAATGCTTGATTTCCTCTTCAGACGCTTTTTCAAGTTTTTTTAGTGCAACAGGAAGCCAGAATGCCCTTATTGCCTTGAGAGTTATCGATTGCTTGTCGGCTTTCGATTTAGCACTGAGATATTGAAGCAACACGGCTTCGGGAGTATTCTTAGGAACCCTAATTCGTACCTCAAAACTCTCGCAATCCCAATTACTCATTAACTCCACTCCATTTGTAAGGGTGAGTTACAGCGACATAGCTTAAAGGAGTTTAAGCTTTCTTCAATACCGATTCAACAGACCAAACACATCCACAAGTTAAAACACAACAGAAGTGCCGGACAGCTCGGAAAACATGGCTATTACCTGAAAACCCATATTAGCATCCTAGCAGATACCACGTCCCTCCATGTACTCCTTTCACTTCGTCGGATCGGTAAGAACGCTGCACCACCGAACACAATCAACGCATGCACGTCTCTTTATCCTGAATCTACAAAACAATCTCTCCATCTATCAAAAGACTGCCCAAAGAAATCTATCAAAAGAAAGCGGAAAAACTTTGAAAATATGCTGCCAACATATGACTATCTACTGCTGCCTGCTACAGCAATTCCTATTGGAAATCCCGGGTCTTGCGGCATCATGGGGTAAAATGTAGCAATTGCTACATTTTACCCAAAAAGAACAATGGACTTTCATCTAGATACCTTATTAAACTTACCGAACGTTACGGTTTTCACCGCTTATCAAAAAGAAGGATTCTTCATTCTGAAATT
>NZ_JACJOK010000011.1:0-136707 GCF_014695505.1 Trichocoleus sp. FACHB-90
ACCCACATGGGCAAACGCGAAAGCTAAGAACATCGGAAGCCGGATGCACCGAAAGGGGCACGTCCGGATTTAACTGGGAGGGGCGGGAGATAATACTCCCCCTCGACCCAACCCAAAAGCCCACCTTACTTGTTTGTAGAAACACCGATTTATTCCATCTTCTGTTAATCGGTGAAGCTTTTAGCGGTTAGACGCCCACTAATTCAAGGGCTTCGGAACCAGCAAGTTGCCTAGCGATCGCCATCCGCGTTTCCAGCTTGGCAACGCTAAACTGGTTGCGGAGATACTCTAGATGAGCTACGGCGTTAGCCCGTTCAGCAGTTAAGCGCATCACCGTATTCAGTGCGTGTTGGTACTCCAAATTCACCATTAACAATTCAAAGCGGCGACCTTTGCGTTGATTATCGTTTTTCAAATCAGGCTCGAATGCTACGCTTTTATCAGCACTCGCTTCCATCCGATTAACTACCATTTGCGCTGCGGTAAGCTGAGAATCTATCTCATTAACAGTTTGTGCAGCTTGAGCGATCAGAGCTGGATATTGACTCAGTTTCATTTGCATCTTACGTGAGGAGAATACTTGTATAGAAAATTCTGTACTAGCCCGCGCAGGCGGGCGAGAGTTCGTTCGCTCTGGACTTTATGTTGTCAAGGCTTCGCCACTAATTCCTTGCGTTGCGACTTTTGCGTTGCTGACACATCCACCGAAACCCTCTCTGGCTGGGCAATTGGGGCTTTCTCCAAAACCTGAACTTCGATATGGACAGCAACCAGGTAAGAACCAGCCTCCTCTCCCACTGCATCGGCAATCAAGGCCGCCAAGTCGGGGCGTTCAGCAGTGATCGGGTTCCTCAAGGTGCAACGATCCCATTCATGCTGCGCGGAAGGGTTGAGGGTGAGAATGTAGTGCTTGGTCATGGGATAAAAACTTGACTCCATATGGGGTTCAGGCATTTGCTCGACTTGATTAGCCCACCTCTTTATTATAGTATATTTGTACTAAAAATGGCTGTTATAGGGTCGATTTATACGCTTTTTTTTAATGCGCGGCTACAAACAGATCCCCCCTTGCCTTCTCAGGATTAAAGAGGCAAGGGGGGATCTGTGAAACGCTTGATCAATCAAGAGTTGAGCGTCATGAACCAGCAATCATCAGCAACTACCGGATTAGCATTTTAGACTCGTGTCCATCCATCTGAGCTTTGGCTGGTAAAGATTGGTTAAACCAAATCTCCTGCTGAGGTAACGGAATCGGCACGCCAGCCTCATCAAACGCCACTTTCAGGCGGCGGCGAAACTCCCGCGCTACGTCCCATTGCTTCAGGGGCTGGGTTTTTATCCAAACGCGGATAATTACGCCCCGTTCTCCAAAATTATCAACTCCCAGCACTTGGGGTGCCTCCAAGATTTGCTGTAGCCAAATCGGGTCGCGGCTCATTTGTTGGGCAATATCATCAATCAGCTTTAACGCCTGATCCACATCGGTGTCGTAAGCAACAGGGATATTTAAGTCAGCCCGCGACCAGTTGCTGGAAAGGTTGGCAACTATTTTGATTTCGCTGTTGGGAATTGTGATCAATCGCCCTTCAGCATCGCGGACTTGGGTAATTCGGAGATTGATGTATTCCACTAAGCCGCCCACATCTCCGACAGCGATGACATCGCCGACGGCATACTGGTCTTCTACGATGATTAAAAAGCCGTTAATCGCATCTTTAATCAGGTTTTGGGAAGCAAGAGACACGGCAACGCCAACTAAGCCAGCACCAGCCAGCAAGGGGGCAATATTCACTCCCAAGGTAGTCAGGGCAACCAAGATGCCAATCCCGATGCAGCCGAGGGTGGTAATGCTTTTGGTGACGGCAGAAATGGTAGAAACTCGCAGTTGCACGCGGCGAGAGGCTTCTGGGGTGAGTAAATAACTACTGGCTAAAGCAGCGGCGAATCGGTCAGTCAGGACGTAGGACAGACGAATTAGCACGTAAGTACCCAGTCCGACAATTCCCACCAGCAAAGGAACTTGTAGGGCAGAGAGGGCTAAAACCTGAACTATACGGGTGTAGGGAAACAAACCCAGGATAATCAGCCCTCCACCGCCCCAAATGCCGCCTTGAGCCAGTTGATACAGACGGCGCTGAACTTCTTGTAAATTTCCCTTTTGCTGTTGAGTCAGCTGGGTGGTAACTGGGTGGACTGTTGGGGGACTAGCGGATGCTGCTAACCGTATTTGCGATCGCTTGCGCCAACGTCCTAGACTCCAGCTAGCCACAACCATCCCCAAAATCAAACTACCAGCGATCGCGCTAGATCGAGTTATAAACTGGGGCTCTCGTTCCTGTTTCGCCCGAACCAAACCCTCTTGCAGCGATTCTCTCAGCTTTTGGGCCCGTGTATCTAAATCTGCCCCTTGCAGGTTCGCATCCGGTTGTGTAACCGTCAGCACAGGTTGATCGTTGACAACGATAACTGGCAAATTATTTTGCTTTGCGATCTCAACTTGCAGTTTAGCGGCATCATCCTGCAAGTATTGGTTGCTAATATTTTCCAATCTCTGCTGAATATCTTGAATCCGCGCTGGTAACTCGGATTTTGGTGCTGCGACTTGAAACAGACAGCGACCATCCAAACGGATGCAACCAGCAACCATATTGCTTTGCGAGTCATTCAGCGGCCAGCTGGGAATGGGCAGTTGCAAATTCTGCGGCAGTGGGGTTTGTGCCTGAACTGGAGATACTACCCACCCAGCGAGCAGAATTGATCCAGCTAGACTTGCCAATGCCTTTGGGCGGTTCGCCCAATCAGATTTAGAACGCATTTCCAACCTCCGGAATATGCTTTTGAACACAAGTACATCAGTCTGAAGCAGACTAAGTACAGATGCCTATGTTAGTCACTCATCTCCAGATGCGTGTGATTTTGAGTCTGAGTTTTGAATTTTGAATCAAGAAGTGCTTTTACATTGAACATTTAAAAGCATTCAGGACTTCCATCTGAGGACTGAGGCTACCGTTTTACCTGCCCAGTCGAGTAATCTAGTGAGAACTGCAAGTTTAATTTTTGTTGAGAAGCCAATCTAATGACTGCAACTTTTACTCAGCCCAAGCACGAAGTCAAAGACCTCTCCCTCGCGCCTCTAGGTAAACAACGCATTGAATGGGCCGGTAGGGAGATGCCCGTGTTGAAGCAAATACGCGATCGCTTTGCCCAAGAAAAACCCTTGGCAGGTATTCGTTTAGTTGCCTGCTGCCACGTGACGACCGAAACAGCGCATCTAGCGATCGCTCTCAAAGCCGCTGGTGCTGATGCCCTGCTCATTGCCAGCAACCCCTTGTCCACTCAAGATGACGTTGCTGCCAGCCTCGTTGCGGATCATGGCATCCCCGTATTTGCCATGAAAGGTGAAGACGCCGAAACTTACACTCGCCACGTGCAAATCGCCCTCGACCACAAACCCAACATCATCATTGACGATGGTAGCGATGTGGTTGCTACCCTGATTCAGGAACGTCAACACCAGATTGCCGATTTGATTGGCACCACTGAAGAAACCACAACCGGCATTGTCCGCCTGCGCGCCATGTTCAGAGATGGTGTTCTCACTTTCCCCGCCATCAATGTCAACGACGCTGACACCAAGCACTTCTTCGATAACCGTTACGGCACCGGGCAATCCACCCTGGATGGGATTATCCGCGCCACCAACGTTCTGTTAGCTGGTAAAACCATTGTCGTTGCTGGCTACGGCTGGTGCGGCAAAGGCACGGCACTTCGGGCGCGGGGAATGGGTGGCAACGTGATTGTCACCGAAATTGACCCCACCAAAGCGATTGAAGCGGTGATGGATGGTTTCCGAGTGCTGCCAATGGCAGAAGCCGCCCCTGTAGGCGATTTGTTTATTACTGTCACTGGCAACAAGCACGTCATTCGCGCCGAGCATTTCGATGTCATGAAAGACGGGGCGATGGTTTGCAACTCCGGTCACTTCGACATCGAAATCGACCTTAAATCCTTGGGTGCCAAAGCGACTGAAGTTAAGGAAGCGCGGAACTTCACCCAAGAATACCGCCTCCAGAATGGTAAATCTGTTATTGTGCTAGGCGAAGGGCGTTTAATTAACCTGGCGGCTGCGGAAGGACATCCCAGCGCAGTTATGGATATGAGCTTTGCCAACCAAGCTTTAGCTTGCGAACACCTCGTCAAAAACAAAGGCAAGCTGGAACCCGGTTTGCACTCCATTCCAGTCGAGATTGACAAAGAAATTGCACGGCTGAAGTTGCAAGCAATGGGCGTTCAAATTGATAGCCTGACCCCAGATCAAATCGAGTACATCAACTCTTGGACTTCAGGCACATAAAAAGTAGCCAGTAGTCATTAGTTATTTGGGAGCCAGAGCCTGCTTTCCCTCGTTCCCAGGTTCAGCCTGGGAACGAAGATATAGAGGCTCTGCCTCAGTTTTTAGTGCAGTATCTCAGTAATAACGCCATTAATCAAAGGAATTCACTCAATGGTTGATTGGATAACCAACACAATGCAATCTCTGGGGTATGTCGGAATAGGACTGCTGATGTTTTTGGAGAACCTATTCCCTCCTATTCCCTCAGAATTAATCATGCCGCTAGCAGGTTTTACGGTGGCAAAAGGGAATATGAACTTTGTGCTGGCGGTTACAGCAGGAGTGTTGGGAACTATGTTGGGCGCATTGCCCTGGTACTATGTGGGCAAACTCGTAGGCGAGGAAAATTTAAAGCGATTAGCCAACAAGTATGGCAAGTGGATTGGGCTATCCAGCAAGGATATCGACAAGGCAGATAATTGGTTTGATAAGCACGGCGGTAAAGCAGTGTTTTACGGCCGCTTGGTTCCGGGAGTTCGCACTTTAATTTCGCTTCCGGCAGGCATCAGCGGTATGCCGTTGGTGCCTTTTTTACTGTACTCAACCCTTGGCACTACATTATGGGTGGGTTTGCTGACTTATGCCGGATACGCCCTGGGAGACAACTATGAGCTTGTGGAGCAGTATCTTGGCCCGGTTTCTAAAATTGTGTTTGTGGTTCTAGTTGTTGCCTTTGTTATCTGGCTGGTGATGAAACGGAAGAAGAAACAAACTTAGAGAAATAGAGGCGTTTTAAATTGAATTAAACCAGATTTTATCCTCCTAATAATATTAATTAGGGAAATGTAAAATGCCTTTTAATTTACCGTATTTGGTGTACAATACCCATGCGGTAAAAAGTAAATCCTAACTTCTGATAAACTGAAATGCACCATTGTAAACAATCGGGAGGCAGAGTCTCGATTTGATAGGGATGCAAAATTTCAGTTTATAAAAAGTCGTAAATTTAATCTGTGTCGAGGTAAAATTGCTGCCATTTTTACTACTTTTTCTTCTTGCCCAAGAACCAATACCTGCACCAAAAGAAGTGGTGCAACCTCAAGAGGTTTTCCCCCTACCAGGAAAACTGGATAAGGTTCCAGTTTTTAATAGCAATAGTCCGGAATTGGTGCAGACAGAGGGGATTTTGCTGTCTACATTTCCCCCTACTGGCAAAATCCCAAATGCTCACTTAAATTTGCCACTCCAGGGACGCTTTGATGTGTTTGCCCACCACATCGCTAAGGCGGCGACTCCAGAAGACTTGCGGACTCTTTATCTGGGGATAATTGTGCATAATCCCGGTACCAAGGCGGTGAAGGTGGATATCTTGCAGGCGGCGAGTTATCTGAGTCAGCCGGATGCGCCGTTTGTACCGATGCCCTCTGTGCAGGAGAATCCCTTGGGTACAGTTTACGCTGGCCCAGGCGATCGCGTAAGTAATGACATCTTGCGGGGCATTCGTCAGGCAGGTTTTCCCGCCCAGTTAGTCATTCCACCAGGGCAAAGTAAACTGTTGTTTAATCAGCCGATTCCGGTGAAGACGCTAACGCCGCCGTTGAATGGTCGCTCTACGTTGATGCGGCTGCACAGCGACGCGAATGTGTATATTGCTAGTTTAGGGATGTATGCGCGGCAAAATCCTGATGGCAGTGAAAGAGCGCCAACTTTGTCAGAATGGCAGACGCTGTTAAATACTGGTAGTTTAGCAGGGCCGCGCGATCGCGCTCCCACACCACCAGAACGAAGCAACGGCCAATTTCTCTACGGTCGTGTTGCTGGTGTTGCCCAAGGTTCTGTGTGGAAAGCTAGGCTGGTGGAAGTTCCATCTGCCCAGCATCGCAGCATTCCCCCGCGAGGATCGGCGTTTTCCTATGCTTTGAATACCTTACCTCGTGGCACGCTAGGCACCAACCAGAGTCAAAGTGCGCCGATGAAGGTGCGTTATCCAGACACCGCCTATCGCGCTCACGGCAACTACGGCATTCACTACAGCCTGAGTTTACCGTTAATCAATGACACCAGCAACGCCCAAACTGTGACTGTGGCTATCCAAACACCGATTAAACAGGATCAGCTGCAAGGGGGACTGCGTTTTTTGGAACCACCCGCACCGCAAGTCTTTTTCCGTGGTACTGTCCAACTCCGCTATAACGATGACCGAGGTTTGCCGCAAATTCGTTACGTGCATTTAGTACAGCGTCGCGGTCAACAGGGAGAACCTTTGGTAACGTTGAAGATGCCACCAGGGGATACACGTTTGGTGCAAGTAGACTTTCTCTATCCCCCAGATGCTACCCCGCCGCAGGTTTTGACTGTGAGAACCCAAGCAAATTCGTCCGAAGATGCTCTTGTTAAATGAAGCAACACCAAACATTTACATCAAATTTAATATAATTTTTATAGGAATTTAACCATAATTTAATTAAATTACGTATAAGTATAAGTATTGCTCGAAAAAAAAGAATAAGTTTACATAAAATACTAAAAAAGTAAGGGAAAAATAGATGCAAGCTGCACAAACCCAAATTAGAGAAAAAATTTTAGGGTAATTATTGCAGCCAGAAAGCGTTTGATTTCGGCAAAAGTAATAATTTTGGCCAGAGTTATATGAATAATGCTGGGAGAAGCCTGCGTTGTCTGCTGGTAGTTTTTCCGTTGTTAGGAGTTATCAGCAGTAAATCGGTACAGGCTCAAACGTCTATTGTTCCTGCGGCTGACGGCACTGGCACCAATATTATCCGCGATAGCGATGTCCTAAAAGGACGACCTTCGGTTCGCTTCGACATCAGCGGCGGACAGCAATCTGGGGCGAATCTTTTCCACAGCTTTGAGAAATTCGGACTCAACTCAAACCAAATTGCCAACTTTCTCTCCCAACCAGGTATTGAGAATATTTTGAGCCGCGTCGTTGGTGGCGATGCCTCGATTATTAACGGTTTGATTCAAGTTACAAATGGGAAGTCTAACCTCTTCCTGATGAATCCAGCAGGCATTGTATTTGGCGCTGGAAGTAGTCTCAACGTACCTGCTTCCTTCACAGCGACTACAGCCACCAGCATTGGCATTGGTTCGCATTGGTTCAACGCACTGGGTGACAAGAACTACGCCGCACTGACGGGCAATCCCAACGCTTTTGCTTTCGCCGTCAGTCAACCGGGAGCCATTGTCAACGCTGGCAACCTCAGCGTAACGCAGGGAAAAAACTTAACCTTACTAGGCGGCACAGTTGTCAGTACGGGGCAACTAAAAGCACCAGGAGGTAACATCACTGTAGCAGGCGTACCTGGCGATCGCATACTCCGCATAACTCAGCAAGGACTGCTGCTAGGTTTAGAAATCCAACCACTGGCAACGACGGACACTCAACCTGGAAACTGGACGTTGCCGATTCCCACATTACCGCAATTGCTGACTGGCGGGGGTGCAGGCAATGCTACGGAACTGACAGTTAACAGCAATGGACAGGTAATATTAACGGGGTCTGGCATCCAGATAAACGGTGACGCAGGTACTACTATTGTGTCCGGTACTCTTGATGCCTCAAATAAGACATCTGGTGCAGCTGGAGGCACTGTGGAAGTGCTGGGTAACAAAGTTGCGTTAGTGGAACAAGCTCAAATCGATGTCTCTGGAGATGGAAAGGGAGGCACCGCCTTAATTGGCGGCGATTATCAGGGTAAAGGTGAAGTACCGAACGCCACTCAAACATTTGTAGGCAAAGACGCAACTATCAAAGCTGATGCTATTGGTAATGGCAATGGCGGTAGAGTTATTGTTTGGGCAGATGAGACGACAGATTTTTTCGGAAATATTAGCAACAAAGGTGGCACCAATTTCGGTAACGGTGGATTCGTTGAGGTATCTGGGAAGAAAAATCTAGCTTTTGACGGCGTTGTAAACGTAGGGTCAACTGCTGGAAAAGCGGGTCAACTATTATTAGATACTCCCAACGTTGTTATTAGCGATACTGTGCATTATCTTGCCCAGCTAGACGACAGACAAATCTTCGTTAGAGATCCAGGCAACACATTTTTGATTTCAGCCGACAAAATTGAGAACATTTTGGCTACAGGAAATGTCTCAATTATCGCCACAAATAACATCACTATTAACAGCGACATTGATGCCAGCAGCAATGCCAATTCCTCCGATCTTACATTCACTTCTACCATCATCATCAACTTAAACGCCTCCATCGCCTTAAATGGGGGAAATATTACCTTTGATGCTCCTGTTCTCCTTGGCAGTAGCGAAACCATTAGCACAGGTAATCGTTCAGGTGACATTGTATTTAAAAGCACCCTGAATGCAGTCAGTACCCCTCTGGATCTAACTCTGAGTGCAGGTACAGGTAACATTACTTTCGGCCGCGCAGTCAGCGCTTCTAACATTACGTCTCCAGGCACACTCCTCAACGTCAACGGTACGCTGTATTTCAGTAGTCCCCAACCTCCGCCTCCTCCCCCTCTTCCTTCTCCTCTGCCTTCGGTTCCAGATAGGCCCTTTAGACCTAATCCGGGTACTGTGACTAACCCTGTTATTGTGACTAATTATACCAACCCGTTGGGTAGTTACTCTACAGGCGTACTCCTCAACGATATCCCCTTTAGACCTAATCCGGGTACTGTGGCTAACCCTGTTATTGTGACTAATCCTGTTATTGTGACTGCGAGTAGTAATAATATTCTTGTTGTCGATGACAGCCTCAAGAACAGGTTAAATGCACGTCATGCTGGCAGGGTAACGCGCAACAGCGATGGAAGGCTGAAATTGTCAACTTCTGAAACATCTGCTGTTTGCGCTGCACAATTGCAACAGCGATCGCAAAATCTGCAACTGCGAGATCCGCGTTGTTTGCAAGAACAACCCGCCGCACCAGTAACATCAGCGTCAGCTCAAGATAGCCGTAAACTGGCGGCAGATCGACTATTACAGCAAGGTTTTGAGCAGTATCAGCCGAATAAGGTTCAATCTGCCATCCAGTCTTGGCAACAGGCATTAAGAATTTACCAGGAACTCAAAGACGTTCCGGGGGAACTTGCTGCTAGAGGTGTTCTGGGTGCGGCTTCTCTGGTTCAGGAAAACTACAGGGATGCGATCGCGCTCTTACAGCCATTTTTGACTATGGGGCGGGAAAATGGCAATTCCACTGGGAAAGCGCAAGCACTCTCAAATCTGGGAATTGCTTACAAAGCTTTGGGAAATTATGCAAACGCGATCGCATCCCATCAGCAAGCTTTAACGATTATGCAGGAAACCAAAGACCGTCAGGGAGAGGGTCAGGTTTTAGTAAATTTAGGTAATACTTATGAAGCTTTGGGTGAATATGACAAAGCAATTAAGTCTTATCAGCAGAGTTTAACTATTGTACGGGAAATTAAAGATCGTTCAGGGGAAGGGACAGCATTAGGAAATTTGGGAGCTATTTACGCTAATTTGGGCAAGTATGACGAAGCAGTTAAATCTTACGAACAGAGTTTAGCGATTGCCCGACAAATTAGCAACAAGGAAGGACAAGGAAGTTCCCTAAACAATCTCGGATCTGCTTACCACGTTCAAGACGATCATGTCAAAGCGCTTGGTTACTATCACCAGAGTTTAGCGATCGCTCTCACAACTAGGGATCGCCAGTTGCAGCAGAAAGCACTCTCGAATTTAGGAATTGCTTACGAAGATTCAGGTGAGTACGCCAAAGCAATTGAATATCACAAGAAAAGTTTAGAGATTGCGCGATCGCTTGGTGACAGACGCGGCGAGGGAATGGCTCTGAATAATCTAGGACATACCCTATTTACCTCTGGCAAACTCCCAGAAGCAGAAAAAAAACTCCGCGATGCAGTTGAAGTTTTGGAATCTTTGCGATCGGGATTAAATGATATCCACAATGTCTCACTTTTTGATACGCAAGTTCTTACCTACAGCCTGCTGCAACAAATCCTAATCGCTCAGAAAAAAGAAGATTCTGCTCTGGAAATTTCTGAACGGGGACGCGCCCGTGCTTTTGTGGAGTTACTGCAACAGCGGTTATCTCCTGAAAAATCTGCTCGATCTAAAACTAATTTAAACCCTCCCACAATCGCGCAAATTAAAAGAATTGCTAAAGAACAAAATGCCACGCTGATTGAATATTCAATTGTTCCTGAAGAAGAATTCAAAGTACAAGGTAAACTCAGAGGTAAGGCCTCTGAACTCTTTATTTGGGTAGTTCAGCCTACAGGTAAGGTGGCGTTTCGCTCAGTTGACCTTAAACAGCTACGGCGGCAAAAAAAATCGTTTGAAGATTTGCTGGCTGACAGTCGTATTTTACACGGCCCTAATCTTGGCCAAGGAGAAGCTGCTAGAGAGAAACTTCATCAAGTGCTGATTCAGCCGATTGCTGAATTCCTGCCCAAAGACCCAAATTCCCACGTAATATTTATCCCGCAAGACAGGTTGTTCCTGCTGCCTTTCCCGGCGCTAAAAGCTGCCAATGGCAAATACTTAGTCGAGCAACACACAATACTAACAGCTCCATCTATTGAGGTGCTAGACTTAACGCGCCAGCAACAGCAACGTATAACGACGTTGCATAAAACATCTCAACATAGCAAAGATGTGTTAGTGGTGGGCAATCCGACAATGCCGACAATGCCCGCAAAACAGCCAGGGCAAACGCCTCAGCAACTAGACCCATTACCGGGTGCAGAACAGGAAGCACAGACGATTGCTAAACTTTTGAACACCACGGCGATTATTGGCGACAAGGCAACGAAGGTTAATATTGTGCCGCAGATGTCTAAGGCGCGGCTGATTCATCTAGCAACCCACGGATTACTTGATGATATTCAAGAATTAGGCGTTCCCGGCGCGATCGCTCTAGCTCCATCAAAGAATGATAATGGATTCCTCACTTCAGGAGAAATCTTTGACTTGAAGCTAAATGCTGAACTTGTGGTATTGAGTGCCTGTAATACGGGACGCGGTGAAATTACCGGAGATGGTGTTATCGGGCTATCGCGATCGCTCATTTCCGCAGGAGTACCCAGCGCGATCGTATCCTTGTGGGCGGTGCCTGATGAGCCAACTAACCTTCTAATGACAGAATTGTATCGAACTCTGCAAACAAACCCTAATAAAGCCCAAGCATTGCGAAGCGCAATGTTAGCGACGATGAAACAGTATCCAGACCCGTTAGACTGGGCAGCATTTACCTTAATTGGGGAAGCGGAGTAGAAACAACGGTTAAAAAATAAAATATAAACAATTCCCCAATGTCATCTTGGCGAGAAATTAGGCAACAAGCATTGCAAAGAGATAACCGCACCTGCCAAGTTTGCGGCAAACAACACAGCGGACAAGTTCATCACATTATTCCCAGAAGCAAAGGTGGAACTGATCACTTGTGTAATTTGATAACACTTTGCGGCAGATGTCACATGGTAATTAGCCCAGTTCCCGAATGGCTGATAAAAAAGCTTTGGAAAATTCCTGCTGAGGAAATTAGTGGGGTAAGCCAACAGGTGCAAAATCGGATCGACGAAATTACAGAGACTAGGAAGCAAAAACTGGGAGAGAAATCTGGGAGTGAGGTTAACCAGCCCTGCCAAATTGAGAGACACTGATAGGATCGAGAAGGATTCATAAATTTTAATACTTATCCACTCATGACTCTGGGCAACCTGCGCGACCTTTATCAACAGGTCATTCTCGAACACTACAAAAAGCCACGGCACAAAGGCAAAACTAATCCGGTGCATCGGTATCAGAAAGGACATAATCCTTCCTGTGGCGATACGATTGAGCTGACGTTGCATCTGAACGATGCAGGCAACGCCATAGAAGAAGTAAAGTTTGAAGGAGAAGGCTGCGCGATCGCGATGGCTTCTGCTGACTTGATGGCGGATGCCTTACGAGGAAAGAGTGTAAGCGAAGCGCTGGAAATGGTTGAACGCTTCCAAAACATGATGAAAGGGCAAGCTGAGTTTCCTAAAGAACAGCGAAAGCTAAACGTCATGCAAGGCGTTTCTCAGTTCCCAGTCAGAATCAAATGCGCTAACCTTACCTGGCATACTTTAAAAGCTGCCCTGGAATTGCCCAATGGCAATTCAGGAAATGGCTTTATCAGTAATGAAAAAGAAGACGCTTGATCTGCCATGCTAACGACTGCTGATTTTTTAAACTATGCCAAGTGGGCGGGTATCCTCACTCTAGCCTGCGGTGTCTTGGCAGGACTGGGGTTTATTTTGCAATGGGGTATCCGGTTTCGCCTAGTCGGTATCACTGGCTTTATGGGCGTACTGACTGGTGGTTTATTTGCTTTGGGTTTGGTGCCGTTAACCCACCCGGTAGTTCCGGGTGCGGTGCGCTATAAGCTGGTTTATGACACTGGGGGCGCGCAGACAGTAATCAAGGTTCCTCCGGAAATTACCGAAACAGAATTGGACGCAACGCTGCGTCAAGCCGCCACCAACTTGTTTTCTTATGGTCGTTTAGGTCAGATAAACAATCAACTCACTATTCGCGCACGCACCGTCATCCATCCAGAACCAGGAGTTTCTAAACCGCTTTACTTGGGTGAGGTGAAGCGGAGTCTCGTCACCCGCGATGATGACCAGTTGGCTATTAAAGTTTATCCGGAAAATATCGCCCAACTGCCAAAACCCAACGCTTGAGCGTTTGTCATTATGAAATAGAGGCGGTTGCTTCCAGTATCAGGAAGCAACCGCCTCAGGAAAATTCTATTTATTCGCTGTAAATTTTTTTAAGAAAAATCTTGAGAGATACCCCTATTTAGAATAAAATAGTTCGTTCTATGCCCAACCAATCTTTGCCAGATTTGTCTACTCAAACCGCTACTTCGTTGTTTTCACTCTGTGTAGCTCCCGGTCGGGTGCTGCGGGGTCAGAAGGCGCTCTCGCAAGCGGGAGAAGCGATCGCGCGTTTGGGGCATCGTCCCTTAATTGTGGGAGGCGATCGCACCCTTGCCGTCACACTGCCCCAATTGCAAGCCGTTCTAGAGCAATTAAGCTTTGCAACAGCATCTTATAGTCCAGATTGTAGCGAAGCCAGCCTAGGATCTCTGCGACAAGCAGCCACAGATTCCCAAGCCGATCTGATTATCGGCATCGGCGGCGGAAAAGCATTAGATACCGCCAAATTACTCGCTCATCAGTGCGGGTTGCCAGTAGTCACTATTCCTACCTCAGCAGCTACCTGCGCCGCTTGGACAGCCCTATCCAACGTTTATTCTGACACCGGAGCTTTTCTGTACGATGTCAGCCTCGACCGCTGTCCAGATTTGCTGGTGCTGGATTACGATTTGATTCAGACTGCCCCGCAACGCACCCTGGTAGCTGGTATTGGCGACGCTTTGGCAAAGTGGTACGAAGCTTCTGTGAGTAGCGGTCATTCTGAGCAAAGTTTGCTAATTGCCGCAGTTCAACAGGCGAGAGTCTTGCGCGATATCTTGTTTCAAAAGAGTGCGGCCGCCCTCCTTGAACCAGGTAGTGAAGCCTGGCGCGATGTTGTCGATGCCACAATTTTACTAGCTGGGGTAATTGGTGGATTGGGCGGCGCTCAATGTCGTACAGTAGCAGCTCATGCCGTACACAATGGTTTGACTCACATCCCGGCAGCTCATGGTGCCATACATGGGGAAAAAGTCGCCTATGGTATTCTCGCACAGCTGCGTTTGGAAGAAATGGTACAAGGCAACCAATTAGCTGCTACAGCCAGACAACAGTTATTAAAGTTTTACGCTGAGATTGGGCTGCCTCAAACTTTGGAGGATCTGGGTTTAGGTGACATCACTTTAGCTCAGTTGCGGCAAGCAGCTGAAATTGCCTGCGCTGCTAATTCTGATATCCATCGGCTACCCTTTAAAGTTGTGCCTGACGAACTGATGGCGGCAATGGTTTCTACTACAATTGGTCTGTCAATAGCTAATGGCTAATGGCTGGCGATTAATTAGCTATCTTTTAAAAATGTTTTGATTGAGTTAAGAGGTGGCATTTCATGTTCCAATTCCTAATAAGGATTTAGAGCGCTGCCTCGCTGAAAATATACACCAGTTTACGGATAGGTCTGATGACGTTAGATTGGATTAGCCCAGCCGAAAGGCTGCAAGCCCTGCCGCCCTATGTATTTGCCCGCCTGGATGAACTGAAAGCTAGGGCGCGGGAGCAGGGGTTGGATTTAATTGATTTGGGAATGGGGAATCCAGATGGGCCTGCACCGCAGCCAGTGATAGAGGCAGCGATCGCAGCTTTGCACAACCCCGCAAATCACGGCTATCCCCCGTTTGAAGGTACTGGCAGTTTCCGTCGCGCTATCACTAACTGGTATCGTCGTCGTTATGATGTTGACCTCGATCCGGATAGCGAAGCTTTGCCGCTATTGGGTTCTAAGGAAGGGTTGACTCACTTGGCGCTTGCTTATATCAATCCGGGGGATTTGGTTTTAGTACCTTCTCCGGCTTATCCGGCTCATTTTCGGGGGCCAGCGATCGCAGGCGGCAAAATTCACCAGCTGATTTTGAAACCAGAAAATGACTGGGTAATCAATATCGGTGCGATTCCAGATTCTGTAGCCCAACAAGCTAAGATTCTCTATTTCAACTATCCCAGTAACCCCACTGGCGCGACAGCACCCCGTGAATTTTTCAAAGATATTGTTGCTTTTGCTAAAAAATACGAAATTTTACTCGTGCATGACTTGTGTTATGCAGAGTTAGCCTTTGATGGTTATCAGCCGACTAGCTTGTTAGAAATTCCCGGCGGCAAAGATATCGGTGTCGAGTTTCACACCATGTCAAAAACTTATAACATGGCTGGCTGGCGCGTGGGTTTTGTGGTGGGAAATAGACACATTATTCAAGGCTTGCGGACGCTGAAAACTAATCTGGATTATGGCATTTTCGCCGCTTTGCAAACTGCTGCCCAAACAGCTTTGGAATTGCCAGATGAATATGTCAATCAGGTATGCGATCGCTATCGTCGTCGCCGCGATTTTCTAATTCAAGGTTTAGGCGAATTGGGTTGGAATATTCCCAAACCAAAAGCCACAATGTATCTCTGGGTTCCTTGTCCGGTGGGTATGGGTTCCACAGATTTTGCCTTGTCAGTGTTGCAGCAGACTGGTGTGGTTGTAACGCCGGGGAATGCTTTTGGCGCTGGCGGTGAAGGTTACGTGCGAGTAAGTTTGATTGCGGAATGCGATCGCTTGGGTGAAGCCTTGCGCCGCTTTAAAGAAGCGAATATCCGCTATCAGCCGTAAATCATCTCCGGTTAGCACTCAATAGATTGAATTACCTGTAGGCGGTCGTCTTGCCTACAGGTAATTGCCTGTTTAATTGAACCGTATAGATATCTATGCAGCCACCGCCTCCAAGGAATTTCTCCGCAGCAAGTTCATCAATTCATCCTTGTAATCGTGGAAAATAGAGTGGCGCTTCACAGCATGGGTGCGATTGGGCAATTCGATGGGGATTTCTTTGCTCACCGTACCGGGACGCGCACTCAGGGCGTAGATTCGGTTAGAAAGGAAAACTGCCTCTTCTACATCATGGGTGATCATGAAAACCGTGAGACGATTGCGTTCCCAAAGTTCCAGTATAAACTGTTGCATAGATTCTTTGGTGTGAATGTCCAATGCGCCAAAAGGTTCATCCATCAACAGAACTTTAGGTTGCGAAGCAAGGGCGCGGGCGATCGCTACTCGTTGCTTCATGCCGCCGGATAGCTCTTTGGGCAGCGATCTAGCAAAATCCGTTAACCCGACTATACTCAGATAGTAACTGGCGCGATCGCGTCTTTCCTTTTTTGATATTCCCTGAAGTTTTAGTCCAAACTCTGTATTATCCTGCACGTTCATCCACGGGTAAAGCGTGTAGTGCTGAAACACCATCCCCCGATCCGGCCCTGGCCCGGCGACGCGCACGCCATCAATCTTAACTTCCCCTGTCGTAGGGGTATCCAGTCCGGCAATTTGCCGTAGCAGCGTGGACTTACCAGATCCAGATGCTCCCACAGCACAAATAAATTCGCCTTCCTTAATCGTCATATTAATGTCCTTGAGGACAACTAAATTTCCTTGTTTTGTATTAAAGTGCTTGTGCAGATTATTGATTTGCAAGTACATAACTTTAAAACCTCTAAATCGTTAAATGGATATTTAGGATCGACACACGCTGATAAGTCGGAAATCTATCGTTTTTGGCTTGCCCACTTACAAGAAACCCGCATTAGGTACTGGAATAACAGGTCGAATGACAGCCCGATAACCCCGATTACAATTAGCCCGACAAAAATCTCATCAGTCTTGAGAAACCTACCAGCCACGCTAATCCGACGGCCCAACCCCTCCGTTGCGGCAATCAATTCTGAGACAATCACCAGCTGCCAAGCTGCTGCCAAGTTAATTCGACAGGCATCCATGATTCCGGGCAAAACGTGCGGAAAAATTACCTGAAACAACGTCTGCCAACGGTTCCCCCCCAGCGTATAGGTAGCTTCAATCAATTCTTTAGGCACGAATTTCACAGTATCCATCACCATCAGGGAATTGAAGAAAAAGACACCGATGAAGATTAGGGTAATTTTCGGTGCTTCCCCGATGCCCAGATAGAGGATGAAAAGAGGAATGAAAGCGGGCGCAGGCATATAGCGCATCAACCCGAACAGCGGTTCCAGCAATGCCCGAATACTGGGAAAACTGCCCATCAGGACTCCCACGGGGATGGAAAAAATTGCCGCCAGCAAAAACCCAACACCAACCCGCCACAAGCTAGCTACTGTGTCCTTGAGGAGTTCGCGGGTACTCCACAGCCGTCCAAATGCCGCCATAACTTGGGCAGGAGAGGGCAAAAATTTCGGATCGATGTTCCCGAACATTGTCACCAGCCACCACAGTAGTAGGGGTAGTGCAATGGAAGTGGCGATCAATGCTGTATTCAGAGGTTTGGGAATGTCTTCGCCAATGCGCCAGAAAACAGTGGAAGGCAACATTTTTGATTCGGTGGAAGACTCGTGCGATTTAGGGCTTTGACTCATAAATTCCTCTGTAGCAATCCTCGACCCAGTTGTGACTACCTTTTAAACGAACCGCACAGGCAAGAGAGGGCGCAAAGAGGAGGAAAGGGAGAAGTTCATATTAGGATTGCTAGAGGATTTTGAAGGTGTTTTAAGGGTTGTGCAGTTTGATCAGCAAGAACTGCCGGATAGCTATGCTTTCATGGTTTTTTGGGCATAGGCTTTGATGAAGCGGTCATCGAATAGCCTTCTGAGGTCTGGTTGTGTCTCCGCTAGACCCACTTCTTCCAAAAATTTGATCATTTCCTGAGATGCGAACATCAGGGAGGTCATATCGTTACCCGGTTGAAAGGCTTTCAGGTTATCCTCAACTGAGAAGATCCTGGTGCCTTGGGCGTACTCTTTGTATTCGTCAACGCTGACTCCCGCCCGATTTGCCATGATTGCGATCGCCTTGTCTGGGTTTTGCTTCATGTAGTCCAGGGTGGCAAACCAGGCATCGACCATTGCCTGTACTCGTTCTGGGTGTTCGTCTGCAAATTTGTGAGTGACTACCAAATGGTCGGGAATTGCCCCTGGAAAGTCTTTGGAACTGAAAAGTTCCTTACTGCCTGGGAGTTTCAGCGCTTGGGTTGTGAAGGGAGCAAATACTGCTACCGCATCAACTTGTCCGCCTACAAATGCTGATGCTGCTTTCCCCGTTTCCAGAGGGACGAATTGAATATCTTTCTGAGTTAAGCCTGCTTTCCTTAGTCCCAACAGCAGCAGGAAGTGATCGACGGCACCTTCTTCAGCTGCGACTTTTTTCCCCTTCAGGTCGGCAATGGAGTTGATGCCTTCCCGGACGATTACCTTGTCGTTACCTGTGGAGTTGTCGTTCACTAGCACTACAACCTGATCTGCGCCACCAGATACCGCGCTAAGGGTATCGTTTAGGGTTTGGCTATTAGCATCGATTTGCTCTGCACTCAAGGTGTTGATGGATTCCAAATAGCCATCAAACCATTTCAGTTCCACCCCCACCTGCTTAGCATCGAATATCTTCTGGTCGTAGGCAATCTGCCAGGGAAACCAACCGGGCCATGCACTGAATCCCAAACGCGCCACACCTGCATTCACTGAGTCAGCCGCCACTGCGGAGGAAGTAGTATCGGTAGTGGTGGTAATGTAAACTGCGGGATTAGTGCAACCCACGGCAAGACTTAAACTAACTAAAAAGAGAGCAAAACAGGACAGTAGCGATCGCCTTTTCATGAGAATCCCCCTTTTTCCTACTCTCGCTCCTTCTTATCTGCTAGCGATCGCTGCATCTAGTAGCGGTTGATTCTGAGATGCTACCTGTGACTGTACCCAATCAAACCAAACGTCTAATCCCTCGCCTGTCTTCGCAGAAACCGGAATAATTGTGGCATAAGGATTCATCTGGCGGACATTAGCGGCAATCCGATTAATATCAACTTCCAGATAAGGAGCCAAATCCATTTTGGTAATCAGCAAGCAATCCGCTTCTTGAAACATTACTGGATACTTAAGCGGCTTATCTTCTCCTTCAGTAATACTAAGCAGAGCAATTTTTGCGTGTTCTCCAACTTCAAATTCCGCAGGACAAACTAAATTGCCGACATTCTCCACCAGCACTAAATCGAAGTCTGAAGGGTTGTATTGATGTTCCAGTTGATGGATTCCCCCAGCGACCATTTTTGAATCTAAATGGCAGGAACGACCTGTATTAATTGCAAACACAGGTACTCCATACTGTCGCAACCTATCTGCATCTAATTCTGTAGTCATGTCGCCTTCTATTACGGCGATTTTTAACTTATCTTTCAAAGCAGCGAGAGTCTGTTCCAGCAGCACTGTTTTCCCAGCGCCGGGACTACTCATAATATTGAAACAAGTAATCCCCCACTTGTCGAAATGCGCCCGGTTATGTTCTGCTCCTTTCTGATTAGCATGGAGCAAGTTAATCCCTAGTGCCGCGTCAAATGTTTGGTGCATAAGCTTCTTTATTTGCCTCGTCGAAACTATATTCAATTCGGTCAATTTTCAATTCTCGTCCTGAGCGAATATCCTCCATCGGCGAGTGACACTGAGGACAAGAATATTGCAACCCAATTTCTGGGGTATATTCTTGTTGGCAAGGATGACAGAAGGCAATTAAGGGTTTTTCTTGAATTACCAACTCAACTCCTTCTAAAAAAGTGTTGTGCGTCTGTACCTCAAAAGCAAATTGCAGACTTACAGGCTCCACGCAAGTGAACTTACCAACAATCAGGTGAATTCGGGAAATTTGTGGGCGCTCAGGCTGGGATTGCCACCAGTCTTTTACTGTAAAAATGAGCGCCTTTGTCATGTCAGTTTCGTGCAAGGCTTATCTCCACTCTGCAACTAATTCTGGCTCAGCTTCTTCGTGAATGTAAGCTGGCTTTTCTTTTCTTGGTAGCTGACCTGAAACTACCAAATGTCCCATCGTGTCGCAAATTACACGAGCTGCCATTAATGCAGTCATATCGCTTATATCGTAGGGAGGAGAAACTTCCACAACTTCCAGTCCGCAGATAGGTGCGCGTTGGACAATTTTGCCCAACATATAGAGAGCTTCACGGGGTAATAACCCGCCGGGTTCAGGCCATCCTGTTCCAGGTACGAAACCTGCATCAATGCAGTCAATATCAAAGCTGATATAAACGCAATCTGTGCCGTCTAATGCTCTTTCTAAAGCAAAGTCTACAGCGTAATCCAGACCCTTTTCTGTAATATCTGTAACCGTCAGGATATTACTTGCTCGTTCTCGATAAAATTTCACGCCTTCACGCGGAACTTGCCAACCACCAATCCCCAATTGAACTAAGTTTTTTGGAGGTGCATTCTTGATGTTGGTGGCATGAAACCAGGGACAGGTGTGCATCCGTTCATCCAGGTCGGTTTCTTGGGTATCTACGTGGCGGTCGAAGTGAATAATTCCCACTTTTTTGTCGCCTAAGTGACGACATATTCCGCGCACTGTCGGATAACCAATGGAATGATCTCCGCCTAAAATTATCGGGAAGGCACCAGAACTAAAGATATGAGCAATACCTTTAGAAATTTGGTCAAAGGACTTTTCGTTATTAGCAGGAATTGTGAAAATATCCCCAACATCGCACAGGGTGATTTGCTCTCGCAAATCTACGCCTAATTCAAAGCTATAGGGAGTATAAAGTGCGGAAATGCGCCTAATTCCTTGGGGGCCAAAACGAGTTCCTGGTCGATAGGTAGTACCGGAATCATGGGGTACGCCCACAACCGCAACATTGTATTCTCCGACTTTTTTTACATCTTCTAAATAGGGCGCTTTTAAGAAGGTGTTAATCCCGGCGTAGTGGGGTAATTCGCCGCGTGAGAAGGTGGGAATGGAGCGATCGCGTATACTGTCTGCTCCTTCTAACCCTAAGTCTAATCCTCTGGAAACCTCCTGTTGCCAACCAGTCAAAGGCAGTCGCGCTTCTTTTTCCAAAGCTCGTTCAGCTTCGCTAGGAGGCTCTTGGGAGTGAGAATCTAAACTCTCAGAAAGGGGGCGATCGCGTTCTTCAGTCATCTTGCAAAATCCTAAAAATTGTTCAATCCCTAACTATTGCAATATCAAAGCCCAGGAAAGCACTAACAGTTCTGTAACTGGTAGATGTCTCTCCCGGGCTTTTTTCCCGCCGTGTCATCAGCTAATCCGATCAAGCTGATTAGCTTCTCTTGGACCAGACGTTTAAATCCTCAGATTTAAACCGGAACCCTAGAAGCTATGAATTTTTCTAGCAGATATTAGCAATAGTTTTTGGGGATCGCTTTTTAAAGCTTAGGTATATGTTTATCAACAAACTTACCTAATAAATGTATTAAAAGCTACAATTTATCTTGTTTTCCGGTCTGGATGGTCGCCTGTATAAGCGATCGCTATCTTTATCAAAATAATTTGAGTAGGGACGCGGAACGGGCGCGCCCCTATAATCTAAATTAAACGCCCAATTCCATACAACATGGGTATCGCGCTTAAAAATGCGATCGCGCCTAAATTAGCCGAGTTAGTGTCTAAAGTTCTCACAGTCAACGCCTGCGGCGCGGTGGCATCAGGAGGATAAATCAAATCAACTTGCACCTGTCGCCGCGTTTTCGGTGCCATTCTCAACGTTAGCAGTGGGTCTAAAACCTGACCTGTTCTGTGCCACAAATGCACGTAGCGAGTCTGAGACTTCCCTTGGTCGTCGTTGTAACGCAACCGCACTGTTCCTCGGAAAATTGGGAAATCTTGGGGTGGTTTCCGGAAGCGCAACCCGCCTTTACTCAACTTATCTTCCTTCAAAGGCGTTTCCAGAGTCAAGCTAACAGTTTCAGGTTTATTCGTAGAGTTAATTAAAGGTAAGGTGAGGTTGTATTCAACTCCATAGTTACCATGCGCTTCATAAGCTGTATCAGGATAGCGTACCAGCATTTTTGCTGTTTGCACTTGACCCGTCCCTAGAGTTCCTAGTTTCAAGCTGCTGATAGGATAAGAAATGGCTTTCCCTGATTCGGGAATTTTCAAATGCTGGGCATTTGGTTTATCCACCAGTCGTGCTTTCCATGCAGAACCTGCGGACACTCCCGCCACGCGACTATAGATAAATTTTCCTGTAGTTTGTTGTGGAGGACTCGGCGGTGTGTCGCGGGGCCCGGCTAAACCGCCGGTATTTAGTAAAGCTTTCCATTCTAGTTGAGTAGGTGCGCGATCGCTACCATCAGCATTTTTCTTAGCATACATCGCTAAACTGGCTGCATAAACCGTGCCATTACTGCGTAAGCGCATCAACGTCGAACGTCCATTTATCGGCTTTTCTAAATCCCGCACCGGAATCGGATGATTCATTAACATCCGGCTTTCCCCTGGCGGAATCGCTAACTGCGCCGGAATATCAGCCTGACGAATCCCCCGCAGGACATCATTCACAGCGCGATCGCCATGTCCAGAGTATACCTCCCCTTTAGGATTTTCCACATACGTTGGCAAGGTGACATAAGGTGCATTTTGCATTAGCTGGCTTGCCGCTTGCAATACTTGCACCCTTACAGTTTTTTTAGTTGGATTATGCAACATCACTCCTATATAAAGCGTCTGCAAATCCTTGGGAGTGTGGCTAAAATGGTGGGCAAATAAATCAAATCTCCCCTGAAAAGGAAAATTAAGATGAGCGGCTGGCACCTTTTTACCTGTAGGCGGAAAGGTAGACAGTAAAATTCCCTCAATTTTTACCCATTCTGGACTATTGCTGTTAAACATCGGCACATTATCCAGTTTCCCCGGTAAAGCCAAAACTGGCTGGGGTTGCACGATTTCTTGGGGTGCTGGCTTAGGTGGTGGCGGCGGTGTTTGAGCAAGGGGTAAAATCGATAATAACGGCAGCATAGGATGCAAGATTATAGATAAACGCTAAGACTCTATGAGTCGCCTAAAAGTGCCATGCTTTTAATAACTACTAAAAAATCTGCCATAATACCAGACAAGTTCTCTGGGGTCAAAACCGGAACGTGAACGAAAACGCAGCGGCTATTAAGTTGGCGTTCTTGTAAATACTCTAATACTGAATAATATAGTCCCTCGCAGACAAATTTTCCGGCATCGTGGCTGATATCAGTTGCCGCACAACCTGCTAATATTTTCTCTAAATTGACTGGTGTCAACAGTCGGTTATCTCCACAATTCGCGCAAGATTCCACGCTTAATTGGGTTCGCCCCTCTGCCATGCCGCAGCAGATAACCACATCTGGTTGCAATTCGTTGATTTTGGCAATGACGCGATCGCTTGCTTGGGCAACATCAACTGGTAGCTGTCTTAAAAAATTTAAAGACAGCGGGGAAAGCTCACTGGCAACTTCTAACAATAAATCATCCGACGAATTAGATTTTTGGTGAGGTAGCCAAGTGTCAAAAGAGGTCAATAAGATAATTTTACTCATTGGATATTCAGGGAAGTGTAACTATTAATAAAATAATCCTTTTTTTCTGAGAATTCTTATTTTATATATTGACTTTAGTAGGGGGCTGTTATATTATAAATATTAAAAACATACAGAGATAACTTCTCTTATGGCATCAACGTACAATTGTACGTTGATGCGGAAAAAATAAAAAACTCAGTTATAAGAAAGTCGAGCATGACAGTCATTGCAGTTATAGACTACGACATGGGGAATCTGCACTCTGCCTGTAAGGGGTTGGAGAAAGCAGGCGCGATCGCGAAAATTACCGATTCACCCTCAGATATTGAACGGGCGGATGCGGTGGTACTGCCTGGGGTAGGATCTTTTGACCCAGCAGTGCAACAATTGCGATCGCGTCACCTAGTAGAACCGATAAAAAACGCGATCGCTTCCGGCAAACCCTTCTTAGGCATCTGTCTGGGTCTGCAAATTCTCTTCGATGGGAGTGAAGAAGGCAAAGAACCCGGTTTAGGAATTGTCCCCGGTGTCGTGCGAAGATTTAGCTCAGAACCAGGATTAACAATTCCCCACATGGGCTGGAACACTCTGGAAATTACCCAGCCAAATGCCGAACTGTGGCGACAATTACCAGAACAGGCTTGGGTGTACTTTGTCCATTCCTACTACGTCGATCCAGTTGACCCGAAAATCAGGGCGGCAACCATCACCCACGGTAGTCAAACTGTAACAGCTGCGATCGCTCGTGACAACTTGATGGCTGTCCAATTCCACCCCGAAAAATCTTCCACCAGCGGACTACAAATTTTATCCAACTTCGTTGCCCAAGTACAGGCGAAAGTGCCAGCATAAAAAATTTTTGGGTACACTCCCAATATTTCTTGGCTAAAAGATCCCGCCCTTTAAACAATGATCAGAAAAGCCCCCCTTTTCAAGGGGGGTTGGGGGTATCAAGCCTTAACCGAGTATTAAGTAGACTCCTCTTTTTCTTGTCTTCCCTCCCTTGCCCTTAGCGTCTAAGCGCTAACGCGCAGCCTTCGCCAACGCGGTTTTTCTCACAATGACCCTAAGAATTTACGGCAATCGCCAACTCAAAACCTTACCCGGTCAAGAAACCCGACCAACACTAGGACGAGTGCGCGAAGCAGTGTTTAATATTTGGCAGGGCAGCATCAACGGCTGTCGCTGGCTGGACTTGTGCGCTGGTAGCGGATCGATGGGCGCAGAGGCACTGTGTCGCGGTGCCAACTGCGTAGTCGGAATAGAAAAATCGGGTAAAGCTTGCGCCATCGTACAGCAAAACTGGCAGCAAGTCGCTCAAAGCGAGCAAAAATTTCAAGTGCTGCGGGGAGATGTAGTAGGGCAATTGCCAACACTTGCTGGTCAGCAGTTTGACCGGATATACTTCGATCCGCCCTACGCCAGTGGACTGTATCAGCCAGTATTGGAAGCGATCGCGCACTATCAAATATTAGCTCCCACTGGTGAAATGGCAGTAGAACACAGCCCCAACAACTGGACAGTTGAACCCATTCCCACCCTGGAAATCTTTCGCCAAAAGGTTTATGGCAACACAGCCCTCACCTTCTTCAGAGTTATGAGTGGTGAGTGCTGAGGCGAGGAATAAAGCACTCAGCACTTTTGCACTTTTTCTACAAGCCTAGGTCATTACCGCGCTTGTACTGCATATAAGCAGCGAAAAACAGCCCAGCGAGGGTTACAAGGATTAAGCCCATCACAATTCCTGAAAGCAGAGGTTCGATCACGTCAGTTCTCCTTTGTTAAAGTTTTTTGCCTGTTTCTCATCCTACAAGGTACAGACAAAGAAAAGGTAAGGCTGGCACCAGAGAATTTCACAGCATCTCATCCCTTGCGGCGTAAAGCTACGCAAAATTACGCTTGCCTGGATTAAGAGAAAAATTTAAGCTATGTATATAAATTGAAACGTTTGTCGATACACTAGCACACATATCGATATACTCGGTCATTACACACTAATCACCCTCTCCCCCTGATAAAAAACTCTGTTTGTACATCTTCGCCTTAAGAAACCATTGGATAACCAGTACACTCTACGAGAAACCTTGATGCAGCGCTTAAGCTTGATAGCTTTGGCGTTTGTGCTGGTACTCCTGTTATCAGTTGTCAGCTTTCACCTGTGGCGCGTCTCCGATCCTTATGTAAAGACTGTTTTATCCTTAAACGGCGATATAGTGCAGGGACACGCCATCTTTCAAATGAACTGCGCTGGCTGTCATGGATTGGAAGCGCAAGGTCGGGTAGGGCCCAGTCTGGAAGACATCTCAAAGCGGAAGTCTCGCGTCAGAATAATTCACCAAGTTATCAGCGGCGATACCCCACCCATGCCGCAGTTCCAGCCTAGCACCAAAGAAATGGCAGATTTGCTGCGCTATTTGGAACAACTGTGATTGGGGGCTGGGGACTAGGGGCTGGGGACTAGGGACTAGATAGGACTTTTTCCCAATCCCCAATCCCCAATCCCCAATCCCTAACTAAACTGTTGGGCATAGAATCGCGCATAGCGATCGCCCTTTTCCAACAATTCTTGATGACTTCCAGATTCCAAAATCTGCCCCTGTTCCACCACTAAAATCCGATCGGCGCGGCGCACGGTGGCAAGGCGGTGGGCGATGATAAATACAGTCCGGTCTTGCATGATCCGTTCTAAGGCTTCTTGCACCAAAGCTTCAGATTCCGAATCCAGCGCTGATGTAGCTTCATCGAGAATCAGAATTCTGGGGTTGAGTAAAACAGCACGCGCGATCGCAATCCTCTGTTTTTGCCCTCCCGACAAGTTCACCCCTCTTTCACCCACCCAAGTGTAATAGCCCTGTGTCATTTGGCTAATAAACTGGTGGGCGTTAGCAATCTCGGCAGCAGCCTGAACATCTTTCAAGTCAAACTCAGCTTGACCAAAAGCAATATTCTGCGCGATAGTGCCAGAAAATAAAATAGTTTCTTGCGGCACAATACCAATTTGTCGCCGCAAACTCGGCAGCGTCACATCCTGAATATTGATCCCATCAATCAGAATTTCACCGCCTTGAATGTCATAAAAGCGGGGTAGCAGATTCACCAAAGTAGTTTTACCCGCACCAGATGCCCCCACCAAGGCAATCATTTCACCGGGCTGGACTAAAATACTCAAGTTTTTCAGAACTGGGGAATTGGGAATTGGGAATTGGGAATTGGGAATTGGGAAATCTCCCTTTTCGCCCAGTCCTCTGTCCGCTGGAGACGGATAAGCAAAAGTAACATTCCGATATTCCACCTTTCCAGTAACTGACGGAAGCACCTTTGCACCGGGCTTTTCCAGCACCGTCGGCTGAATTGCCATCAGTTCAAAAATCCGGTCAACCGATGCCTGACCTTGTTTAAACTCGTTGTAGTTACTTGTGAGATGGGCGATGGGGTCAATTAGCAACGCTACAGCTGCGATATAACTAACAAATTCTGCCCCAGTCAAATTGCCGATAGAAATTTGCCAGCCGCCCAGGAAAAACAGCAGCAACACGCTCATCGCGTACAGAAATCCTACCACAGGGTTCTGAATCGCTTTTAGCCGTTCAGTTGCATACTTAGCTTTCCGATTTTCTTCAGCTTCCTGGGCAAAACGAGCAATTTCATAATCTTGGGCGGCGAAAGCTTGCACCAGACGAATTCCGCTAAATACCTCTGTTAGCAAAGCCGATAAATTAGATACGTGATTTTGACTGCGGCGAGAAAACTTCAGCATCTGTTCGCCAAACCAGCCAATTAAAACGCCCATTAGGGGTGCTACCAAAAAAGTTGCCAGCGTCAGCTGCCAGTTGAGATAAATCATGTAGCCCAACACGACTATTAGCTGCAACACGCAGGGAATAAAGTCATGGAAAACTTTATTCACTACCTCCCCAACCCGGTCGATATCTTCGGTAAGACGATAAGTTAAATCGCCTGTCTGTGTAGTTTCAAAATAGCCAAAGTTGAGGCGGTGTAGGTGAGTATAAACCTGTTTGCGTAAGTCAAAGGCCACGAAAAGGGCGGCTTTCGCCATCAGGGTATCCTGTCCATACATCAGAATTTTCTGGACTAGAAAAACCACTGCCAGCACTCCGGCTAACTGGGCAAGCGCCGCCATATCGCCCTGTCCAATGAAATTGGCGATTTTGCCTGCAAGTGCTGCCTGTATAGGCCAGAATACCGTAACCCCTAATGTGCAAGCAAAAGCCTGAGCAATGGTTTTCCACTGAGGGCGGATGTATGGCAGTAGATGCCAATAACTAGAGCGCGTTTTCAAGCCGTCACGTCCTGTAACAATCTTTTCCTTTGTTTGACGTTACCAGCTTTGCGGTGTTTCTGAGTAGTCGCGCTTGTACTTATAAGGAGGGGAAGATGCCCACCCACAAGATAAGACTTTAAGACTTACGCACAGGAAGGAAATCAATTTCCTTGCCCAAAGCCCAAGTCAGTTGAAACTGACTAAAAAGCCTCAAAGCAACCCATTTCAATGGGTTTGAGCTTTGAGCCGGAACTTTAGTTCACGGCAACTGCGTAAGTCCTAGACTTATCTATTGTGGGGTGAGCATCTTCCCCGTTTTTGGTTTGGGCGACAGCAAATTTCTCAGCTTCCATTCCCAAACATCATCTTGTGCATTCTTTCAACCATATCGATTAAACAGATAAATAAAGTTGCCAAAATCTCCAGAATTGCCAATGCTAAAATCGTTGAAAGTTTCACAACTCCCAAAACTAAAAGCCAAGCAAAACCAATAATTTCTGACTCTGTTACCACAATTCGCAGAGCGCGTAAACCCATCCTGGCAATTCTAATCTTTTGACTAAACTTCAAATCTGCGGGTTGAGGATCTTTATCAAGAAGGTACTTCTGGGCATCCCTGACAAACTCTTCAACTTCGGCTTCGGAAATTTCTACATTACAGTGTTCGTGGAGCCAGGTAATGCCGCAGATCCGACCTAGTATAAAATCATGATCGCGATAGCGTTTATCGAAAAATCCCCCGAAAGCACCCAGAAAATCTGAAGCCAATAATGCCGCTGCGCTTCCTTCCTGAAGCGAAACTTGAATATTCTTTGGTAGATTCGCATAGATTGGTTTCAGTCGGCTCAGATTTGGATGCTTTTCTGGTTCAGCAATTTTGCCAATAATTGCTGGAGTAATCGGGCGAAGATTAACGTGCCGATAAGGTATCGCTTCCTCCAGCTTTTCCTTAATCTGGGTTATATTCTCAACACCCTGATATTGGAGCTTTTCTAGTAGTTCCTGCTTTGCTTGCACTAACTCATTCCGTTTTTGAATTTCTTTGAGCCGCATTGAGTCGTGTTCTGCTTTTGGCAATGTTAACCCTTTTATGCCAACTTCCAGCATCGGGAAGTATCCTTGTGTTAGTCTTTCGTCACTTTTTAAGTTCTCCACAGGAATTGGACGAATATAAACGTGCAACCTTTCTGTATTGCTTGAGGATTGTTGTGCAGTAAATTCCTGCCGGAACTGTTGACGCGAGTTACCGTTATTATGTATCTTTCTTAAACGTAAATCATGTTCAAGGTCAATTCCCTTCAAAATTGGTAAACCATCTAAAATGCCGCCGTCAGTATACAAAAACATTAAGTCTGTATCGCTGTTTTCGGTTCTTGGTATAGCTCCTAACCCTTCTTTTTTCAGAATTTTAGGATTAAGAGTTGCAAAGTAATCATCGCTGAGATTTTTCAGATTGAGGCTAGTAATATCTGAATGATCCCAAATCGGAGGGAAAGCGATAGGAAAAGCACCAGAAGCTCTACCACCTATAACGGCTTTCTCCCACATCTTATTCATCTTTTGCTGGTCGAGTTTAGAATGAAAAAGAAATTGACGAGTTTCTGAACTTGCGATCGCTTCTATTTCTTGCTCAAAAGAACCCTGCGAGTCTGCAAGAGTTACTTTCTCCAGAAGCCCCTGTAAGTTTGTCAGCGTCATTAGCAATGCTAAGGGCTTTGTATTGTCTGTTATTTGCGGCGGCTCTATCACAAGTTGGGCAATTTTCTTTATTGCTTCTCCGGACAAAACGCTCAAGTTTGTTCTATTGCGTTTTTGTTGGGGAGTAGATTCTGAGGATTGAGAATTCTTGAACAATTTTAAAATAGCTCTCCTAATTGGGCTAGAGCTAACTTTATATTTTTCCAAAGTAGATTCAAAGCTATTTGCGAAACTTTCTATAGTAGCTTTATATCCATCTTTGAAACTAGATACCATCACAGCAAAGCTGTCTATTTGTTCAATATCAGCTTGTTCAACCCAGGCTTGATATAACGGGCTTTTATGGGCTTCATCGGTAATTTTTTCCAAGTTTATGTATTTAGATGGTGGCGCTACGTTTCCGTTTAGTAGGCAGTAGGCAGCGATCGCGCCCGACATTGCCCCCGCTGAGGAGCCTGTGATAATATCAATGATGACTTTAGGTTCAGGCTTTACTGCTTCTTGCGTCAGCTCATAGAAAACTCCTGCCATATAAGCGCCTAATGATATACCGCCAGAGCAGTTGAGGGTGATGAGTTTGGGGGTTGTGGTCATGTTTTTATCCTTGTACTAAATTTAAAGGTACAAAATAATGATGTTGTAGAATGCGCTCTACTTTATGGTTGCTTGCGCTTCCGGAAGAATTATTATTTCGTTATATTTGGAAATAATGTTGAGCAGGTAAAGTAGCGATCGCTTAATATAATTGGCGAATTAAATTTACTTTTTTATAGAAAAACATCCCCCCAAGGAAAG
This sequence comes from Trichocoleus sp. FACHB-90, assembly GCF_014695505.1. Classification (NCBI taxonomy): domain Bacteria; kingdom Bacillati; phylum Cyanobacteriota; class Cyanophyceae; order Leptolyngbyales; family Trichocoleusaceae; genus Trichocoleus; species Trichocoleus sp. FACHB-90. Next base: position 30,104 of record NZ_JACJOK010000011.1, read on the forward strand.
AAATTAGGAGTTATATAACAGAATTTGGAATGGCTATTTGCCGATAAGCCGAATGTGTTGGTCGCTGGAAATTTGGCTTGGTATCTGTATCCACAAAACTTATCGCTAACATGGTTCTAGCACAGCTTTACTCCCAGTTGAGCTTTTAAAAATATTTTGTCAGCGATTTGCTGAAGCGAAGGCGCTAGAGACAGCTTCCTTTGTCAAGCTTCTACAGACATAGTAATAAATTCCTGCCAAGTGTACATTTACTCTAAGCCTATCTATAGTCTAAATTTGTTTATTCTTAGAATTACCTGTTGTGTAAAAGATTTTCAACTTTTTGTCGATTTACTGTCTGGAATCAGATTAGCTTTGCCAAAATGTAGAAAACAGAGATTGGTTGAAGAGCGAATCGTTTCAACAGGCGTATTGCTAAGAGCGTGACTCGCTGCTGTATGTCGAAAAGGTCAAGATTGAGGATGGCATGGCTAAGTGTTCTCAAGATTATCGATGGAATTGGTTCGATTGGTTTTGTCTGTGGTATCCTCCAGGCTGGCTGATTTTATTCAACCGTCACTGGCAACACTATCATGTAGATCCTGATGGTTGGAATTGGTTGGAGTATGGATTATTTTTGATTCCTGGGGGATTTTATCTAGCGTTGCTGATTCGTTGGTTACGTCTTGGTTGTCGTTCTCCGCGCTTTGAAAAAGGACAGTTTGACCCAAACTATCAGCAAGCTTTTCGAGATGAAGTTCTCGCTCCTATTGTGAAACATTATTTTCAAGGAGAGCTACAAGAACTAGAAAATTTGTCTCAGACAGGCCCATTAATTGTAGCGATGAACCATGCTGGGATGTGCTTCCCGTGGGACATTTTAGTATTAGGTACGCTCTTGAGCCAGACACGGGGATGGAGTATGCGATCGCTTGCGGGTATATCCTTATTTGAGCATCCTTGGGTGATTTGGTGGCTACCTCCCGGATGGTCAAACGTTCTGGGTGGTGTAAAAGCCCAAGCTGATGATTTTGAAGCGGCAATTGCCCAGAACACAATTTTACTTTATGCGCCGGAGGGTTTGCGCGGGCCTGGGAAAGGTTGGCGAAGGCGCTATCAGCTAGAAACGTTTCATCCCAGTTTTATTAGATTGAGCGATCGCTATCAAATTCCAGTTCTGCCAGTTGTTTGTATTGGTAATGAATCTTTGCATCCTTGGGCTGTTAATCTTAAAAAGTTAGCTAGAGTTTTCTATCTACCTTTCTTGCCTATTTCTTTTTTAATGTTTGCCTTTATTCTCTTCCCATCAATGGGCGTTTGGGCGATGAGAACCAAGTTGCGTTATCATGTTCAACCTATGTATAAAACTTGGTCAATAGAAGATACACCAGAATCAGAAACTTCTGTAAGAGAAGAGAGAACAGTTGCTTATGGACAAGCACAACTATTACAAGAAAAAATGCAAAGTCAAATTAATAAATTTTTATCAAAATTATAATTGTTAAAAGTAACTAAAACCCAACCAGTTAATCCCTTGGTTGGGTTTCGCTCAACCCAACATACAGCTCTAAACCAATTGCTTTTCCCGAAAATGTTTTAACTCAGCGGGGGCAACTGCACCATGTTCTGTAATAATGGCTGAAATTAATTCAGCAGGAGTGACATCAAAAGCGGGATTATAAAACTCTACGCCTGCGGGGGTGAGAATGGTATCCCCAACTTTATAAATCTCAGCCGGATCACGCTCCTCAATAGGGATTTCCTCGCCAGAAGATAACTCAAAATCAATCGTTGAAAGAGGTGCTGCTACAAAGAAAGGAACGTTGTGAGCTTTAGCCACCAATGCCAAACTGTAGGTGCCAATTTTATTAGCTGCATCACCATTAGCGGCAATTCTGTCAGCACCGACGACGACAGCATGAATTAAACCTTGTTTCATACAATGAGCCGCCATACTATCAGTAATGACAGTGACGGGGATGCCTTCTTGAACGCATTCCCAGGCAGTGAGTTTGGCACCCTGTAAACGAGGGCGGGTTTCATCGGCAAAGACTCGCATCAAACGCCCCTCGCGCCATGCAGAACGCACCACGCCCAATGCCGTGCCATAACCTGCGGTTGCCAATGCTCCGGCGTTGCAATGAGTAAGAATAGTTAGTTTATCAGGGTTGGAGGGTAAAACTTTTAAACCGTTGTCGCCAATTGCCTGACAGGTTTGCAAGTCTTCGGAATTAATCGTCTGAGCAGTTTTTAGTAAAATGGCTTTGATTTCTGCTACGGTTCCTATGGACTCGTAGGCCGTTCTCATCATTCGCGCGATCGCCCAAAATAAATTAACCGCAGTTGGACGAGTTTGGCGCAACATCTGAGCAATTTGCTCTAACTTAGTCAAAAACTCATCCCGGTTTTGGGTTTGAATTTCCGTTGCTCCCAAATACATTCCATAAGCAGCAGCAACACCAATTGCAGGTGCGCCTCGCACAATCATAGTTTTAATTGCCTGCCCCATATCCTCAGAACAGGTAATTTCCACAAATGTGTACTCGTTGGGAAGGCGATTTTGGTCTATTAATAAAACGCGGTCTTGGTTCCAAATAACTGGATAAACTTGGTTGGTGATAGACATATGAGTTGGGTAGTTAGTGTGGGATGCAAAATCAAAATTTTAACGCAAAGGGTCACTGAGGTAATCGCAAAGCTACGCCAAGAACCTTTGCGTTGCTCTGCGCTTCCCTCTGCGTTAAAAAACCTTCTTAACCGCCAACTGCTGACAGTTGAGGACTAAAAGATTTTCGTACTCTTTCGGCAATTTGGGGCGGTGTCAATCCCAATTCTGCCATAGACTGATCTGGCGTGGCGTGGTCTACTAAGACATCGGGTACGCCAATTCGCATCACAGGCACTACGACATTATTATCTAGGAGAGATTCCGCGATCGCGCTCCCAAAGCCGCCCATCAAGCAGCCTTCTTCCAGCGTCACAACCCGACCAATCTGTTTGGCAAGGGGCAAAATTAACTCAGTATCAAGAGGCTTAGCAAAGCGGGCATTGATCACAGTGGCTTCTATCCCATGTTCGCTCAAAATTTGAGCTACCTGCATGGTTGGGTAAACCATTGAACCATAGCCTACCATCAGCACATCATCCCCTTGGCGCAAAATTTCTCCCTTACCGATGGGCAAAGCTTCCCAACCTTCTTCCATCAGAGGAACGCCGTAGCCGTTGCCGCGAGGATACCGCATTGCAATTGGGCCATCGGTATAATTCACTCCCGTCACCACCATTTGCTGCAACTCTGCCTCATCTTTGGGTGCCATCAACACTATGTTGGGAAGGCAGCGCAGATAGGCGATGTCATACATCCCCTGGTGGGTGGGGCCATCAGCGCCGACAATTCCCGCCCGGTCGAGGCAGAAGAAGACAGGCAGGTTTTGAATGCAGACATCGTGAACAATCTGGTCGTAACCGCGTTGCAGGAAGGTTGAGTAAATCGCAGCCACAGGGCGCATCCCTTCACAAGCCATCCCAGCCGCTAAGGTGACGGCGTGTTGTTCCGCAATGCCGACATCGATGTATTGCTGGGGCAGTTTGCTAGCGAGTTTGTCTAAACCTGTTCCTGTTGCCATTGCCGCTGTAATGCCAACAATTTTCGGGTTGTTCTCAGCAAGTTTCACCAGCGTGTGGGTAAAAACTTTGGAGTAGGCGGGAGGCTTTGGTTTGCTGGAAGGGATGGCTTTGCCAGTGGCAAGGTTAAAAGGGCTTTGGGCGTGGTAGCCTACTTGGTCTTTCTCGGCTATTTCGTACCCTTTACCTTTCACAGTTGCCACATGAACCAGCACTGGCCCTGGCATTTTGTGTGCCTGCTTGAAGGTGGCAATCAGTTCCTCCAGGTTATGACCATCCACTGGCCCCATGTAGGTAAAGCCGAGTTCTTCAAACACTGCCCCAACTTTGGGAACTGCCAGCCGCTTCATTCCTTCTTTCACCCTTTCCAGTTCTGGGGAGAGGGATTCGCCGACAAAGGGAATATGTTTGAATTGTTCCTCTAAGTTGTCTGTGAGGAATTGCATCGGCGGGCTGAGGCGCATTTTGTTGAGATAGCGGGGAATTGCGCCCACATTGGGCGAAATTGACATCTCGTTATCATTCAGCACTACCAGCAAGTTAGTTTTCGGCAAATGTCCGGCATGGTTAATCGCTTCTAATGCCATACCGCCAGTAAGTGCGCCGTCGCCAATCACGGCAACGACTTTGAAGTTATCGCCTTTCAGGTCTCGCGCTACAGCCATGCCCAAGGCAGCTGAGATACTGGTCGAAGCATGACCTGCACCGAAGTGATCGAATTTACTTTCACATCGCTTGAGATAACCAGCAATACCGTCTTTTTGCCGCAGGGTGTGGAAGTTGTCGTACCGCCCGGTAATTATTTTGTGCGGATAGGCTTGGTGTCCGACATCCCAGACTACTTTATCTCGGTCTAAGTCGAGAGTTTGATACAGCCCTAATGTAAGTTCCACGACACCCAATCCTGGCCCCAAATGTCCACCGCTGGTGGCTACGGTTTGGAGATGCTTTTCCCGGATTTGACGCGCAATTTGCTGGAGTTGACGAATTGATAGACCGTGCAACTGGTTAGGATGGGTTATTTCACTCAGGTGCATTCCAAGTTTCCCTATAAGCTTAAGGATCGGTTTTTACTTATCTTTTTTACTGTAATGGATTTAGGGGTATTACCATTTTTGATTTTGGATTTTTGATTGTGAAATCCAAGCCTGTAGTGAGTTTGGGCAAATCAAATGCTGCAAGTATAAAACGAAATAGTCTACCCAGCCGGGTCAGTGCTTCATCCACCTTCATGTAATGCGGGTGTTCCAAGACAACAGGTGTCGTCTGGGTTGACTCTTAAGGGCTTTTTGAGGAAGCGTAGGACGGACTCCGAGAGGAAGCGATCGCTATCAGCGTAGGTGCGTAGCGCTATTCCCTTTCATCCTCAGTGTATTTACTAATGTTTAAAGCCCCTCTCATCGCCTAACCTAACAAAAGTACGTCGGCAGTTTTAAAAATATATTTAAACTTCTATAAAGGTTCGCAAACTTTAATTACTTATGTTCCTATCTCACCACAAGCAAAGAGCAATTATTGCTTTTTTTATTTTGATTGCAGCAGCATATGCAGGCAATTATTTCAGCTTTCCTCTCTTTTTTGGGGTGGATTTTGTGTTCGGTAGCATTGCCGTTTTGCTCGCGGTGCGCTTTTTTGGCACCGCATGGGGAACGCTGGCAGCCATTATTTCTAGCAGTTACACAATTTTACTCTGGCATAATCCCTACCCTGCAATTAGTTTGATTCTTGAAGCTATATTTGTGGGTTGGCTGTGGCACCGCCAGCAATACAATATAGTGCTGCTGGATGGTATTTATTGGCTGCTGATTGGTATGCCCTATTTGTGGCTGGCTAATTTCGGTATCATGCACGTAAATGCCACTCAAACACTGTTGATTGTGCTTAAGGCTTATGTTAATGGTGTTTTTAACGCCTTAGTTGCCAGTTTGCTCATCACTTACTTACCAATTCATAAATGGGCCGGTCGTCCAACTGTCAACAATAAAATATCTCTCCAACAAACTTTATTTAACTTGTTAGTCGCATTTGTATTTTTGCCAGCGCTGATGCTCATGGTCTTGGATGGACAGCGTGTCTACAGAGATATTGATAATAATATTCAAGTCGAACTCAAATCCACTTCGGCACACATAGCTTCTGATATTCAACATTGGCAAGAGCAATATCTGAATGGGCTTGGTGAACTAGGAAAGATTGCTGCTGAGTCTGATATGAAACCATCAGATATGCTACAGCAAAGCACAAAACTTATGAAGCGGATGTTTCCGGATTTCGATAATTTATATGTGGTCAATACCTCTAAAAATATCATTACCTCTTACCCAACAACTAATCAAACTCAAAATTTAAAGATAGGTGTAGGTGTTGTTAATCAATCGCTTTTGCAAAAAACAAAGGCTACTTTGCAACCCTCAAAGATTAATGTACATATCGATCCGATTTTGCTAATTCCCCATCTTGAGTTGAGCGTACCAGTGGTGATAGGCGATGTAGCTGAAGGCTTCGCTTATGGTTCTCTAAATTTGAGCCACATCAGCCAATTACTTCAATTGCATACTCCTCATAAAGATATTCAAGTCACGCTAGTTGATAAGCAAAGAAATATCGTTGCCAGCACTAAGTCAGATCGGTTGCCAATGCAAGTTTTTGATCGTACCAGAAAAGGGGAAATTCAGTTAAAAGCTGATACTATTTATCAGTGGCTACCAGTTAAGGGGAAGATGCCTCTTTTGACACGCTGGTATAAATCTTTGTACGTGCAGGAAACTCTAATTAGCGGCAATATCCCCTGGAGTTTGGTTGTGGAGTTACCCGCCGCACCACATATCACTTATCTGCAAAACTTTTATATTAAAGACCTTACTATTATGATACTAATTTCTGGTTTAACACTGCTATTGGCAGTGAAAATCAGCCGAAGATTAGTTAGTCCGCTACTCAATTTAGCTTATGTTACTAGCAATTTACCTGATAGATTATTAGAACAAGAAAAAATTAATTGGTCTTTTAGTTCAGTGAAGGAAATAGACTTGCTTTCGCGAAATTTCAAGTTGATGGCGATCGCGCTCAAGGAGAAATTTCGCGAAATCTGTATCGCCAACGAAACCCTCGAAAAACGAGTCACTGAGCGCACAGGAGAGTTATTGCACACCAACCAACAATTAGCGATCGCGATCGCAGAACATAAACGCACGGAAGAAGCTTTGCGGGAAAGCGACGAACGGTTCCGTCAGATGGCGGAAAATATCCAAGAAGTATTTTGGATGAGCAAACCCGATATGAGCGAAACCATCTATGTTAGTCCCGGCTACGAGGAGATATGGGAATGTAGCTGCGAGAGTTTGTATGCGAACCCTAAATCTTGGTTAGACAAAATTCATCCGGAAGACAAGGAGAGTGCGATCGCATCTTCGGCAGGACACTCTCACACAGAATACAACATCGAGTATCGGATCGTGCGTTCTGATGGCTCAATCCGCTGGATCTGGGATCGTGGCTTTCCGATTCGCAACCAGGCTGGAGAAATTTACCGCATCGTGGGTATTGCCAAAGATATCACTCAGCGCAAAATCGCTGAACAAGAAATTCGTTCTGCACTCTTAAAAGAAAGACAACTCGGCGACCTGAAATCTCGCTTTATCACCACAGCATCCCATGAGTTCCGTACCCCCCTAACCACCATCCTCATGTCTGCCAAATTGCTCGAAAGGTTCAGCCAAGTTGCAACTGAGGAGAAAAAACGTATGTATATTAACCGAATTGAAGTAGCCACCAATCACATGACGCAGTTATTGGATGGTGTTCTGTTGATCGGCAAAGCGGAAGCCGGGAAACTAGAGTTTAACCCAGCACCAATGGATCTAGAACAATTTTGTCGGGAGCTGGTGGAAGAAATGGAACTCACTACTGTTCATAAGTACGAGATTATCTTTCAGACACTGTTTGCTAACGATTTTCTCTGTGAAGGCGACTGCACTACCACCTGTCTAGATGAAAAACTGCTGCGGTACATTCTGAACAATTTGCTCTCGAATGCCATGAAGTATTCACCCCAAGGCGGCAAGGTTTATTTTGACTTAATCTGCGGACAAACAGAAGCAATTTTCCGGATTAAAGATGAAGGCATTGGTATTCCGGAAGCTGACAAAGCACAATTATTCGATTCCTTCCATCGGGGTAGCAATGTCAGGAATATCTCTGGTACAGGATTAGGATTGTCAATTGTCAAACAGTGTGTAGACTTACATGGGGGGAAAATTACTTTTCACAGTGAAGTCGGAGTAGGTAGCACGTTTATCGTTACGCTGCCATTATGAAAAAGGCAATCATGCAGCGATCGCGCACGTGTAAGGGCGTATACTAACAAATCAAGACAGAGTGATTGTTCTACTTGCAGCCTAGTGTGAATTTTATATACAAAAACGGCGCGATCGCTTCTAATAATAAATTAGTATTCTAACCCCAGAGAAACAGATCAATGCTGCAAGATCGGCTATCCACAGGCATTTCAGGTTTAGACGAGGTTCTGCATGGCGGTCTTGTCCCAGCTTGCTCCTATCTAGTGCGAGGCGGCCCCGGAAGCGGCAAGACCACGCTCGGACTGCACTTTCTGGCGGCGGGCATAGCCAATGGCGAAAAAACTCTTTACATCACACTGGGCGAATCCGCCCAGCAAATCGGCACCAATGGCGATCGCCTTGGTTTTGACATGAAAGGGATGACCTTCCTCGACCTCAGCCCCACTTCTGAATTCTTCACACAAATTCAGACCTACGACATCTTCTCGCCAGCTGAAGTAGAACGAGAACCAACCACGCAAAAAATTATTGAATCTGTAGAAACCCTCAAACCAAAGCGAGTGGTTCTCGATGCGATCACCCAATTCCGCTACTTGTCAGCCGATGCCTTCCAGTTCCGCAAGCAAGTGCTTTCATTTATCCGCTTTCTTTTAGAACAAGGTGCAACGGTAATTTTCACCTCCGAAGGCAGCGATACAGCACCCGACGACGACTTACAATTTATCAGCGATGGGGTAATTAACCTCAACCACGATGCCGAGGGACGTACCCTTAACATCACCAAGTTTCGCGGTTCTAACTTCCACAGTGGTTTGCACTCGATGCGGCTAACCAATAAAGGGATGGGAGTCTCCCCCCGTCTACAGCCGGAAGTTTACAAACGGGAATTTGCCGTTCAAAGCATTCCCTCCGGCGTACCGGAACTGGATGAACTGCTGCACGGCGGGATAGAGCGGGGTACTGTCACCATTTTTACTGGCTCCACTGGTGTCGGCAAAACCACCATTGGTTTACAGTTCATGAAAGAAGCGGCGGGAAGAGGTGAACGTTCTGTCGTCTACTGCTTCGAGGAACCAGAGGAAATTTTGCTGCATCGCTGTGAATCGGTCAATATTCCGGTTCATGCCATGAGCGATCTGGGTACCCTTTCAGTCATTGCTGTGGAACCGCTGCACTTCAGCCCCGACGAATTCGCCAATATGGTGCGTCAGGAGGTAGAGCAGAAAAAAGCCCGGATTGTGATGATTGACAGTGTTGCTGGCTATCGGCTTTCCCTGCGGGGAGAAGATTTGATTAGCCACCTGCACGCTCTGTGCAAGTATTTGCAAAACATGGGTGTGACGGTGATTCTAGTCAACGAACTCGAAACAATTACCGGAGACTTCCGGGCGACCGATGTTGGCATCAGCTACATGGCAGACAATATCATTTTCCTCCGCTACATAGAGGTTCAAGGTCAGCTGCGTAAGGCAATCGGGGTGCTGAAGAAACGGATGTCTGACTTTGAAAAGACGATGCGCGAAATCGAGATTAGCCGTTATGGCATCAAGGTGGGTAAGCCACTGACAAATCTGCGCGGAATCTTGAGCGGTATGCCGGAGCTTATCGGTAAACAGGAAAATGAATGACGAAAAACCGTTGATGCTAACGGTACGCAACCATCGGAACACAGAACTGTTGGCTCAACTTTTGGTTAACGAAGGATAGCAGACTATCGGCGCTACCAGTGGAATCGGCAAATATCCTTTTTTGATATCGCCCAAGCAAAGCGCTGTTATTGGGCAACAGTGCATTGCCCACGGCGGGGAGAGTATGCTAGGTAAAACCACTGGCGATCAAAAAATTTTTTATATTTATTAAAAGTCTGTTGGGAGAATGATCATGAATCGGATTTTGCTGCTTGTAGAAAACAAACAGAACCGCCGCCTGCTGTCGGAGTGGCTGGCGATGCGCTACGAGGTAATTTCACCGGATTTAGAAGTTGCAAAGCAAGAGCCGGATTTTCTACTAGCGCCATCTTTCGATTTATGTATTGTATGCGGGCGATCGCTCGATCAATTCTGGGAATCGGTGCAACGAATACGAGAGCTTCAGCAGCCTGTCTTTCTCCCATTTCTCCTAATTACTTCACGCGCTGATGTGAGGATGGTAACGCGACATTTGTGGCAAACCATTGATGATTTGATTGCTAAACCCATTGAAAAGGTGGAATTGCAGGCGCGGGTAGAAATTTTGTTGCGAAGTCGTCAGTATTCACAGAATCTCAAAGCCGCGAATCAGGAACTGCAAAGCGAAATTGCCTACCGTCAGCAAGTAGAAGCAGCACTGGCACAAAGTGAAGCCAAATTCCGGGCGTTGGTGCAAAATTCTTCAGATGTAATTAAAGTTTTAGAGGGGGATGGAACCATCACTTATGCCAGCCCTTCAAGTCAAATGGTTTTAGGTTTGTCTAGAGAAGAACTGGAAGGAACAAATGTTTTTGATTATATTCATCCTGATGATTTAACAGAAGCGATCGCTACTTTTAAGGCAAGTTTAACTAATCCCGGCGAAACGCAAATCTCCGAATATCGTTTTCGTCACCAAGATGGAAGCTGGCATTACCTGGAATCTAAAAGTAACTTTTCAAATACTGAAACTATTTTGACGGGGATTGTTGTCAATTCAAGAGACATAACTATTCGCAAACGCGCTGAAGAAGATATGCTCGAAGCTTTGCAAAAAGAACGAGAGCTGAATGAACTTAAATCCCGTTTCGTAGCAATGGTATCCCACGAGATTCGCAATCCACTAAACACCATTTTAGCTGCGACTCAAATCTTAGAAAATTATAGTGATAAATGGTCTGTAGATAAGAAACGCGAATTTTTTGAGCGAATCAAAAAGAATGTCAAAACCATGACCGCGCTATTAGATAATGTTTTGATAATCGGTCGCTCCGATCAAAGAAGATTAGAAGTTAAACCAGTACCTCTCGATCTGGAAAAATTTACCCGCAATTTAATAGAAGAAATCAAATTAAGCACAAGTTGCAAACACGCGATCGCCTTTGAAAAACATACTAATGATGCCTGTATCAACCAAAGTCAATGTATAAGCGTTTGCCTAGATGAAAGCCTGCTGCGGCACATCCTCACTAATTTGCTCACAAATGCGATTAAGTATTCCCCTGAAGGCAGCACCATTCGTTTTAACTTGCTGTGTCAGAATGAACAGGCTATTTTCCAAATTCAAGACGAAGGTATTGGCATTTCGCCAGAAGATCAACAGCAACTTTTTGAATCATTCCAACGAGCTAGTAATGTCAAAAATATTCCCGGTACTGGACTAGGATTAGCAATTGTCAAAAGGTGTGTAGACTTACAAGGAGGCAATATTGCCGTTACCAGTGAAATTGGGGTAGGCACCACTTTTACCGTCACTCTACCATTACAAAACTCGGTATCAATGGACGCGAATGATATTGTGTCAACGCTATGAAAGGCTATTTCAACGTCTCAAAATGGTTGCAAATCTTCCCAGTCTACAAGAGAGCGATCGCCATTAACTCGAAACAGACGTTTCTTCAGTCGTGGGTAGTCGCAGACATCAAACTTACTTCGTTCTCCACCCATCAAATAAACTAAATCTTCCTCAAACGGATTTCTCATGCAATGGGGTAAAGAAGGTGCAGTAAACCCCAGAAAATCGCCTGCTCCAACTTCAAATTCTTCCTCTCCAATTTCCGCAATTCCCCTTCCAGAAACGATATAGATAAATTCTTCTTCTTGATGATGAAAGTGAAATTGAGTTGTTTCTTTCCCAGGTTCCACGCGGACTAAATGAACGCCTATATGCGTCATCCCCACAGCATCACTTAGGGATTTTGTATGTCTCACCGCTTGAGGATTTAAAGGATGTACTTTTATTTTTTCCGGCATCGCCTCAATGTCGCTGGCTTTTAGAACATGAGGAATCAAATTTTGGTTCGTCATTGATTCAGTGTAATTACTCAATTTTAAAGATTATATCCTCGTTATCCTCGTTCCCAGGCTGAGCCTGGGAACGTATTCTGTGAGGCTCTGCCTCGCCTCAACATGGGATGAAGCCGCTACCATTTAAAGTTGCTTATATTTACTGATGCAACACTTTTATTACTTTTGCTATATTTTTTCTTGTTCCCAGGCTCAGCCTGGGAATGCCACTCCAGAGGCTCTGCCTCGCCTCAATCACAAGGTAACACAATGGGACGCAGCCGCTACCATGTAATAGAAAACCAGCCGCACTTCCTCACCTCTACAGTGGTTAATTGGATGCCTCTGTTTAGTAAAGTTGAACTAGCACAAATTATTCTAGATTCTCTCTCATTTCTGCAATGCCAGCAACGTCTGGAATTATATAGCTATGTGATTATGGAAAACCATCTCCACCTAATCGCATCTGCTACAAATTTGTCAAAAGAAATAAAAAATTTTAAATCTTTTACTGCTCGGTCTATTATTGACTTGCTTAAAGTCAACCAAGCCAACCATATCCTCAATCAGCTCAATTTCTACAAACTACGACACAAAATAGACCAGGAATATCAGGTTTGGCAAGAAGGATTCCATCCGCAAGCTATCCTGAGTGAGGAAATGTTTATACAAAAGTTGGAATATATTCACAATAATCCGGTCAGGCGTGGTTATGTAGATGATCCGGCTCATTGGCGATATTCTAGTTATCGCAATTATATGGGGCAGCCTGGATTGTTGCAAGTAAAATTACTCGATTTATAATCTTTTCTTCTCGTTCCCAGGCTGAGCCTGGGAACGATGTCAATCTTTTCTTCTCGTTCCCAGGCTGAGCCTGGGAACGATGTCAGAGAGGCTCTGCCTCGCGTCAAAGTTAGGGAGAGGGAGGCTGAGCCTCCCGGAAGGCATTCCCAGGCTCAGCCTGGGAACGAAGGGTTAAAATAAATCTGCTGACTCAAATTGTGTTTGGGTTTTAGCGTGTGCAGCTTCGCCACAAGTACGCGGCGTGGGGAATATTTTACCTGGATTCGCTAAACCTTTGGGATTAAAAACTTGACGCACAAATTGCATCGTTTCTAAATCTGTTTCGGTAAACATTTGCGGCATATAGCACTTTTTATCGGCACCGATGCCGTGTTCTCCAGAAAGGCTTCCCCCCACTTGTACGCAAAGCTTGAGAATTTCTCCGCCTAATTCTTCCACTTTTTCCAACGCTCCTGGCAGGGAATTATCGTAAAGAATCAGCGGATGAAGATTACCGTCTCCAGCATGAAACACATTAGCGATACGATAGCCGTATTTTTGACTTAACGCTTCAATTTCTTGCAGCACAAATCGCATCTGAGTGCGGGGAATTACGCCATCTTGTACATAATAATCGGGACTGAGCTTGCCTGCTGCTGCGAAGGCTGCTTTACGTCCTTTCCATAGTTTAAAACGCATTTCTGGTTCATTAGCTGTGGTAATGTTACGCGCCCCATTTTTGGTACAAATTTCAGCAATACGGTGTTTATTGGCTGCAACTTCTACTTCTAACCCATCTATTTCTACTAACAGTATCGCCGCTGCATCTCTAGGATAACAACCTGTTGCCACAACGTCTTCTACAGCGTTGATGCTGAGGTTATCCATGATTTCCATACCACCAGGAATAATTCCACCGCTGATAATATCAGACACTGCTGCACCAGCATCTTCAACACTGGTGAAATCTGCTAAGAGTACGCAAATTGATTCGGGTGTTTTTAGAATTCTTAGAGTAATTTCTGTGGCAATTCCTAGCGTTCCCTCAGAACCAACAAATAACCCGGTAATGTCATAACCAGGCATTTCCGGAATCTGTCCCCCTACATCTACAATGGAGCCATCGGGTAGCACCAGTTTTAAACCCAAGACGTGGTTGGTGGTAACGCCGTACTTGAGGCAATGGACACCTCCGGAGTTTTCTGCAACGTTACCGCCAATGGAGCAGACAATCTGACTTGAGGGGTCGGGGGCATAGTAAAATCCGGCACCGCTAACCGCTTGTGTCACCCAGTTGTTAATGACTCCAGGCTGCACGACGACTCGCTGATTGTCCAAATCAATGCTTAGTATTTTCCGCATAAGGGCGGTTACAATTAGCACGCAATCTTCTACGGGTAATGCTCCGCCGGAAAGTCCGGTTCCTGCGCCGCGTGCTACCCAAGGGAGAGAAAAGCGATCGCATATTTTCACCACCGCCGCCACTTCTTCTGTAGTTCGCGGTAGCACGACAAGGGCGGGTTTTTGTTTATAGCTGGCTAAACCATCGCACTCGTAGGTAATCAACTCTTCGCGGCGTTGAATAACACCGTTTTTGCCGACGGCTGCTTCAAATTGTTTGATAATTTGTTTCCAGCTTTTCTGTTGTTTATCTTGGGTTATCATGGGTGTCTCTACGTTTGCGAAAGTCCTTTTTGAACAACCTGTTTATAAAAATCTTCAAGACCTGCTACACAAGTTTTGTCGTCATAAAGATAGTCATGGCGAGCCTTGATTTTTTCTGCAACGTCGCGCCGCCAAACTGGGTCTAAACCCAACTTTACCGCAATATCAATATATTCTGCTTCAGTTTGAGCAATTGTCTCTGTCACTCCTAACATTCTGAGAATGCCATAAGAATGACGACCTCGCATAAATTCCCCAGGACAGGTGACGACGGGTAAATTGCAAGCGATCGCATCTAATGTAGTATTACCTCCCGACCAGTCTAAAGTATCAAGATAAATATCTGAAACTGAAAGCAGCATAAAATACTCATTTCGAGGTAAAACGGGTGAGAAAATGCAATAATCTTCACTATTCAAACCTACTGCTGCAAAAGCTCGTTGCAGTCTTTGCTGCGGAACGCCAGCACGAAGAAACATAAACTGAGCTTGAGGAACCCGACGGGCAATTTCTGCAAAAATATAATCATGTTGCGGCAAATATTTATAAGGTGCTTGGCTAGATAAATAAACGACAGCATTATCCCGTAGCTGAAAATCCGCTCGTGTTTTTGTCGGTTCAGAAATCTCTGATTTTGGATAAGATACTCCGATATTTGGTAAACGAATCAAAGTTTCTGAATAATGTTCTTGACCATTTTCCGGTTCCATTAAATGGCTGGATAAAAAGTAATCTATAGTAGGTAAGCCAGTAGTTACTGGATGTCCCCACACTACACATTGAACAGGAGCAAGACGCAAACCAGCAAGTGGTATCGTTGGAGCGTCCATCCCAATTTCGGGGAAAACAAGTATATGTATTTTATCTGCAATAATTTGTTCGCAGACGGCTTCGAGATTATGGGGAATATGGTGAAATACATCACTGTATTTCTGAAATATTTTCGTAATAGCGTCTGGCTCATTCCCTGTGTAGTAACAGTAAACTTCAAAATTTTCCTTATCGCAGTGGCGTAGATAGCCAGTTGACAAAAATGTTCCACTCCAGCTATGCAAAAAACCCGAAACATAGCCAACACGAATTTTTTGGTTATCCTTCAGGGGTGGCATAGATAGCGGCTCCACCCACCCTGGATAGTTTGCTGCCATAATTTGATGGACTAAATTACCATACTGGCATTGCAACTCCAGATCGTTGTGAGCCTGATAAGCCAAGTGAAAATTTGTGACGCAACCAATACCTGCAAGAGCATTTTTTTTGTCTTCAGGAGTTTCTAGAGATGTCTGCTGAATTAAATTTTGTAAGCCTTGTGTAAATCGCTGACGATAAAAGCTGATTTCCTCTGGAGTATTATAAACGGTTGGTAATATTAAATTATTGAATATTTTAAAAACATATTCATTAGGCAGTAATCGCGATGCCCTATCAGCACTTGATATTGCTTCTTTGATTCGGGCATTTTGTTGCAATATTTTTATTAGGTAAAAGTGCAATCTACCAGACTCTGGATAAATGTCGATACCTTCTTGAAGTGTATTGATAGCTTCTTCTACTCGATTTAAATGTCTAAAACATTCGCTCAAATTAAAATAAACTTCTGAACCTCCCGCTTGAATTTCTACAATTCTTCGATATTGCTCAATCGCCTCCTCATATTTCCCTGACTCATAAAGTTTATTTCCCAAGTTTAGAATAAATTGAGCCGGATTAGCTTGGGCTGTCAATGCGATTTGCAAGTTGTTCAATATATCGGTATCATTTGGGTTGAGTGACAGAGCTATTTGATAAGCCTCAATTGCTTGATTCAGCCGGTTTTGTTCCATCAAGAGGTTTCCCAAGTTGAGGTAGCTACCGAAGTGGCTGGGGTTAGCTGCGATCGCTTGACGATAAACTGCTTGGGCCTGCTCAATTTCACCTGCTTGAGTGAGAAGATTACCTAAATTGTTGTAAGCCTCAATCAAATGTGGTTCCAGCGCGATCGCGTCTCTATAAGCCGAAATTGCCTGATTAGGTTGATAGATTTTCTCCAAAGCCAGTCCTAAAACATAGTAAGCTTTAGCTTGAGAATTATCAAAATTTAGTAAAGTTAAAATTGATTCTATGGAGTCTTGATATTGCTCCATTTCATAATAAACAATTCCCAAATTTAGCCACGCTTGGGCATCACTGTCGCGCCACAGTAAAAACTCGCGATATTTTTTCACTGCGGTTGAAAATTGCCGTTGCTGATGCAGTGATAAAGCTTCTTGATAAAGCTTATCTAACGCCTCTTCTTTTTGTTCAATAAACTGTAATTTATAAATAGCCTGAACAACTGATTTTTGGCGCAATTGGGTGAAAGTAGACCAGGGATAGTTAGATTTTCTAGTCGAATCCCAACTGAGAATCTGAATCCCGTTCCAAAAAGTGTAATAACCGTCTCCTGGTGTCAGCAAATCCAGCAATAATTGACATTCTGGATTAGCAGCCATAAAGTCCCAATTAGCTTGACGCACTGTTCCCCAGTTACTATCATCCACAATAATCAGAGCTTTTTCAGCCAGAAAAGGTTTTATTAGGAGTAATCCTAATAATTGCGATCTATAGTCGTGAGCGCCGTCATACAAATAAACGCCGATTTTCTCTTCTGGCTTGATTTCTCGAAGCTCTAATAAAAATTCTTCAAAGTCTTGATTGCAGAAATAAACTTGATCTTCAAGATTAAATTTAGATAAATTATCAATTAATTTTTCCAGGTTTTCGCCCGCTGGATCAAATTCAGCAAAATTGTCTACAGCGTATGCCATTCGCTCTGAATGATCGAGGAGTGCGCCAATTAAAGTCGAACCTTGATAGCTGCCAACTTCGCAGTATATTTCATCTGGTTCCATGCACTCCACAGCAAAATTCAGCAACTGCATCACGTTTGCTGTCGTCATCCCTTGAACTTGATCGAGTGCCTGTTGAAATCGTTCTGATTTGGGGCGAATAGAGTCTTCTCTCCAATTTTCATATAAGTTAGGCAGTTGGTCGATAAATCTCTGATAATCCATGTTTACATTCCTCTTGCTTACTTGAAATTTAGTTAAATAAATTAAAATAAACCTTATATATTATACTTTTTTAGATACTAAATTATAAAAAAAATCATAATAAAAAAATATTGTATATTGAGATAGATTTTACAAAAATAAGGTGGGTTATGGTGGTTAGCATTATTCTATAGTTACGATAGCTAATTATAAATATATTAGGCAAAATTATTAATAAATTTTACCATAAACTGCTACAGCAGCTGCGGTGCCGCAGCTGCTGCTAGGAAGGGGTAAGAGAGCGATCGCTACCGCCACTGTTGCAGCTAATTGAGAATTTCGTGCAAGGCTTTTAATAACTCTTCTGCTGTGAAGGGTTTCGACAAAAATGTTTTGATGTTGCTACCTATGCTTGCAGCCAGTTTATGATTTGAAACCAGTCCGCTGACAGCAATAATCTTGAGAAGTGGGTTAATTTTTTGCAAGGCGCGGATGGTTGTCGGGCCATCCATAGATGGCATCATCATGTCCATCAACACAGCGCTAATTTCTAATCTGTGTTGTGCGTACAGCGCGATCGCTTCAATACCATCACTTGCAGTTAGCACCCGATAGCCGTAACTCTCTAGGGATGTTTTTGTCACTTCACAAATTGACTCTTCATCATCAACAACTAAAATCAATTCTCCGTTTCCTGTAGGTAGTTCGTGACGCTCTTCGTTTTCTTGATCTGTTTCAGTTGTCTCTATTGCTGGTAAATACACCTTAAATTGCGTTCCTTTTCCTACTTCGCTATACACATTAATAAAGCCGCCATGCCCTTTAATGATACCAACAACTGTTGAAAGACCCAGCCCAGTGCCTTTGCCAAGTTCCTTGGTTGTGAAAAATGGTTCAAAGATTCTATCTAATATTTCACCAGGAATGCCCATACCACTATCCACGACAGTTATCACAATATAGGCACCAACTTGGGCATCTATATTCATCCGGGCATAGTTTTCATCAATGAATAGATTTTCAGCAGTAATACTCAAACTACCGCCATTTGGCATCGCATCGCGAGCATTGACACAGAGATTCATTAAAACTTGATGTAGTTGTGTGGCATCTCCAGAAACAGGCCACAGGTCTATCATCGATACATTAGTGGAGATTTCGATTGATTTAGGAAAGGTTTGCTTGGCAATTTTCTCTATTTCATAAATCAGGTGTCCTACTTGCAACATCATCCGCTCACCTTCAACTCCTCGCGCAAAAGACAGAACTTGCTTAATTAGCTCGGCACCACGCTTAGCATTTGTTTCTAGTAGCGTCAATATCCGCTGACTACGCTCATCGGGAAGCACCATTTCTAAGATTTGAATTGATGCCAGAATTGGCGTTAGTACGTTGTTCAAATCATGAGCAATACCGCCTGCAAGAGTGCCAATACTCTCCATTCGCTGAGCGCGAAGAAACTGGGTTTCAAGTTTTTTCTTTTGAGTAATGTCAGTGTCAACAGTGAGGATTGATTTTGTTTTCTCTCCTTCATCGCGGACAAGTGTCCAGCGGCTAGCGGTAATAACTTCTTTACCGTTTTTGGTAACTTTATGCAATTCCCCTTGCCACTCACCTTTCTCTAGCGCAATATCTTGGGCTTCTAGGAGTTGATTTGAAGGATATTTGTACAATAGGTAATCGGCATTTTTTCCGATGGCTTCTTCTGCCTTCCAGCCATACACTGCCTCAGCGCCTTTGTTCCAGAATAAGATTTTGTTGTCTAAATCTCGAACTAGAATCGCGTCTGTTGCTACATCAAGTAAAGCAGCTTGTTGGCGGATTTTCTGTTCTGACTGCTTGCGTTCGGTAATGTCTGTATGAGAGCCGGCCATTCGCGCCGGATTCCCCTCTTCATCCCAAAGAGCTTGTCCCCGATCTAGAACCCATTTGTAGGTTCCATCTTTGCACAGTAATCGATGTTCGCTGATATAAAACGGTGTTTTTTTCGCAAAGTGATCTTCGATTAATTGTGTCATCAAAGCAATATCATCTGGATGGACTCTTTTCCTCCATTCACCTAAATGGTTGGCAATTTGACTTTCTTCATAACCCAGCATTTCCTTCCATCGTGCTGAAAGGAAAACTTCATTAGTTTTTACATTCCAGTCCCAAATGCCATCATTATTGCCGCGCAAAGCTAATTGCCAACGTTCTTCACTTTCTTTGAGTGCTTTTTCAACCCGCTTCCGCTCGGTGATGTCATTAAAATAAACTGATAAACCTTCTTTAGAGGGATAGGCGTGGACTTCAACCCAGGTATTTAACGATGGGTAAAATTCCTCAAATTCAACAGCTACTTGTTCGGCTACTACTTTGTGATATTGATGGAAGAAAACTGAGCCAACAGCTTCGGGACATTTATCCCATATATTGCAACCGAGGACTTCGGCTGCTGTTTTGTGTAAAATTTGTTCAGCTTGTCGATTAAAATAAGTAAATCGCCATTCTTTGTCTAAAGTATAAAAGGCATCAGTAATACTTTCAAGAATGTTTTTCGTGCGGTTGCGTTCTGCTTCAGCTTCGGCGCGTGCCTCTTGTTCTCTGTTCAAAAGTTGGATGCGTTCTTGTTCAGCAGCAATGCGATTTGTAATATCTGTCTGAATACCGACAAAGTAAAGTAAATCACCTTTGTCTGAGAATACGGGAGAGATTTTTACTTCATTCCAGAATGGCTTACCATCTTTGCGATAGTTGAGGATGGTGGTTTTAACTTCTTGGCGTTGAGCGATCGCGTTTTTAATCAGCGCGATCGCTTCTTTATCTGTCCCATCTCCTTGCAAAAACCGACAGTTATGCCCTAACGCCTCTTCTGGCTGATAACCAGTCATCCGCGTAAAAGCAGGATTAGTATAAATAATCGGGTTGTCCGGCAGGTTCGGATCTGTAATCACAATTCCATCTGAGACAAAAGCCACAGCACGCGCCAGCCGCAGATTTTCGTCAGCAGCTGCCTTAAGCGCTTCCTCAGTAACTTTGCGTTCGGTGATGTCGCGAGTAAAGCACCTTGTGTGGATAAATTTATCATTTTCCCACAACACGTTTGAATCAATTAGTACATACTTAATCGAGCCATCTTTGCACAGCAGACGCGCCTCATAGTCATGCAGCATTTCTTTGGCTTTTAGCCGTTGGAGAATATCTTCTATTACCTCTTTGTCTGCATGGAAGTTGCCGATATTCTGACCAACATACTCTTCCCAAGAGTATCCAAGAAGATCCAATTCTGCCTGATTTACCCAGAGAATTTCTCCATTTGCTCCCACCCAATGCAATCCAACGACTCCATTTTCTAAGAAGTCAAAAAGATCCTTTTCTCTAGTGGTTAGCTTCGCCTCAAGCGCCTTGGCGCGGGCGATATGGCGTTTTTCTTCAGCTAAATTACGCCTTAATTCTAGTTGGCTAACTACCTGACGGCTTAGCGCTTTAAGTGCCTCTACTTGTTGCGAACTCAGCTGCCTTGGTACAGTGTCAACGACACATAGCACCCCGATCGTCTGCCCCTTTGGTGTAATTAAAGGTGCGCCAGCGTAAAACCGGATATGGGGAGAGGAATTCACCACGGGGTTTGTGGCAAACTGTTCATCCGCCAAAGTATCAGGAATAATCAGAACGTCGCCCCTGTTGATACAAGCGGGAGATAAACCGATATCTCGCGGCACTTGGGAGATATCTAAACCGACCTTCGACTTGAACCACTGACGGTTCTCATCGAAAAGATTTATCAACGCGATTGGGGTTTCACAAATCTGCGCGGTTATTTGAGTAAGATCGTCAAAAGCTGCTTCCGGATCGGTGTCGAGAATCTGATATTGGCGAATGGCTTCCAGCCTCGCCGCTTCATTTTTTGGTAGTATATTGTTCATTTTATTATTCCTACTTTGACAAGAGCAAAGGGAGCAACCACCTTTAGAGCGATCGCTTGCTAAGTCATCGCTGATTTCTGTGACGCAGTGAAAAAGCATGAGAAATATTAAGCTATTAGCTACTCGATAAGTCTTATTAAAGTGTTCCCTTTTGTTTCAATGGACTAACGCTTCTGTTGAAGTCCTCATAGAAATTACACAATTCCTACACATTCAAGAGCCACTAAGTAGAAGCGATCGCCTATGGGTACTCCCTAGTCGCTGGCGCTAAGAGTGATTTGCGTAGCTTGCAGATATAAATGGTGGTTTTGCTTCTTCCATTTTTGATTAAAATAGTTTGTTCGTATCTATTATTAATTTTATGCCATCCATCTTGAGGCGGATTATCGGATATTTATACGAAATATTTTCTTTTATAAAGATTATTATAGATTTATTTGAATGCCGTTTCGTTCATAAATCACAAATCGCAACATATCCCCCAACTCCCCACCTGTGGCGAATCCTCTCCTAACAAGAGAAGCGACTGATGATTGAATTAAAGGTAACGCGGCACAGCTCAAAACAAATCGCCGCAGACCCTACTTGCCAGGTGAAATCTGAGAAAATAAGCTGAATAATGCTTATTTAAGAAACAATTGCTTTTCTTAAATCTCTTTTTAAACCGCATATAGCTTTCTTTAGCAGAAAAGAACTTGGAGCAACAATGAAGCTTGTCTTAATCGAATCGCCGGGTAAAAAAGAAAAATGGCAAAAATATCTTGGTAGCGGCTTTAAAGTCATGGCAAGTATAGGTCATGTCGTCGAACTAGCCAAAGATGGTGAGGATGCACTAGGGTTTGACATGACCGACAACCGGGTAATTTGCCGATTCGTTCCTCGCAGCGATCGCGCTAAAAAAGTGTTAGGAGAACTAAAAAAAGCTTCTTCAGCAGCAACAGAAGTAATATTTGCAACAGACCCAGATAGAGAAGGCGAATGTATAGCTTACCACCTAGCGCGAGAATTAAAAGTCAAAAGCCCCAAGCGGGTTAGAACCAGCGAAATAACCGAAACAGCCATCAAAAAAGCAATTAAATCCCCCAGTTCCCTTGACCAAAATCTGATCAATGCAGCCTTGGGGAGAGCAGTATTAGACAAACTGGTAGGATTTCGCGGCTCAAAGCTGATTTGGTCGCTCAACAATGGAGCCAAATCAGTAGGTCGAGTTCAAAGTGCTGCATTACACATAGTTTGCGATCGCGAAAGAGCGATAAAAGCCTTCGTTCCAGAAGACTATTGGAGCGTATGGGTAGATTACGCCGAAGGATTTCGAGCTTTTTACGCAGGACAAGTTAATACTCAAGACACGCAAGAATCAGAGCGGTTAGATACAACAGATGATTCTGAATTGCCAAGCAATGAAAAAGAAACGGGAGCGAGAGTGCGATCGCAATCTCAAGCCGATACTCTAGTCCAAGCAGCTAAAACTCATCCTCACAGCGTGCTGAGTGTAATTAGTAAGCAAGCAGTTAAAAATCCACCCGCAGCATTTACAACTAGCTCACTCCAGCAAGCAGCATCAACGCGACTAAAGTTAAACCCGCAGAAAACAATGCAGCTGGCACAGAAATTATACGAAGGCGGGTTTATTACCTATATGCGTACAGATAGCACAGCTTTGTCAGCAGAATTTTGTGCTTCAGTGCGGAAGTATTTATCCGAAAATGACCCAGAAAACCTTTCTGACAAGAGTGTAAAGCATAAGAGTTCTAGTAGCTCTCAAGAGGCTCACGAAGCAATCCGACCAACAGAGATTACCCGCACCCCAGAAGTAATTAAAAATCAAGTGGGAGCCGAAGAAGCGGCATTATACGACTTAATTTGGCGGCGTGCTTTGGCTTCTTTGTGTCAAGCGGCTAAACTTTTAAAAACCCGCATACTTACTCAGTCAGGAAATATCACCTGGGTTGCATCCGGACAAGTTTTGCAGAGTGAAGGATATCTGCGTTACTGGAAAGACATTGCAGGAGACGTGGTATTACCTACCCTCAAACAAGGTCAGCCATTAACATTGAAAAAGGCTGGTGCTGATAAAAAAGAAACTCAACCGCCACCGAGATATTCAGAAGCAAAATTAATTTCATTAATGGAAAAGTTGGGAATTGGCAGACCTTCCACCTATGCTCCGACTGTAGCAACTCTGAAAGAGCGGGAATATGTAGTTGTCCAAAAGGGAAGTTTGGTGCCTACACCTTTGGGACTGGAAGTTGATGAGTTTATGGGACGGGCGTTACCAGATTTAATTAAGTCAGATTTTACCGCCAAAATGGAGCGAGAATTGGATGCGATCGCATCCGGCAAACTTGACTGGGAAAAGTATGTAATTAACTGGAACCAGGACTATTTTGCACCAGCAATATCTAAAGCAAAGCAGTTGGTAACACCTGCTGCAACTGGATCAGCCGTTAAGCAAATCTCCAGCAAGAATTCTTATTCAGCGCAAGTTGAAAATAATAATTACCCGGTTAATCGTTCTTCCAGCAGCGCAAAACGCGCTCCAAAAAAATCTCGCTCTTTACCAAAAAGCGATTTTCCTCAAGTCACGGAAATCGTTTGTCCCAAGTGCAGTAGATTTTTAACCAAAGTTACTTCTAAATCTGAGAAAGTGAAAGCAGGCCACTTCCTAAAATGTGATGACCGTGCTGGTGGATGTGGTGCAGTGATGTTTATGAATGAACGCACTAAAAAGTACGAATTACCTTACTCAGAACGTTCGGCAAAAAGCTCTGATTCAGAAAAATTGACAACTTATTCTTGCCCGGTTTGTAGTTCTTATTTGGAAAAGTTTGGTTATTCCGATAAGAAAACCGGAGAAGATAAAACGATGCTGAGGTGTTCTAATGTTGATAATAGGAAAGGTAGCTGTAAAGAAGTGGCTTTTTGGTGGACTAAAGAGGGTAACTGGTGGTCAAAAGTGTATGGGGAAATTGGAGAAAAGATTGTAAACTCCCGAAAAACCGTAGCAAAAACCCGGTCGTCTTCCTCTGCAAAACGAAAATAGTGGGGAATGCGATCGCGCAGAAATTGCTTCCTCTATCAGCTAGTAACTATATCACTCCTATTTAAGTTTTGAAATGCCAGGGATTCAGATACCCGACTTTTGTACAGAAGTCGGGTATCTAAATCCCTGGTCTAATTAACGCCCATCTTGCAAAGGTATGCACTCGTTAAGTGTACTCTTCTGTTCGGTCATCAGAAACTTGCGGAATTGTTGAAAGAATACTTCTACAGTTCCATCCGCTAATGCACTCTGAACTGTAATAATAGCCTTTTCCACAGTGTAATTTGGATCAACTAAAGACAATCCAAATGCTGCATTTAAAGTTACCAAATCGACAATATGTTTCCGCCCCTGTCCGCTGATTATAGCTAAGAATTCAGCGGCATTAGCTGTAGCATCGCCTCCGGCAATATCTGATACTTGCACAGTCGTCATCCCGAAATCTTCAGGTACGATTTCTCGTGTAGTAATGTTATCTTGTACCTCGATTAGTTGGGAACTACCAGCTAAAGTAATCTCATCAAGTCCATCCGAACCAGTCACAACTAACGCTTTCACTCCGAGTTCAGATAAAGCTTCCGCAATAACGAGAGCTACTGATGGATTGCCACAGCCTACCATTTGGTGAACTGGTTTACTGGGATTGAGTAATGGCCCTAATAGATTAAAGACAGTAGGTTGTCCTACCTCAGATCGTGCAGCAGCGATCGCGCTAAAAGCAGGATGCCAATCACGAGCAAAAAGAAATGTTAACCCGGTGTTCTGGAGACTCTCAACGGCGCGTACTGTGAGCGCAGATAGAGAAATGCCTAATATTTCGAGTAGATCGAAAGATCCATTAGGCTTTACCGAACCGCGATTGCCGTGTTTAGCAACTCGAACGCCAAGGGCAGCAACAATAAAGGCTGCCGTTGTCGAAACATTGTAGCGTGGCTGACGAACGCCTCCAGTACCAACTATATCGAGATCGACGCGACCAAAGTCTGCCTTTCGTCTTTTCTCCCAGAGGGAATCGCGATACCCCAGTAGTTCTTGGGGTCGTGCGTCCAAAATCGGTCGGGACTGAAGGAAGCTGACGATCTGATCGTGTTCAGCGTATCCTGACAACAGAAAGTCCATAACCTCGCAAGCCTGAGAACGTGTCGGGGGTATCGATAGTTTCATATATGGTTAGTTTTTCTAGAGACTTGCCTTCAAAGAGTGTAGTAGGGTGTCCAGGCTAAAGTAGTAGCGATTGTCTTGATCAAGGCGATCGCTACTATAGCCCGATCCAGAGCTGTGAGATACCAGCCCTTCAGATACCCGACTTCTTAGAGTCGGGTATCTCGTCACGAATCATTTACAAATTAGACAAGAGCTGGAACAGGTTGAGGCCAGCGGTTCATAGCTTTACCAATGATGGACAATTCCTGCATGAGGCGATCGAAGCGCTCTGGAGTCAGGGATTGGGGGCCATCAGACAAAGCTTTAGCGGGATTGGGGTGAACCTCAATCATCAGAGAATCTGTGTCAGCTGCGATCGCTGCCATCGCCATAGAAGGCACATACTCGGCTTTACCTGTACCGTGACTGGGGTCAATCATAATCGGTAGGTGCGTCAGGCTTCGCAACACAGGTATCACTGACAAATCCAGCGTATTCCGAGAGTATTGTTGATCGAAGGTGCGGATACCGCGTTCGCAGAGAATTACATTTGGGTTCCCAGCTGCCAACAGATATTCAGCTGCCATCAACCATTCTTCAATCGTGGCTGCCATTCCCCGCTTTAGCAAGATTGGTTTATTCTGCGCCCCCACTTTTTTGAGCAGCGAGAAATTCTGCATATTGCGAGCGCCTATCTGGATAATATCCGCTACTTCGGCTAATTTTTCCAAATCAGCAGCATCCATGAGTTCAGTGATGATACCTAAACCTGTCGCGTCCCGCGCTGCTGCTAGCAAACCTAGAGCGCTCTCACCATGACCTTGAAAAGCATAAGGTGAAGTACGAGGCTTGTATGCACCTCCGCGCAAGAATTTTGCGCCAGCTGCCTTAACTCGTCGTGCCGTCTCGACGATCATTTCTTCATTTTCAACTGAGCAAGGCCCTGCCACAACTACCAGTGGATGGTTTTCTCCAAAATAAACAGGCCCGTTAGGAGTGGGTACCACTACCTCACTCGCCTCACCATGATGAAAGGCACGGCTAACTTGTTTAAAAGGTTTCTCAACTCGCAATACCTGCTCAATCCAAGGGCTAAGTTCTTGCAGTTGCAATGGATCTAATGTAGCGGTATTACCCACTAGACCTATTACAACCTTATGTTTACCGACGATTTTTTGTGATGTCAGCCCCCAAGAAGAGCTGAACTCTTGGCTAAGGCGATCAATCTCCGCTTCTGGAGAGCCGCTTTTCATAATCACGATCATCTTTTAAGTCCCTGTTAATATGTTTGCGTACAAAATGTTCGGATCGTAATTAGGCTTCACCCAAAAGCAGTAGGGTGAAGTCTAATCAGTAGGATTTAAGCAATGTGCAAAAACTTGGCAACTGTTTGCACATCCTTGTCACCACGCCCAGAGCAGTTAATCACAATGCGTTGATTGTCAGCTAGTTGCGGGCAGAGAGTTTCTAAGTATGCGATCGCATGAGCAGTTTCCAGCGCTGGGATAATCCCCTCCAACTGCGACATTCGCTTAAATGCGTCTAAAGCTTGTTGATCCGTCACGCTGTAATATTCGGCGCGCCCAAGTTCCTTGAGATAACTATGCTCAGGGCCAACACCGGGATAGTCTAGTCCAGCGCTAATAGAATGCGCCTCGATAACTTGACCATCATCATCTTGCAGTAAGTAGCTCATCGCACCGTGCAGAACACCAATTCGCCCTTGCGTCAGAGTCGCTGCGTGCTTCTCGGTATCTACACCTTCACCCGCAGCTTCAACGCCAATCATCCGTACTGTTGATTCATCCACAAACTCGTGGAACAGTCCGATTGCGTTGGAACCACCACCCACACAAGCAAGCAGAATATCCGGTAGCCCTCCCCATTTTTCCAGACACTGGGCGCGAGTTTCTAAGCCAATTACCGCGTGGAAATCGCGCACCATCATTGGGTAGGGATGAGGCCCAGCAACGGAACCGAGAATATAATGGGTAGTCTCCACATTTGTCACCCAGTCCCGAATCGCCTCCGAAGTGGCATCCTTGAGCGTTCCTGTTCCTGCTTCCACTGGACGAACTTCTGCCCCCATCAGCCGCATCCGAAACACGTTGAGAGCTTGTCGCTCCATATCGTGAACGCCCATGTAGATTACGCACTCCAGACCAAAACGCGCGCAAACCGTTGCGGTGGCGACACCATGCTGACCTGCGCCCGTCTCAGCAATAACTCGCTGCTTGCCCATGCGCTTTGCTAATAGTACCTGAGCCAGCGCATTGTTAATTTTGTGAGCGCCTGTATGGTTTAAGTCTTCGCGTTTGAGGTAAATTTGCGGCCCTGTGCCATCAGTCCGAGCATAGCGGGCAGTTAAACGCTCCGCGAAGTACAGGGGGCTGGGTCGTCCTACATAGTCTCGCATCAGGTTTTGGAGTTCGTCTTGGAAACTAGGATCGCTGCGATATTGCTCAAACGCTGTTTCTAGCTCGCTGAGTGCAGGCATCAAAGTTTCAGGGACGTACTTACCGCCGAAGCGACCAAACCGACCCAAGATATCGGGTCGCTGGGTAATGGGTGAAGCTAGAGTATAAATGTCTTTTGTGGTTGTCACTGTTAATTTCCTCGTTTATCACATCGTGTTCAATCAGTCAATTGGACAAAACTTGCGGGATTTGTGTGGGAGCGATCGCGTCTTTTAACTCTCGACAAAGTTCCTCAACAGCTTGCAGTCCTTGAGTTGGAGTACCAGATGCCAAACGTTTCACAAAGGCACTTCCCACAATTACGGCATCTGCACCCCAATCCTTTACCTGACGAGCTTGTTCTATTCCAGAGATGCCAAAACCAACGCCAATAGGCTTGTCGGTTACGGCGCGCATCTCTAGTAACAAATCCTTAACCCGTCCTTGGACTTGCGATCGCATCCCGGTAACGCCAGTGACACTCACCAGGTAAATAAATCCCTGAGACTGTTGCGCGATCGCTTCAATGCGTTCCTTGGAACTGGTGGGAGCCGTCAGCAAGATTACTTCAATGTCCAAAGCAGCAGCAAGCTGTAGCAGGTTTGAAGCTTCCTCGAATGGCAAATCAGGAACCACCAACCCTCTTACCCCTGCACTCGCAATGTCCTCTAGAAACTGCTGAATGCCCCGGTTCAAAATTGGATTGTAATAAGTAAATAGAATCAGAGGCGCTTTTAAGCCAGGACTGACAGCCTGAAGCATCTCTAAAACCTGTTCTAACCTGGTTCCTTGTTTCAAAGCGCGAGTTGCTGCTGCTTGAATCACAGGGCCATCTGCCAGCGGATCTGAGTAGGGAACGCCCAACTCAATCATGTCAGCACCATTGCGATCTAAGATTCGTAAAGCCTCTGCTGTTGTATCCAGGTCAGGATCTCCAGCTGTGACAAAAGGAATCAAAGCGCACTGGTTGCGATCGCGTAAAGACTCAAAACAATCAGAGATAGAATTCATTCTGATATTCCTTTAAAAATGGCTAATTGCTAATGGCTAATCGTGGAACAATTAGCAACTTATGCAACTTGTAAAACGATTTTGCCGCGCACGCCCTCGCCGCCCTGTTCAAGCTTTTTATGCGCTTGGTCAACTTGATTAAGCCCAAAGGTCATCCCGACAACAGGCTTGATTTGACTTCGTTCAATTAAGGTTCTTAGCGCTTCGAGTTTAGGGCGGGGACGCTCTAAATGGACAAAGTGAACAGTAATATTTTTCCCAATAGCGATATTGAGGTCGCCCTGTACGCCAGTTATCGTGACAGCACGACCATCAACTTTGGTTGCTATCAGGCTTTGGGCGAAAACTTCGCCGCCAACCGTACTCAAACAAACGTCAACCCCTTGTCCGCCTGTTTCGCGCTGAATGATCTCAACAAAGTTTTCGTTTCGGTAGTCAATTGCTCTGTCTGCACCGATGGACTTCACTAAATCAACATCGTAGCCGCCGCAAGTTGTATAAACGTATGCACCCGCCGCCTTAGCGATTTGGATAGCAAACGAGCCTACACCTCCTGCACCACCGTGAATTAGTACAGTTTCACCGATTTTGATATTTGCCCGGTCGATCAGTGCAGCCCACGCTGTACCGCCTGCTACGGGTACGCTAGCTGCTTCTTGATGGGATAAATTTGCGGGCTTTTTGGCGACAATCGATTCATTCGCTACATGATACTCAGCGTTGGCACCGTCGCCATCCATAAGTCCGATGGCATAATATACCTCATCGCCTACTTGAAAATCCCTCACATTTTCCGCGATCGCTTCGACAACACCGGAAACGTCATAGCCGAGAATTGCAGGTAGTTTGATTCTTGGGCCAAATACCCCTTGACGCACCCCACAGTCAGCAGGGTTAACGGAGGTTGCATAAACTTTCACCAAAAGTTCGTTTTTACCTGGTGTTGGTTTATCTATCTCGCGGAGTTCAAAGACTTCTGAACCGCCGAAGTCTTTTATGACCATTGCTTTCATGGGATTACCTCAATACATCTCGGTTAGTGGTGTTCATCTCGCGGAGATCCCCCAACTCCCCTAAAAAAGGGGGGCTGTTGTTGAGTTAAACCCGTTAAAAAGCAGAGCTATTTATACCAGGGGTATGCTCCCCAACCCCCTTTTTAAGGGGTCGCCGTAGGCGGGGGGATCAAGCCTTAGCAGACTGCGTACAGCTTGCTCTACATCCGTTTGCTTAACTAAAGACTCTCCTACCAGAACTGCACGGACACCAGCCTCAGCCACAAGGTCTAAATCAGCTCTTGTGTACAGACCCGATTCACTAACAACCGTTATCCCTAAACTGTGCAGCTTTTCCCGCCGCTGTGCCATTATTTGCTGTGTAGTTCCTAGCGAAACCGTAAAATTATCCAGATTACGGTTGTTAATCCCCACTAATCGCACGTTTGAGAGCTTTAGCACCCGGTCGAGTTCTGCTAAGGTATGCACCTCTAATAGAGCGTTCATACCCAGATCACAAGCAATATTCAGAAAGTTTTGCAGCTCTCCATCCGATAAGATGGCTGCAATTAGCAGCACCGCATCCGCTCCCACCGTCCGCGCTAGATAAATTTGGTAGGGGTCAATGATAAACTCTTTGCAGAGTAGCGGTAGTGTGACGCGCTGACGAATAAGATGCAGATTTTCAAAGCTACCCTGGAAGAATTTGCGATCGGTTAGCACAGACAGACAGGTTGCTCCACCCCGCTGATAGCTTTGCGCGATCGCAACTGGATCAAAATCCGCTCGAATTACTCCTTTACTAGGTGACGCTTTCTTGACTTCTGCAATCAAACTAGGGCAATTTGAATGCTGTAAAGCCATCAGAAAATCTTTTGGACAAGGAGCATCATTTAGCTGCTCTTGAAGAGTTACTAAAGGTAGCTGTTCTTTGCTTTGAGCAACTTCTTGCTCCTTGTACTTTACAATCTGTTGCAGAATATTGACTTCGAGATTTTGCGGATTGCGATGGATTTGCATTGGGGTAACTTGAGTTAAGAACAAACGCGATCGCTTTAATGTCGGACAGTGGAAAAGTCGGAATTAACTTGCAAATCCCCATCCAGATTTTCCTGAACAGTCATCTTCTCTTCCACCAGATTTGAGGAATCACTACCTTTTGCATAGGTACGGATCGCGTTGATAATAATCGCCAGACCAACTTCTCCACCAAGCGTCATGATAGATTCTGGGTGAAACTGGACTGCGGCGATTGGGAGTATCTTATGCTCAATTCCCATAATCACATCATCATGGGAAATAGCTGTAACTTTCAGTTCTTCAGGCAATAAATCTGGCAGAGCAAACAATGAGTGATATCTACCGACTTCAAAAGATTGCGGTAAGTTTTGGAAAAGACCCGATTCTGAATCTGTGACAAAAACACGCGATGACTTACCATGTTGTGGATAGTTGAGAACTCCCAGTTCACCCCCGAAAGCTTCAACAATTCCTTGCAAACCTAAACAAACTCCGAAGATGGGAATTTGTCGCTGTACGCAAGCTTTTACCATTTCTGGGACATGAAATTCACTGGGTCTGCCAGGGCCAGGAGATAAAACAACTAAGTCTGGATTACTATCAAGAATTTCTTCTGAGAAACCATGACGTAGCGTTGTGACTGTAGCACCAGTCTGGCGGATGTAGTTAGCAAGGGTATGCACAAACGAGTCTTCATAGTCTATTAATAAGACACGCTTGTTTTCTCCGAAACGAACTTTCCCCTCGCCAACTACCGAACTATTTGGTAGAGCTTCAACACTCGTTTGTTTAGCTTGGCGAATTGTTTGAAAAAGAGCTTCTGCCTTGGTAAGAGTTTCCCGTTCTTCCGCTTCTGGAACCGAGTCATAAAGGACAGTAGCACCAACTCGAACTTCTGCGATCGCATCTTTCAAACGCATAGTTCGCAGAATTAAACCAGTGTTCAAATTGCCATTAAAAGTTAAGCATCCAACGGCTCCACCATACCAACGTCTGGCGCTACGTTCGTGCTGTTCAATAAACTGCATTGCTGCCCGTTTTGGAGCGCCCGTCACCGTCACTGCCCAAGTATGACTTAAAAAGGCATCCAAAGCATCAAACTCAGGTCGCAATATTCCCTCAACATGATCTACTGTATGGATCAAGTGACTGTATAACTCAATTTGGCGACGACCAATTACTCTTACTGATCCAGGTTCGCAAATGCGAGATTTGTCATTACGATCGACATCAGTACACATTGTTAACTCAGATTCATCCTTGCGGGAATTGAGCAACTGACGAATGCGATCCGCGTCATCAATAGCATCTTGTCCGCGCACGATAGTACCGCTGATCGGACACGTTTCAATGCGCCTTCCTTCAACACGCACAAACATCTCTGGCGATGCACCAATCAGATATTCCCCACCTAAATTAAAGATGAATCCATAGGGACTGGGATTTATCTGCTTTAATGTTTGGAACAGTTTAGCAGGGGAGGTTTCGCATACTTCAAAAAAGCTTTGACTGGGAACGACCTCAAATAAATCCCCTCTTTTGAAATAATCAAGTGCTTTGTTAACTTGGTTGGCGTATTCTCCGGGTGCATGATCAGATATTTGATGGCGGGTAAGACACTTACCTTTGTAATCAATTACCTCACCTGTACGAGGTAAACCATTGGTATTGCCATGCACAGTATCAAATTCATATTGGATACGATATGCGCTCTGAAGGTAGTAGTCAACTATCGTCAATTCATCAGGCAGATATAGCACCAAATCCCGCTGATCTGCTGGACGTTCTTGAAGCTGGGAAACTGACTCAAACTGATATACCAAGTCGTAGCCAAACGCACCATACAACCCCAGATGTTCGTCTTCAATGCTGTAAAAAGAATGTAGTATATCACGAACAATAGTGAAGACAGAAGGTTGCTTGCTGCGCTCTTCTTCGGGGAAAGATTCTTCTGTTGGTTTTATAGAACCAGTGATAAAATACTTTTCCAGAGTGATTTCCTGAAGTTGCGATCGCGACTTTAAACGCTCTGCCAAATAAGCCAAAAGCACCACTCCGCGCTCGTTAAGCGCTGTCAGAGTGAAAGAGCGATCGCGTGTAGCGAGTTCCAGGGGTGGATTAACAAAACCTATAGCCCATCTCTTGTATCTTCCTGGGTATTCGTAGCTGCTTGCAAGCAAACCTCCCCGCTGAGAATTAATGCGCCCCAAAATCTCTTCAATGGCAGTTTCCATTGAAATTTCAATTATGGAACGAGTTATGTGAACGCCGCCTCTGGTTATATAGCTGTGGGAATCAAAAAACATAATAAAGTCAATCCAAATTCTAGTTAAAAGTCGGTATTAATAGCCCTATTTGAGAAAGTTCCCCAACTCATACTCAAATTTTGCTTTTGCCAATATTTTCCTTATGTGCCAATTTTTATACCAATTCACATTTTTTCTCGTTACACTTAAGCTTCTTCTTAACCCCCTTTAAAAGGGGGTTTGAGGGAATCTTCAATGTGGCGTCAAAACAGTAAATTAGTATTAGACGCTAAGCTTCTGTCTACTCCGCTTTTTGAACCTTGAACACAGTAAAAACGAGAGTCCCAGCACTACCAGCGGTGTTGAAAATCCAGGTTCAGGGACAGGCTGAACATTACCGTCATTAGTACCAGTATCTTTGGCAAGGATGAGCCGGTTAAACGTCTGAGTTTCCGATTCCCCCAAATTGCCTGTTAACCCAATAAAATCTTCACCAATCCTGCCCATGAGGGAGTTAATCAAATCGTCAACAGTAGTCTTTATCTCTGGCAATAATGTCTCTGGGCTGGTGATGTTGTCACCATCAACTAGCCAGTTGCCATTACCAACGACTGTGTTATTACTGGTGAACAGCCAATTGCCATTACCAATGACTGTGTTGTTACTTCCGAAGTCCCAGTTACCGTTACCGATAGTTGAGTTATCGCTTCCAAAGTGCCAATTACCATTACCCAAGGTTGCGTTATCGCTAACGTAGTCTAAATACCAATTGCCATTGCCAATGGTTGCATTGTCGCTACTTCCGTCCCAATGCCAGTTACCATTACCGATGGTTGCGTTATCGCTTCCAAATTGCCAATTACCATTACCAATGGTTGCATTGTCGCTACTGAAGTCCGAGTTACCATTGCCGATGGTTGCGTTATCGCTTCCGATGTCCCTGTTACCATTCCCAATGGGTGCGTTGCTACTATTGAACGATACGTCACCGCCACCAGCGAACGGATTACTTCCACCGCCACTACCGCCACCAGTGAACGGATTACTTCCGCCACTACCACCAGCGAACGGGTTGCTTCCGCCACTACCACCAGCGAACGGGTTGCTTCCGCCACCAGCAAACGGGTTACTTCCGCCGCCACCAGCAAACGGGTTGCTTCCGCCACTACCGCCACCAG
The DNA here is from genome assembly GCF_014695505.1 of Trichocoleus sp. FACHB-90. Taxonomy (NCBI): domain Bacteria; kingdom Bacillati; phylum Cyanobacteriota; class Cyanophyceae; order Leptolyngbyales; family Trichocoleusaceae; genus Trichocoleus; species Trichocoleus sp. FACHB-90. Next base: position 64,411 of record NZ_JACJOK010000011.1, read on the forward strand.
CGAACGGATTATTTCCACCGCCACTACCGCCACCAGCGAACGGATTGCTTCCGCCACTACCACCACCAGCGAACGGATTATTTCCACCGCCACCAGCAAACGGGTTACTTCCGCCACTACCACCACCAGCGAAAGGATTGCTTCCGCCGCCACCAGCAAACGGATTGCTTCCACCGCCACTACCGCCAGCAAACGGGTTACTTCCGCTGCCACTACCACCAGCGAAAGGATTGCTTCCGCCGCCACTACCACCAGCGAAAGGATTGCTTCCACCGCCACCAGCAAACGGGTTGCTTCCGCCGCCACTACCGCCACCAGCAAAAGGATTGCTTCCGCCGCCACTACCGCCAGCGAAAGGATTGCTTCCACCGCCACCAGCAAACGGGTTGCTTCCACCGCCACTACCGCCAGCGAAAGGATTGCTTCCACCGCCACTACCGCCACCAGCAAACGGGTTACTTCCACCGCCACCAGCAAACGGGTTACTTCCACCGCCACCAGCAAACGGGTTACTTCCACCGCCACCAGCAAACGGGTTACTTCCACCGCCACCAGCAAACGGGTTACTTCCACCGCCACCAGCAAACGGGTTACTTCCACCGCCACCAGCAAACGGGTTACTTCCACCGCCACCAGCAAACGGGTTACTTCCACCGCCACCAGCAAACGGGTTACTTCCGCCGCCACTACCGCCACCAGCAAACGGGTTGCTTCCACCGCCACTACCGCCACCAGCAAACGGGTTGCTTCCACCAGTAGATGAGTTGTTACTACGACTCAGGGGGTTGGCACCGCCACCGAAGATAGTGAAGAGATTGTCACCAGCAAACGGGTTGCCACCATAGGGTAGGTCGTTAAAGGAATTACCACCTGTAGGAGAACCGCTTCCACCAAAGGGTGAGTTATCGCCAAGAACTACAGACAGCCGATCAAAGGGTGATTGCCGAGGCAAGGTGCCACCGCTATTTGGGTTGCTGTTACCAGTAGATGATGGGTTGCCACCAGCAAACGGGTTGCTACCCCTGGATTCATTTGCGTCCATCAGTAATAGTCCTCTTATTCTTAGGAAAAAATTTGTTAGAGACGGAGGAACATCAAAAAGACAAACCTTCACTTGCTTTATGACGCTTGTCTTTTGTTTTTCTATGCCCCCGCTTCTGTCTCGTGTTTAGTTGCTAAACAGCAGTGCGATCGCGATCGCTTGTCAAGATGACTGACTTTTGTTGTCTTTTTTTCAATGTCGCCGCCGCTCCAATCCCCAGGAACGCTAAACTCAATACTGAGGAAGGTTCAGGTACTGCGGTTCTGTCTACGTTTAAGACCTGGACGCGACCTTGGAAGAAATCGCCCACATAGAGTTTGTCATCTTTGTAGCTTGTGCCAGCAGTCCAGTTAAATTTGCCAGGAGTGAGGTCGAGGGGGTTGCCAAAGGGTGGCTCACCTAGTTGGGGAGGTGGTGCTGCGACAGCTGAACCAAATGCAGTGAGGAAGTTACCGTTTTTATCAAATACCTGAACGCGGCTGTTGATAGAATCAGCCACATAAATATTCTCTTCCTCGTCCACTTCTATGCCAATTGGCTGGTTAAACTCTCCAGGCCCAGTGCCTTGTTTGCCAAATGTCAAGATCGGCTCACCTTCTGGCGTAAGTACCTGAACGCGGTTGTTAAACTGGTCACTCACAAAGAAATTTCCACTAACTGGGGAAATTCTCAACCCTGCTGGCCCTTGGAACTGCCCAGGTTCGGTGCCAGAGCTGCCAATGGAACCGATTAGCTCGCCGTCCTTACTGTATTTGTTGATCTTGTCGCCGCTAAAATCACCCACATACACATTGCCAGCTTTGTCGAATGTCACACCAGATGGGCCAAAGAAAGCCCTACCGGGTATGAGTCCGCCAAATGAGCCAAAAGAGTTAATAAAGTCACCTTGGGGATCGTAGACATTAACGCGGTTGTTGAAAACATCACCTACATACAAATTCCCCGTATCCGGATCGATTTCTAAAGCTGATGGCTCGTCGAATTGTCCGGGGCCTTTGCCGCCCTCGCCTATTGCTCCTATATAGTTACCTTGAGGGTCGAATACTTCAACTTTGTTACCGATGTCCGGGTTAAAACTGCCGTCTGGGTTACGACCGCGACCGTTACTTATGAGGGTATTCCCGGAGGCATCCACCGTTATGCCTTGGGGAACAAACAGCTGCCCAGGGCCGAAACCAGGACTGCCAATACTACGCTCGTAGGTTAAAGTTAGCGATTTGGCTTCAGCTGCTGCCAGAACTAGAAATCCGGTGCTGGCGATCGCAAGGGACAGATTTTTTACTAATCCCATAATTGAAACTCCTGAAATTGTAAATGTTTGGTTATGACCTCACCCCAACCCGTCTTTGCAAAGAGGGGTTGGGCCTAAGGTTTTTCGGTTACGCTGTCTCTTCTGTGTGAGCTAACTGCTTGCGTTTGCCTTTCAGTTTGGCAGTGGCACCTAAAGCGCCAATCGCTAATAGACTGAGTACAGAAGAAGGTTCGGGGACACTTGCTGTGGTATCAACTCTCAGGACTTGTCCGGCGTTGGGGCGATCGCCTTTGTTGGTGACATAAATAGCACCATCAGCACCAACATGGATGGAAGTAGACGACTCTAGCCCTTCACCAGCAGCGACGAGAGTTGTGCGCTTACCATCAGGGGCTATTTGGAACAGAGAAGCAGCGAAATCATTCTTCCAGGCTGGCTGATCCGCGTACTGTAAAGCCAACAAATTGCCGTTTAAATCAAATTCCAAGTCAGCGAGTTGCGTAAAGCCATCTGCGAAGAGTGTTGGGGTACCATCATCCCCGATGCGATAGATCCGCGACCCACCTTCGGGATAAGGAAAACCTGAGAAGTCGCTTACATATAAAGCACCATCGGGCCCAACTGCGACACCTGTGGGTACTGGTTGCAGAGGAATAACGTCTAGCGGTGCATTGGGATCGACACCAGGCGGTGGGGGAGGTAAAGGCTGATTTGGATCGATTGGTGGGAATTCGGGATTTGCAAACGGGCGGCTAAAGAACGGAGTTACTCCTGTTATCCCACTGCCATCTAGTGCCACATTAACCAAGGTGTTCGCACCCGCATCAACGACGTAAGCAGTATTACCCTTAATTGTCAGAGCATAGGGGTTGGTAATCACATCGCCTTTATCGGGATTATTGGCGAGTTCAAAGGCTGCCAGATCGGCAAGCGTATTTGTGAACGCACCTGTGTTCGTGTCGAAACCGTAGAGTTTTCCAAAAATAGGTTCGTTGAATACTTCTTCGCGGTTGGCTGGATTACCAGCAAACCCATAAACCAGGTAAGCGTTGCCGTTTGCATCAAATTTGATGTCTTGAGGGCCGGCACCTTCAATACCAGAAGGCTGTATCGCTAGAGATGGTAGTCCTGTGAATAGACGCTCTTGCTTACCGTCTTTAATTCTTGTAATTGCGGCACTACTCCCAGAACATAAAGGAGCGAATTGTACGCTTGGCGATTGTACGCATCCTCCGTTTCCTCCCACACCTGTCTCTGTAACCCAGATGCTACCATCAGGGCCAACGCTAACACCGCGTGCATTATCAAGACCGTCGGCAATTATCTTCAGCGATGCAGCTTCGGCTGTTTTTGCTCCAGTAATCGCGGCAAGACAAACAGTGAGAAATGTGATAGTATGCTTTGCTTTCATTTGTCGCAAGAGTGGGTATTAGTGAATTGAGAAAATTTGTCAGTTGAGGGTTGACTTTTAGCAAGTCGCCACGACTTTATTTCTGAGCCGTTTAGTGGTTCTGCCCTTGTGCGATCGCGCAACACCCAAAGCACCAAGCGTTAATATGCTTAGAACAGAAGCGGGTTCAGGGACAGACTTTGGATTGTCAATTCTTAGGACTTGCCCTTGTCCAGGGCGACCGCCGCGATTTGTGACGTAGATTGCACCATCGGGGCCCAGAGTCAGGGAAGTAGGCGACTCTAGGCCATTACCGCCCAGGAGAGTTGTGCGATCGCCATCTGGGGTTATTTTGAAGAGACTTGCGTCTAAATTACCTTTCCAGGCTGACTGATTGGCGTACTGCAAGGCATACAAATTACCCGCAGCATCGAATTCCAAGTCTGTTAGTTGCGTAAAGCCATCAGCGTAGACGGTTGGTTGACCATCAGCACCAACACGATAGATTTTTGCTCCACCTTCGGGAAAAGGAAAACCAGTAAATTCGCTGACGTAATAAGCACCATCCAAACCTTTTGCCACAGCTGAGGGTACTGGTTGAACTGGAAACTGCAATGGTGGTGTATCAGGAATACCAGTAGGAGGCACCTGTCCGGGATCGAAAGGTACGGAGTCAGGGCCTGGAAAGACTGGATTAGTCAATATCTGGGTGGGAAGGAGCGCGATCGCTCTCAAATCGTTCCCATCAATCCCTACACCCAGCAAGTCGTTCGCACCTGCATCAACTACAACAAAGTTATTGCCATCTATGAGAAAATCCAAAGGATTGCTAACTAAATCGCCGCCATCGGGATTGTTCGCGAGTTCATAGTTAGCTAAATCTGCAATACTGCTCCACGAATTTGTATTGAAGTCGGGAGAGATGATTTTGCCAAGGTCAGTGTCACCGATTATGCGATCGCGTAAAGCTGGATTAGCAGCATACCCAACCAGAACATAAGGCGAACCTTTGGCATCAAATTTTATATCGTGAGGGCCAGCAGCTCCCGTACCGTCTGGTAATGCTACCGAAGGAAGTCCGGTAAGTATCCGCTTGAAAGTCCCATTCTCAATTTTGGTTACTGCACCACTTGTTCCATAACATAAAGAATCGCCTTGGGCGCTCGGTGATGGAACGCAAACCCCGTTTCCCCCCGTTCCCGCCTCTGTAACATACAGCGCACCGTCAGGGCCAAAGCTAAGACCCTTTGCATTATCAAGACCGTCCGCAAGTATTGTAAACGATACTGCTTCTGCGGCTTTTGCTCCTACAACAGCGACACTACAAAAAGTTAGAAATGCAATAGAAAATTGCTTCAGTTTCATTTCAGGCGATATTGGCTCTAAGTAATTTTTGAGAAGTAGACATTAGCAAAAAGCTAATTTTTAATTGGGTACATAACTCATCCCACGATCAAACGACTTAACGTTGCCAGCTTTCGCTTCTGCGAATCGCTTAATGTTCATGCTCTCAGCCCCAAAATCCTCAATCTGGAGTTTGCCGTGAGCGAGAGTTTCACCTGTTTTCCAAAATGTAATCCGATGCAGGATGAACCCAGGAGCTTCCGGGTCTCCGAAAGCATAAGATGTTGGGATAATCAGCGCCACAGACCGCTGATAAAAGTCGTAGTCTGGATAGAAATTTTCCTGCTCAAGCAAGCAATATTTGCTCAAAGTATGCAGTCTCAGAGAAACTTTCACCTTCTGGTCATATTCATCCTTGAATTCACCGAATTCAGGATTAATCTCGCCATTTGGTCGCAGTAAATGCGCCCACTCATTTATGTTTCGCAAATCTTTTAAGTATTCAACCCCAATTTCAATTGGCGCATCAACATAGATGGTGTCAGTATCGATAAAATAGCGTCCTTTCGCTGCTGCGGTAAGACCAGCTTTGCGTTCCAAAACACCTTTGAGAGAACGACACTCGGAAGTGTGTACCGTGTGAATTCCCTGCATAATCATCTGAGTTTGTCGTTTGGGATCGACAAAACTTAGCCAGTGAAAATAGACGCCTTTTTCATCAGTTCCCGGCTCGATGTAGTCAGCTGGAAAAAGCAACACAGGGTAAACTTGAAAATATTTCTGATACTCAAATCCGCAGTGCCATTCAATGCCGTAAAATAGCGGATTTTCTAGTTTTTTAACGTGATAGTAGAGATTTTTGTGATAGCCAGATGCCGTCCCCAGCCAGGTATCTTCGTCAACTTGCTCTACCATCCGGCTGAAGAGAGTCCACTCGTCCAGATTTTTCAAACTACACAGGTAGTCAAAGGCTATTTGCGGCGAAGTTGCGATATAAGCAGACGTTGCAAACGTATTTCTTTCCACGGTTCACTCCTTCAATTTGTTTGCTGCATAAGCTTGATATGCTTAGCTTTCAGAATTCGCTTTTCAGCCAAAACTTTAGAGGCTTCATAAGTTGTATAACCTTCTTTTTCAGCACTTTCAAAAATCTCTAATAAAGTGCTGTAGATGTTATTTAATTGGCTTAAGGCTTTTTCCTCCTCATATCCAATCATTTCGTTGTAAACGTTGATTAATCCTCCAGCGTTAATTACGTAATCTGGGCAATAAAGGATTCCCTTTGATTCAAGGAGTTTACTGTGTATATGCTCATCTTCAAGCTGGTTATTTGCAGCACCAGCCACAATTAGAGCTTTAAGCTGAGGAATTGTGGAACTATTAAGAATTCCTCCTAATGCACAAGGAGCAAAAACATCAACCTCAAGAGAGTAAATTTCGTTGGGTTCAACAACGGTTGCCCCATATAAACGTTTTATCTCTTCTGTCTTCTCTTTACTTACATCGGTGACAAAGAGTTTTACGTCGTGTTCATGTAAGCGCTGGCAGAGATTCTTACCTACATTTCCCAGTCCTTGTACTGCGACTTTTAACCCAGCAAGTTCATTTCTTTGCAACCGGAACTCTGTAGCAGCTTTGATTCCTAAAAGAACTCCTATAGATGTTATGGGTGCTGGGCCTCCAGATTTTTCTGAAGTACCGACAACATGATTTGTTTCTTTACTAATTTGACGAACATCTTGAGGAGAAAGATTTACATCTTGCCCGGTAATAAAACGTCCGTTTAGGCTTTCTACAAAACGTCCGTAGGCTCTGAAAAGTTCATCGGTTTTATTTTCCGGATTAGCAATAATTACTGCTTTTCCGCCGCCGACTGGAATGTTGGCACAGGCTGCTTTGTAGGTCATGCCGCGACTAAGACGAAGTGCGTCCCGCAAGGCATCTTCTTCGGTTACATAAGGCCACAGACGTGTTGCACCCATTGCGGAACCTAGCCCGGTGTCATGGATGGCGATAATTGCTTTAAGATTTGATTCTTTGTCATGGCAGAAGAGAACTTGCTCATGACCCATTTCTTTCGTAGTTTCAAACAGTTTCACACAGCTCTCCTGATACGCCTAATTAGGGATTGGGGACTGGGGATTGGGGAGTGGGAGAGAAGGTAGGTTCGGTCTCGCCGCGAAGAAACCTCTCTCTTGAAAAGCTTTGAGCGGAGGAAGGCTCTGATCAAACTTTTCGCTCCCCAACCTCACCCCTACGCGGGGAGGGGCTTGAAGATTCCCTTAGCAAGTTGTTGGGTTTCCACACGGTAAGCCCAACCTAAAAATTACTTTTTCCCTAGTTTGGTTAAACTAATGGGAATGAAAGGTGCTTAACCGGGGTTGATAGGGCTCCTTGTGCAGCAAGACTCTGATTACGCCCTTTGGATGGTGCAGGTCGATTGGCATCGATAGCGACATCGACAACGAAGGGGACGGTGGATGCGATCGCTTTCTCTAATGCCGCTTGCAGATCAGACTCTTTTTCGACGCGAATCCCTTCAGCTCCCATCCCGCAAGCAATCTGAACGAAATTCGCAGGGGGAATTGCCGCATCTGCACCTTTGAGTCCCAGCAATGTCATCCCTTGATGGCACATATTGTAGCGGGCATCGTTAAGTACAATCCAAACGGCGGGAATTTGGTATTTCACAGCTGTGCTGATTTCGTTGTTCATCAGCATGGCTCCATCTCCGACAATGGCAACAGCTTTGCCATTTCGTGCTTGGGCTGCACCGACAACACCCGCGACAGTATGACCCATCGATCCAACTCCGGTGCTGACTCGGTAACGATTTGATTGGGAAAATCGCAGCAGGTGAGTTGCCCAAGTAAATGAGTTTCCGCACTCTGCCATTACTATTGCATCACTGCCTTCAACGATGGTGCGTTGAATTGCATCCATGAGTATTTCCGGGCGCACTGGGCTGTCTGCGCCGGGAGCGATCGCTTCCCGTTCAGGATTAGGCAGGGACACCGCCTCTGACCCACTAGGGCGTTCTGGCAATTGCTTCAGCAACGCTTCTACAAACACGCCCGCGTCAGATTGAACGGGCAACGTTTTCACAAATGGATAGGCAACCCCAGGCACTTCTGGGTCAATATCAACATGAATGAATCCCCCAGAGGGAACCAGGGAATTACTCCAGAAAGAAGTAGGTTCGCCGAGTCGCGTTCCCAGCACCAAGGTATGCAAAGGCGGTTGCTCTTGCATATATGTCAGTACCGAAGCATGACCGCCCAAGCCTGTGACACCGACAAACTGAGGATGATCTTCTGGGAAGATGCCCTTACCACGCGGCGAACACATCACAGCCGCCCCCGTTTTTTCGGCAAGTTGGCGAATTGCATCCCCTGCACCCCGCGCCCCGAAGCCAACCCAGATGGCAAACGATCCTTGTGAAAGCATCTGTACGCATTTTGCGATCGCTTCGGGACTCGGCGCGAACAGAGAATGAGACAAATCTAACCGAGGCAAAGATGTATTCACCATTGTCTGAACTCCGGTGGGAATACTCAAATGGGCGACAAAACCACCCGGTTGTGACAGTCCCAAGGCAAGTCTGCGAAAAATCTGTGGAAGTTCTTCAGGGGACTCAATAGTTGTTGCATAGTTGAACAACTCGCCTGAACTAAATATCCCGGATTTCGGCAATGTGTATCCGCTGGTTTCTTGGATAGCCCAGCGTCCGCGTTGCGGTGCTGTGGTGCAAGCTGACAGGAGAATCACTTTTGCACCTTCACCACGCGCTGCAAAAAGTCCGGTCAGCGCGTTGGTGATTCCTGGCCCGGCTGTGGTGAATACAACAGCCGGACGACCTGTGGCAAAGTACGCTTCAACGGCTGCAAAGGCGGCTCCGCTTTCATGACGAAAGTTAAGCACCTGCATTAGGCTATTAGACAGGGAACCCCAAAGCGATGCCATTGCACCCCCGGCGACACCAAAAGCGTAGCTTACTCCCAATTCTTCCAGCATCGAAGCGATCGCTTCGGCGACACTAAGCGGTACTTCCGGCTGGTTGCTAAGAACCGGCTTGATATTTGAGTCATCGATGCTTTGATAATTGCGCGTCGGATCGGCTGGCGCGGAATCTACATAGGTGTAGGTATCTGTTGCGAATGCTTTGTAGGACTCAATACTCATTGGAGTTGGTATATAGTTTTCGGTCGTTTGGTTGCGATACTTCTAGGAAGTTGAAGCAAGTCCCTGTATGCTTCTTAAAAATTTGAACATCACCCAGCAGCACTGAGAATATGTAATCTCTAGGAGTGCCTTCCCTTTATGCCTCGACTGCCCGATTAAAATTCTTAAATTAAAGTCAAGCCCTTTAATAGGCTTCAACTAGGTTCTTTCTGTTGCGTCAGATTCACTAACCTAACTTTAGAACGCAACAAGTTTTCTTTGTTCTTTTTGTATTTTTTAGTGCTTGCTCACTCTATTAATTATTAAATTTGAGTTAACAGCACTTTCGTGTTGGGTCTTCCCTGTGAAGAAGCTTACAAAACTTTAAGACAAGGCTGCAATGAATAATCTATTGATGTATTTGTCAATTCTTTCGATTTTGTTCTTTATATATACGTAACTATTGCCGTATACTTTGCTGTAATTGGCTCACAGCAAGGCTTCAAGCCCTATAAACTTAATCAGTTTATATTTTATTGACTTGCCTTGTATAGATAAACACACGATGTTTTTTATCTCTGTCTTTAGGAGTATTTACAAATATTAATATTAAAAAGAGAATTTTCGTAGAGGAGAGATTAACCTAATTTAAAACCTACCTAGTCTCCACCAAGCAACTTTATCTTGTTTCATTCAGCAAAAAAAAATGTGTAAAAATAAGGGCTTAACCTGATTAGGGGGAAGCCCATAATTTGCTTGGTAAACTAGAAGTGCGTCATTGGTTTTACGAATTTGCGCTTTTTGAATATTCAAGCTCTCTTCTTACTTGATGAAACTGGATGTGTTCGCATACGTAAGTGTTGAGTAATAGGGAAAATGGTGAAAAAAATTTTAGTGATTGAGGATAATGCCCCAACGCGAAATTTCTTTGTAGAATGCCTTAAAGCTGGAGGTTTCTACACTATTGATGCTGAAGACGGTAAATTGGGAATTCAAAAGGCACAAAAACAGCTACCCGACCTAATAATTTGCGACATTGTAATGCCGGAGGCAAATGGTTACGATGTCCTATCTACGCTGCGCTCTAACCCCCTGACAGCAATTATTCCTTTCATTTTTGTCAGTTGCAAGGGGGAAAGACCTGACCTCCGCAAAGGCATGGAACTGGGAGCGGATGACTATCTCACTAAACCTTGTATGGGAGAGGAATTGCTGAGCGCGATCGCTACCCGGTTGAAAAAACAGGCTACCCTACTACAGTGGAGTTCATCTGAGAACCAGCGATCAGATTCACCGCCTACTGAAACTGCAAGCGCGTCTTCTCCGCAGTCAATATTTCCTGAATGTCCCCAAATGATTGAGATATTCAATTTTATTGAGAGTAATTATCATCAACCGATAATGCTCTGTGATGTGGCTCAGGCATTTGGTTATTCTCCGGCTTACCTGACTAGCTTAGTGCGGCAACATACCGGAGAGAGCATATACCGCTGGATTGTCAAGCGTCGGATGGCACAGGCGCTTTTCTTACTCCAAGAAACCGACCAGGCAGTAAATCAAATTGCTGAAGCAGTAGGCTATAAAGACGCAGGCCATTTCAGCCGCCAATTTCGCCAATTTTACGAGACAACTCCTCAAGGCTGGAGAAGCACTCATCGCATAAAGGTAGAGACACAACAATATCAAAAGAATTGACCAATGTATCAAAAGATTATTCATTGCAACTTTGCCTTAAATTATTAAAAGTTAAGAGTAAGGAGTTAGGAAGCGAGGAGTTATAAACTCATAATTCATGACTTTTGTAATCTAGGATTCGATTCGCACACCCCAGGCGAACCTTGAACCAAAGCCAACCCTTTTAATGAGTATTATGTATTCTTTAATTGACCTTGATCTAAAGGGCGTAAACGGCTTACTGCGTTGCTGGCTATCACAAAATGTCACAAAGGAAAGTCTCACCTGGCTAGATGAGAAGATAAAGCAGATTGCCCAAGGCAATCAGGAGCGAGTATTCTTTACCTCCTTCAGTGCTGTGCCTCGCTATACGGGCAAAAAAAATCTGGAGCTGACACCAGAAGACTTACAAGCAGTTGCAATACAAAGAGGTTGGTTCCCCGGTCATTGGAGCGTAGATCAAGCGGCTCGCACCTTACTGATACTGGCGCTGCCGCAGGATAATGTGGAGAAATATCTGCGATCGCTTGAGCAAATCTTCACCACCGCCGACGTGGGAGAGTTAATCGCTCTCTATCAAAGCTTGCCAATATTACCCTACCCGGAACGGCTTTGCGCCAGAGCTGCCGAGGGAGTGCGGAGTAATATGACTTCGGTGTTTAATGCGATCGCATTGCAAAACCCTTATCCCGCCGACTATTTCGACAACAACGCCTGGAACCAAATGGTACTAAAAGCTGTTTTTGTCGGTAGTCCCTTGCATCTCATCGTCGGACTCGACCGTCGTGCTAACCCAGATTTAGCGCGGATGTTGGCAGACTATGCTCACGAACGTTGGGCGGCTAAACGTCCAGTAACGCCGGAACTCTGGCGACCAGTCGGGCGGTTTGCAGACACCCGGATAGTAGCGGATTTGGAAAAGGTGCTGAACGCTCCTGATCCAGTCCAGCAAGAAGCAGCTGCTTTGGCTTGTTCTCAATGTCCCTTACCCCAAGCTCAAGAACTACTCGCTCGTCACCCAAACTTGCAATCATCTATTGAGCAGGGTCGTCTGACTTGGAGCAGCTTTAGCCACAATAGACTTCTGGCATTCATTCAGCCCTGAACTAAAATACTCTTCCAGAAGCCGCAAAGCGTCTACGGGGCTTCATAGCTAAAGTTATCGTCACGATTCCTGAGTAAATATTTCAACCTGTTTAACGGGTTTAAGTTTTCAGCCGGAAATTTATTTCCAGGGTCATGAATGCAATAAGCCACAATCTGAAAAAGTTTCGAGTTAAATCTTTTCTAATAATTCAAAACTCATGAGATGTGCCACTTTCTAACTCAGAGCCTTTTTAAAAAGGGTAGAAAAGTTGCACATAACTCATAACTCTGCGAAATCCATTATTCAAGAAGTAACCATGTCTAACAACAGGATGTTCATCGATCCTCACATTCATATGTCCTCCCGCACGAGTTACGATTACCTCGTGATGCGAGAGTATGGCATTGTTGCCGTCATTGAACCTTCCTTCTGGTTGGGACAGCCTCGGACTAACGCCGGAAGTTTTAAGGACTATTACAGCAGCATTGTCGGCTGGGAGCGATTCCGAGCCAGCCAGTTTGGGATCAAACACTACTGCACAATTGGCTTGAACCCGAAAGAAGCTAACAACGAGGCGTTAGCAGAAGAAGTTATGGAACTGTTGCCACTTTATGCCTGTAAAGAGGGCGTGGTTGCTATTGGTGAAATTGGCTATGACGATATGACACCAGCTGAAGACAAATATTTTCGTCTACAGCTAGAGTTAGCAAAAGAATTGGATATGGTAGTGTTGATTCACACTCCCCACCGCAACAAGAAAGCAGGTACTAGCCGCAGCATGGATCGCTGTATTGAGCATGGATTAGATCCAGCGCAGGTAATTATAGACCACAACAACGAGGAAACTGTTGAAGAGGTACTAAATAGAGGTTTCTGGGCCGCTTTCACGATTTACCCGCAGACCAAGATGGGGAATGCAAGGATGGTGGAGATCGTGCGCCAGTATGGATGCGATCGCGTAATCGTAGACAGTAGTGCAGATTGGGGAGTCAGCGATCCCCTAGCTGTCCCTAAGACAGCCCAGCTAATGCTAGAACGGGGAATCTCAGAAGAGTATGTGCGGGCTGTCTGTTACGAAAATGCCCTAACAGCTTATAGCCAAAGCGGTCAGATGAAAGAAGCAGACTGGCTAGAACCCTTACCCATTGACCAACGCGAACTTTTCAACGGAAATTCCGTACTGCGCGGACAGTCACCAGTCGTAGAGTCTAACCGTGACTTTGCACTCATTGAGTAAATAGCTAATGGCTAATGGCTAATGGTCAATTCACAATTAGCAAAAAATAGCCTTCTTACCTCATAACTCCCGAAAAAATCTTATAATCACGGAGAATTACAGTGAATGCTGCAAGTTTGAGTTCCCACCGTTTGTGGGCTTATCTACAGCTAATGCGACCTGCAAATATTGTCACTGCTTGGGCAGACATTCTAGTTGGTTTTGCAGCTTCAGGAGCGATCGCATTCCTAAATCAAACGCTAACAGGATCGGCAACACTTGCATGGTTACTTCTAGCTACCACGGGTTTATACGGTGGCGGTGTAGTATTTAATGATGTATTCGACGCTGAACTGGATGCCAAAGAGCGGCCAGAAAGACCAATCCCTAGCGATCGCGCATCTCGTCAAGGTGCGATCGCGCTTGGAAGTCTGCTTTTAGTTGTCGGCATAGTTTCAGCCTTGCAAGTATCTTGGTTGAGTGGCGCGATCGCTGCTACCATCGCCTTTGCCGCCCTACTATATGATGCTTTCGGCAAACACCACTCAATTCTTGGCCCCGTCAACATGGGCATTTGTCGCGGCGGCAATTTATTGCTAGGCGTGAGTGCTGTACCAGCAATGTTAGGAGAACGCTGGTTTTTAGCTTTAATTCCTATCACATACATTGCTGCTGTCACTGCTATTAGCCAAGGTGAAGTACATGGGGGAAAAGCGAGTACGGGAGTAACAGCTTTGCTATTTGTTGGCGCAGTCATTGTTAGCATATTAGCGCTGGGGCTTTTGCCAGATTATCAAGTTTTCGCCGCATTGCCGTTTATTGTTTTATTCGCTGGGCGTGTGTTACCTGCTTTTGTAAAAGCCGTCCGCGAACCAACTCCAGACCTGATTCGAGTCGCAGTGAAGGCGGGCGTATTGTCGCTAATAGTCTTGGATGCGACAGTTGCAGCTGGTTTCGCAAGTTTACCTTATGGTTTGTTGGTCTTGAGCCTGCTGCCAATTTCAATGATACTGGCGCAAATATTTGCTGTGACTTGAAGCCCAGCCTCCGCGTTCATGGCTCATGGTAATAAACAATTAGCCATTAGCAATGAAAACAATACTAACGAGCAGTTTTATATGATACCAGATAAGCTCAAACAAACTGACCAATTTCTAATCAAGCTATTACGCGATCGCATATCGATTTTGAGTGAATCAGAAGTTCCAATTGAAGAACAACTTTCCTATATTGCTCCCTTTCTTGCCCAGATTGGTGTTCCGGAATCTGTTTGGGAAAATGTAGTAACGAGTTGTCTCGCTGTTACCAGTAACTGTCCATCTGTGGATAATGTCAGACCCCGACAAATTACCATTATCGGCGGACTTGGCAGAATGGGAAAATTGTTTACACAACAACTGTCAGCAGCAGGTCACAACGTTAGCATTCTTGAACACAATGATTGGGATAATGCAGATAAACTGCTAAGCCAAGCAGACCTAGTTTTAATCAGCGTGCCTATTGACAGAACGACAGATGTAATCAAGCGTACAGCTAAATATCTTGCTCCAACTACAGCACTGGCAGATATTACCAGTATCAAGACTCAGCCAGTACAAGCAATGCTCGATTTCCATGCTGGGCCTGTAATCGGATTACATCCCATGTTTGGCCCAACTGTCAAATCTTTCCTATCCCAAAAAGTTGTAGTTTGTCCAGGGCGAAATCAGGATTCATTTCAATGGTTTCTAGACTTCATAGAAAGTCAGGGTAGCAAGCTGATTGTATGCACTCCTCAAGAACATGACCGCATGATGGTAATTATTCAAGCAACGCGGCATTTCTCTAGATTTAGTCTCGGTGTTTTTCTAGCAGCAGAAAGAATAGACATAAACCGTAGCTTGTCGATGTCAACCCCAAGTTATCGCTTAGAAATTGACATAGTAAAACGTTTGTTTGCCCAAAGTCCGCCCTTATGTGTGGACATCATGCTGGCAACAGAAGACAGATGTCAAACTATTGAGAGATTGGCGAACACCTACAGCCAATTAGCAAAAGTAGTGGCACAGAAAGACCGCTCCGCCTTAATCGAAGAATTTGAAACAGTTCAAAACTTTTTCGCCGAAGAAATCATCCAACCCACCGAAAAAGACTACACACTTAATGCTCTGGTTAACTGAGGAAAAGAGAACCACAATAATCATAATTAATTTATATAACAATCCTCAGTAATTTATGAACTTCTCCCTTTGCTCCTAGGTGGTTCGTTTAAAAAGTAACTTTCACAAACTCAAATAGGATTGCTATATAACTCCCTCCTTTCTCTTCCTCTGCGGTTCATTAATCTTCAAAAATAAAACCAGGCTGCCATATGCTCATTGAAATTTTTCACGATACCGCCTGCCCTTGGTGCTATATTGGCAAAAAACATCTCTTCGATGCACTTGAAAAATGGCAATACGAAGCGATAAAGATTCGGTGGCATCCCTTCTTGCTAGATGACACAATTCCCCCTCAAGGAGTTGAGTTTCGCGCCTTTATGAAAGCGAGAAAAGGCATGAAACCCGAAGAATTAAAACGCCTGTTTGACTACGCTAAGCAAAAAGGTGAGGCATCGGGCGTAAAACTAGATTTCGACAAAATATCTTTGGCTGTTAATACAACGCTTTCTCATCAGATGATCGCACTTTCGCCAACGAAAAGTAAAACTGCTGTAGTTGAAGCAATTTACAAAGCTTACTTTGAAGAAGGGTTGAACATCGGAGACATTGAAACTCTTGTCTCCTTGGGCAAAGCTGCTGGCATAGATACTACACAATTACGCAGTCTTTTAAGCAGTGATGCTGCCCTAGATGAGGTTATGGCTGATGCGACATCTGCGCGACGTAGCGGTATCAACAGCGTGCCTTTCTTCATCTTCAATAATAAAATCAACGTCAATGGTTCTCAGTCGGTAGAGGTGTTTCTTCAGACTTTGGAACGCGCTGCACTGCCGGAAACGTTGAAAGTGAATTCTTTGTGGTAAGTACGATTGTTCGCGGTAATTTAAAAAACAAAAATATGACAATTGGCATCAAGCAAAAGACTGATTTGAATCTGGAACCGATTCATCAATGTGTCCCCGTTACCTTTCGCTATAACGTTCACTTTACCAAAGGTTTGTTTGAATTGGACAATCCTTTACTTGCACAAGCGATCGCATCCGAAGGAGACGCGGAACCAAAGAAAGTAATAGCAGTAGTAGATGGAGGATTATTGCGGTTTCATCGGGGGCTATTAGGGAAATTAGCAACGTATAGCGAGCATTATGGAGACATCCTAACGCTCATGCTTGAGCCGATGATAGTTTTTGGTGGAGAAGCAGCTAAAAATGAACCAATGTTGCTAGAGCAAATTCACAAACTTATTGATTCAGCTGGCTTATGTCGCCATTCGTACATCTTGGCGATTGGGGGAGGAGCCATGCTAGATATGGTAGGATATGCCGCAGCAACTGCTCACAGAGGGATTCGATTAATCCGAATTCCTACAACAGTATTGGCGCAAAATGATTCCGGAATCGGAGTAAAAAACGGAATTAATGCCTTTGGAAAAAAGAATTTTCTCGGTACTTTTGCACCTCCTCATGCTGTCTTGAATGACTTTGATTTTCTGACTACTTTGAACGAGCGAGACTGGCGTTCAGGTGTTGCCGAGGCGGTCAAAGTTGCACTGATTAAAGATAAGAAATTCTTTGAGTTTATCCAGACGAACGCACAAGCGATCGCTTGTCGCGATATGGACATCATGCAGCAGCTAATCTATCGCTGCGCCCAGTTACACTTACAACATATTGCCACCAGCGGCGATCCCTTTGAAATGGGTTCATCGCGTCCCCTAGATTTCGGACACTGGGCGGCTCACAGGCTAGAGCATTTGACAAATTACAGCTTGCGTCATGGCGAAGCAGTGGCAATTGGAATTGCACTGGATAGCACCTATTCTTATCTAGCTGGACTGCTTTCCGCGTCGCACTGGCAGCAAATAATGAATACACTCAAGGCATTGGGTTTTACGCTTTATGTGCCGGAACTAGCTCCAACACAACCAGGAAATTCCCGATGCTTATTCCGGGGAATAACCGAGTTTCGGGAACACTTGGGCGGTGAATTAACCCTCATGCTGCTGCAAGGAATTGGGCAAGGAATTGAGGTTCACGAAGTGGATATTTCTTTATATATGCAAGCCGTTTCTATCCTGAAACAGCTTGATAAAGCTAAACATACCGTAACTTGTAGGTTAGGTTGAATTGTAAAATCAACAACTGTGTTGCGTTTACTAAATGTTAGATTGAGTACCGTTTGCCCAACCTACCTTATCAAGTTAAGTGTCATTTGATAGTAGCAAGGAATGCCACTGATTTAGGAGCCTCGAAATAAATTTCTGGTTCAAAGCTTAAGTAAGCTTTGAACCCGTTTCAACGGGTTTTAGCTTTTACCCTAAACTTTAGTTTAGGGCTTAAGTTCAGTTTCATTCGATAGTAGGGAACGTAAGCATGAAAATTGGTAACAGCAGCTTTCACTTAACTTATTGCACAAACATTCATCCAGGCGAAAACTGGAGCGAAGCCTTCGCCAACCTGAAAAAATACGTTCCAAATCTCCAAGTAAGATTGGCACCAGGGAAACCATTCGGTATTGGGTTACGGTTATCAGATATAGCAGCACGGGAACTGCTGGAGGAAGATACTTTAGTTCAGTTCCAAACATGGCTGAATCAACAAAATTTATACGTGTTTACCTTAAATGGATTTCCTTACGGGGGATTTCATCGGCAAGTTGTAAAAGACCAAGTTTATGCACCAGATTGGTCAAAGCAGGAACGGCTAGATTATACAATCCGCTTGACGAAAATTCTGGCAGCCTTATTACCAGAAGAAATTGACGGCGGAATTTCTACATTGCCGTTGTCATATAAACCGTGGTGGATAGAAGACAAAGTAAGCTGCGATGCAGTCTTCAAAAACAGCAGTTTAAACTTAGCTTTAGCTGCTGCCGAAATGGTACGCATCCGGGAAGAAACAGGAAAACTGCTGCATTTGGATTTGGAACCGGAACCAGATGGATTAATTGAAAATGCTGCCGAAGTAATTAATTTCTTCCAGAATTGGTTATTACCAATTGGAGGAGCGTGTTTAGCAAAACGCTTGGATATTTCCCAGGAATCAGCCGAGGCGAAGTTGTTGGAACACGTGCGCGTTTGTTATGACACCTGTCATTTCGCGGTGGAATATGAAGATCCAATATCAGTTTTTAAAAGTTTCAAAGCGGCGGGAATTCAAATTGGCAAGATTCAGCTTAGCGCAGCAATCCAGGTGGCGTTACCTTCTACTGTTCAGGAACAGAACTTGGTAATTGAACGGTTACATCCTTTTGCAGAATCTACCTATCTACACCAAGTTATAGAGCGTCATATTGATGGAACTTTGCATCACTATCCTGACTTAGCAACTGCTTTACCGCACCTCAAGCAATCATCCGCCGAGGAGTGGCGAATTCACTTTCACGTACCAATTTTCATCCACGATTATCAAATATTGCAGTCTACTCAAGACGATATTGTGACTGTTCTGGATCTGCTGCAAGAAAATACCTGTAAGCATTTGGAAATTGAAACTTACACTTGGGATGTGTTGCCATCCGAGATGAAGATGGATTTACTAACATCTATCCAGAGAGAGTATGAATGGGTGTTGGCAACAATTGGTAATTTTTAATTACTTTTGAGCAATAATATTAAATCTGTTTATAAGAACCTCACCCCCAGCCCCACTCAATAGACGGGGAGCAAGAAAAGTTTGGTTTGTTATTTTTAAATGTCCCCTAGGGAAGCCCTAAAAGTTTGGATTTTCTCGGTTTCTGGTTACTGCAAAAGGGTAGGGTATGAAGCTCTTTTTCAACGCGATCGCTCAAATTTTAGATGACTAATAATCAAGAAAACTAATGCAGAAAACAGTTGTTCTCAATGTCGTAGGATTAACGCCCAGTTTATTAGGAAAACATACACCGTTTTTATCAGAATGGGCGGCACAAGGACAAGTGGTTCCAATTAAGCCAGCATTGCCTGCTGTAACTTGTTCGGTTCAGGCGACTTACTTAACTGGAAAATGGCCTCATGAGCATGGAATTGTTGGTAATGGTTGGTACTTTCGAGATGAGTGTGAAGTAAAATTCTGGCGACAGTCTAACAAATTAATTGAGGCTCCGAAAGTGTGGGAAACGGCGCGATCGCTCGATCCGACCTTCACCTGTGCTAACCTCTTCTGGTGGTACAATATGTACTCTTCAGCAGATATTTCGGTGACACCACGACCGATGTATCCCGCTGACGGTAGGAAAATTCCGGATATTTATACTCAACCTGCCGAGTTGCGATCGCATCTTCAAGATCGTCTTGGTACTTTTCCTTTATTCGAGTTTTGGGGGCCAAAAACGTCTATCCGTTCCAGCCAGTGGATCGCCGAGTCAGCTAAGGTTGTAGAACAGATGTATGCTCCAACATTGACTTTAATTTATATTCCGCACTTAGATTACAACTTGCAGCGGCTGGGTACTGACGAGCAAGCGATCGCAATTGATTTAAAAGAGGTAGACGACGTATGCAAGGACTTAATCCAGTTTTACGAATCTCGCGGAGCGCAAGTAATAGTTCTTTCTGAATATGGAATAACACCCGTAAATAAAGCCGTCTCATTAAACCGAATATTGCGGGAAAATGGCTATCTTGCAGTGCGGGAAGAGTTGGGATTAGAGTTACTGGATGCAGGAGCAAGTATTGCTTTCGCCGTCGCAGATCACCAAGTAGCTCACATCTATATAAACGACAAAGACAAAGTTTCACAAGTGCGGGATTTAATCGAAAAAATGCCAGGTGTGGAATTAGTTTTAGGCGAAAAAGAGAAGGCTACTTACCATTTAAATCATCCTCGTTCTGGTGAATTAGTAGCTATTGCTGCTCCTAACTCTTGGTTCACATACTATTACTGGTTGGACGACACCAAAGCACCAGATTTTGCCCGAAATGTAGATATTCACCGCAAGCCTGGTTACGACCCAGCGGAGTTATTTATCGACCCTTCTATTAAGTTTCCTCAGTTGAAGATAGCTGGGATATTGCTTAAGAAGAAACTTGGATTTCGCACTTTGTTAGATGTCATTCCCCTAGATGCTTCGTTAGTGAAAGGTTCTCATGGGCGACTTCCTAATTCTCCTGACGATGCGCCATTAATTATTACTCATAATACCAATTTACTGCCAACCACCTTAGAGGCGACAGACATCCACGATATCATCTTATCTCACTTACAAAAGGGTGTAGTCTAAAATGGTCTGTAGAGGAAAGAGTATAATTTTCCAGGCATTTCTACCAATGAAAATTTAATCTTTATTAGGGATGAAAACTATGCAGATTTTTGAGAAAATCTTGCACTCGCTGCCATACTTGCTCTAATAAATCGGGAGACTCTGCATCAAACCATTCAATTTGAGGATATGCCTTAAACCAAGTGCGCTGTCGCTTGGCAAATTGGGAAGTGTGCAAAACTGTTAATTGTTTGGCTTCATTCAAAGAAATGTCCCCAGCCAAATATTGCTTCATTTCTCGATATCCCAGCGTATTCAGCAGAGGCAAATCAAAACTGTATTTTTGACACAAGGCTTTTACTTCCGCTTCCCAACCAGTTGCTAACATCTGTTCTGTGCGCTGTTCAATGCGGCGGGTGAGATCAGAGCGATCGCAATCTAACCCAATTTGCAAAATAGGATAATCGGGCGGGTTCTCTCCTTGCTGCTCGGAGATGGCACGACCAGTAACATAATATACTTCTAAGGCGCGTAATGTCCGCACGGGATCGTTGGGATGAATTTTCTTTGCCGCAGCGGGATCGACTTGTTGCACAAAGGCGTAAAGTTGAGTTTGGCCAAGAGAGGAAAGTTGCGATCGCAATTCCTTATGCGGTGCCACTCTGGGAATCTTTAACCCCTTAACCACAGAATTGATGTAAAGTCCAGTACCTCCAACCATTACCAAAGGAGCAGGTACACAAGCAATTAAAGCTTGCGCCTGTTGCTGGTAATCTGCCACAGTTAAGGTTTCCGTGGGATCGCAGATATCAATTAAGTAGTGCGGCACCAACTTTTTATCTGTCTCACTTGGCTTAGCTGTCCCGATATCAAATTCGCGGTACACTTGACGCGAATCAGCACTGAGAATCGCCGAACCCAGCCGCTGCGCCAAAGCCAAACCTAGCCCAGACTTACCCGTTGCCGTCGCACCACAGATTACGATGAGCATCTAACTCCTCGCCTCCTAACTTTACCCGATTATTCATGGGTATATCCCCTAGACAAATCGCTCTTTATATTGACCCACAGCCGCTTTGAAAGCTTTTATGTTACAATTTTGGAGTGTTTTTCCCTTTTTGGAGTCCCGGTAGGGTTCCAAGCCATTATTGGAGAATCCTTTTCATGACGAGCAGTTACAGTGCCGATCAGATTCAAGTTCTGGAAGGTTTAGAACCAGTCCGGAAACGACCAGGGATGTACATCGGTTCGACTGGACCCCGTGGACTTCACCATCTAGTTTACGAGGTAGTGGACAACTCGGTTGATGAGGCTCTGGCTGGCTACTGCACTCATATTGAGATAGACATCAACGCCGATGGTTCTGTCACAGTCACAGACGACGGCCGAGGCATTCCCACAGATACTCATCCTACCACTGGCAAATCAGCCTTAGAAACGGTGATGACGGTGCTGCACGCCGGAGGTAAGTTTGGTGGTGGCGGCTACAAGGTTTCTGGTGGTTTGCATGGTGTCGGTATTTCAGTAGTGAATGCCTTGTCCGAGTGGGTAGACGTGACCGTTTGGCGCGAGAAGCGGGAGCATACCATGCGCTTTGAGCGCGGTATTCCTGTCACAGAACTAAAAGCCAAGCCAATTAAAGAAGCCAAAACAGGCACCTCGATTAGTTTCAAGCCAGATTTGCAGATTTTTGTGACTACTGGCATTGAGTTTGATTACACCACCTTGGCGAGTCGTCTGCGGGAGCTTGCTTACTTAAATGCGGGTGTCAAAATCACGTTTACTGACAACCGCCTGGAATTGGTTAAGAGTGGAGAGCCAAGAGTAGAAACCTACTGTTACGAGGGAGGTATTAAAGAGTATATCGCTTATATGAATGGCGATAAGCAGGCTCTCCACGAAGAAATTATCTATGTATCCGGCGAACGCAACAATGTGCAGGTAGAGGTGGCGTTGCAGTGGTGCGTTGATGCTTATACAGACACGCTGCTGGGGTTTGCAAATAATATTCGCACAGTTGACGGCGGTACTCACCTGGAAGGGTTGAAGGCGGTGTTGACGCGGACGTTGAATGCGATCGCTCGCAAGCGCAACAAAATCAAAGAAAATGAACCGAACCTCGGCGGTGAGAATGTCCGCGAAGGTTTAACGGGCGTTATCTCCGTCAAAGTTCCCGATCCGGAATTTGAAGGACAAACTAAAACCAAACTCGGTAACACCGAAGTTCGGGGAATCGTTGATTCTTTGGTAGGCGAAGTTCTCACAGAATATTTAGAGTTTCGCCCAAACGTTGGCGATGCGATTCTGGAAAAAGCGATTCAAGCTTTCAAAGCCGCAGAAGCAGCACGTCACGCACGGGAATTAGTGCGCCGCAAATCGGTTTTGGAATCTTCTCCTTTACCGGGTAAATTAGCCGATTGCAGTACGCGAGATCCCTCAGAATCTGAAATTTATATCGTAGAAGGGGACTCAGCCGGAGGAAGTGCCAAACAAGGACGCGACAGACGCAACCAAGCTATCCTCCCATTGCGCGGTAAAATTCTCAACATCGAGAAAACCGACGATGCCAAAATCTACAAAAACACCGAAATCCAGGCGCTGATTACTGCACTGGGGTTGGGTGTCAAGGGTGAGGAGTTCGATGCTTCTCAGCTGCGCTATCACTGCATCGTGATTATGACTGACGCTGACGTAGATGGGGCGCACATTCGGACGCTGTTATTGACGTTCTTCTATCGTTATCAACGGGCGCTGATTGAGCAGGGTTACATCTATATCGCTTGTCCTCCACTATATAAGGTAGAACGGGGACGCAATCATTACTATTGCTATAGCGATCGCGAACTCAACAACCTGGTACAAAACGATTTCCCCGCCAATGCTAATTACACCATCCAGCGATTCAAAGGCTTGGGTGAAATGATGCCGCAACAGTTGTGGGATACTACCATGAACCCGGAAACTCGCACCCTCAAACGGGTAGAAATTGAAGACGCTGCTGAAGCCGATCGCATCTTTACCGTCTTAATGGGCGATCGCGTTGCACCCCGCCGCGAATTCATCGAAACTTATGGTTCTCGCCTTAACCTCGCCGATCTAGATATCTAGATTACCTGAGTTATAGAGCGCCATCAAATCCACACCGCCTGTAGCCATCAGGCGGTGAATTTTTCTCTTGTTGGATTAAGATTTACACAGTTGTCGGTTGAACCCTTGCGACACAAGCGTTACCCAACAAATCCTTAAGAAGGTTCGATTTTGTTTGGATAAACCAACCTACACTCCTTTATCCTGTAGTAAAACAATATCAAAAAAATAAAATATACTAATTTATGTGCTACTTATAAATATTGAACTCACGAAAGTAACGAAAAAAACCTTAAAATATTCCCAAAAAATTATTAAGGAATTGCCAAAACATAATGATTTACTTTAACGTTCCAATTAAGAGCTTGTTTGTTGCATCCAGCGTACTAATAGCAATCGGCAGCCCTCTAGCTATATCGGTAAGTACCCAAGCCACAATTCCCACCTTCATTGCTCAAACTAAACCCGCACCACAAACAGACGCTGCTAAACAGCAGCTTTTAGGACAATGGCAAACCAAAGATCCAGAATCGGGAGATTTGGTTACATTTATTTTCGCACCGGAAGGAAAATTATTTATTTTATTTCCCCCGCCCGAAGGCGCACCCGAAGGCCCTCCGGTTGCTTTAGGCATTAAGTATCAAATTAATCCCACCGCGAAACCCGGACAAATTGACCTGGTTTTTACCGAAGAAGAAAGCATTAAAAGCATCTTTGAGTTTACCGATAAAAATCAGCTGCGCGTAGAGTTAGAAGGTCGCAAAGCTGGACAATCTAGACCTACTGCTTTTAGTTCTGAGGCAACAGTTTTCGAGAAGGTTTCTGAGACAACAACATTGCCCGCAAACACTCAAGTAATTGACCTAGAAACTGAAAAGAAAAATGCAGCTGATAATCAACTTCCCAGGCCACAAAGCGAAGCCAAGCTGTATATCGGGATGATGAATAAAGCGCAGCAGGTTTATTATCGAGAACAAGGTAAATTTGCTACAGAATTTGAAGATACAGGGCTGGGAACTGAGCCAGGAAGCGCCTATTACACTTATCGGCTGGCATCACCAGGTAATGAGAAAGAAAGCGTGATGATAACCGCCCAAGCCAAGGATTCTAAACTTCCTAGCTACACAGGGGTTGTGTTCGTCACAAAAAGTAACGGTAAAGCCACTACAATTGCAACTATTTGCGAGACAATTAAACCCTCAACTTCGCCTCCGGCTATGCCCACTGCTCCCAGCAGTGGTTCATCAGAAATAAAATGCCCTGATGGTTCGCGTCCCATACAGTAAATGCTTTTGAGGAACTTTCTTCAGGTTGTGCCAGACAGGTTTATAGGCGCATTGGCGATCGCGATCGCATCTTTGATTACAGAAACATTGAGAACTATCTCCCCAAGATGGAATGAATTGTTAAGATGCAGTTAATTTTCAAATCTTGAGTACCATGAGTGACACCGTTCTAGACGTTCGCAACCTGCAAGTTCAATTTGCAACTGACGAAAAGCAAATTTTGGCAGTTGATGGTATTTCCTTCAAACTGGAGGGCGGGCAAACACTGGGAATTGTAGGAGAGTCGGGGTCGGGAAAATCGGTGACTTCCCTCGCAGTTATGGGTCTGGTGCCAAGTCCAGGGAAGATAAAAGGCGGCGAAATTTGGTTTAAAAACTCAAAAGCGAATAGCAAAGAAAAAGTTAATCTGCTAAATCTGACACCAGAAGAACTGCGTTCGTATCGCGGTGGTCAGATTTCCATGATTTTTCAGGAACCGATGAGTTCCTTAAACCCAGTTTTTACCTGTGGGTATCAGCTAGTCGAGGCAATACGTCAGCATCAAGATGTTTCAGAAAAAGAGGCAAAAAGACAAGCGATCGCGCACCTGCAAGAAGTTAAGTTACTCCCCAGCGATGAGGAGTTGAGAAAACGCTATTTAGAAGAAAATGAAGCGTTAAACGAAGCGGAAGTTAATCGCCACATCAATCAGCAAAAACTGGCAATATTGGATCGCTATCCCCACGAACTCTCCGGCGGTCAATTGCAGCGGATCATGATAGCAATGGCGATTTCCTGTAACCCAGCAATACTAATTGCTGACGAACCGACAACAGCCCTAGATGTCACAGTACAGGCAACGATTCTGGACTTGCTGCGAGAATTGCGCGATGCCCGTGGAATGTCGATGATGTTTATCGCCCACGACTTGGGCGTAATTGCGGAAATTGCCGACACTGTAGCCGTGATGTATCAGGGAAAAATTGTTGAGTACGGAACAGTCGAGCAGATTTTTTCCAATCCCCAACATCCTTATACCAAAGGTTTGTTAGCTTGTCGCCCCAGCCTGAATCGCCGCGTGAAATATCTCCCCACCGTGTCTGACTTCATGGAAGTTGTGACTACCTCCAGCGGCGAAATAGAGATTCGGGAAAAACCAGTTAATAGGGAAATAGTTGATAACAACGAACCATTAACGACAACTGCTCAAGGTTCTCCTTTAATCGTTAATAGGAATGACCCATCAACAATAGCAGGTCAAAGTTCATCTTTCATAGTGAACCGTAATGAACCAGCAACAACGAACCCCCAACAATCAATCAGAATGGGTCATGCTTCATCGTTCATAGTTAATAACGATGAACCACAAACGGAAAACCCAATTTTACAAGTCCGCGACTTGCAAGTAGGTTTTCCCATAAAAGGGATGTTTGGTCAAACCCAACGCTATATGATGGCGGTGAATAATGTCTCCTTTGATGTTTTTCCCGGTGAAACGCTGGGATTGGTAGGAGAATCCGGTTGCGGCAAAAGTACCTTAGCACGTACCTTACTACGCTTGATTGAGCCGATGAGCGGTCAGGTGATATTTGAAAATCAAGACATCACCAAACTCGCGGGAAAGTATCTGCGGCTATTGCGGCGAGAAATGCAAATTATCTTCCAGAACCCATATAGCTCCCTCGATCCGCGCATGAAAATCGGGGAAGCTGTGATAGAGCCGCTACGGATTCATGGCTATGCGAAGACAAAAAAAGAATGCCGCGATCGCGCAACCTATCTGTTAGAGCGCGTAGGCTTGAATCCTATCTTGATGAACCGCTACCCTCACGAGTTTTCTGGCGGACAACGCCAGCGGGTGTGCATTGCTCGTGCTTTGGCACTAAATCCCAAGTTCATCATTTGCGACGAATCTGTATCAGCGCTAGATGTATCCGTACAAGCGCAAGTGCTGAATTTGCTTAAAGAATTACAGAGCGAATTTGGGCTAACTTATATTTTCATTTCTCACGACTTGAGCGTGGTGAAATTTATGAGCGATCGCATTATGGTAATGAACAAAGGCAAAATCGAAGAAATTGGTTCATCGGAAAGCCTCTACCTCGAACCGAAACAGGAATACACCCGCCAGTTAATTGCCGCCATTCCCACAGGCAGCTTAGAACAAATTCAGCAGCGTCAGCAACAGCGAACCAAAGTATCAGCCGTCAGCGAGAAATAACCCTTCCCCGTTAACAGGGCTACCGTGTATACACAAATGGTGTTTGGTTAGCAATTACAGCTTTCGATCCCCCTAACCCATTGGTGTCAACTTAACGTTAGCTTGGCGGTTGAAACCGCAGCTATACAAACAAAACCCGCCTGCGCGGGTTATAAGAATCTTGATCAGAGTGTTAGCCAAGGCAGGCGGACTTCGTTTTTGTAGCCGCGAATTCCATTCGCCAGGGCTTAAGTTGACACCAATGCCCCTAACCTCCCTCAGACTCACTTGTTCATTGTCTTGCTAGTCATTAGTTATTGCCAGCAGCGGGTGGAAGGACTGCATGTGCTGGCAATTAGGGACTTGCATCGTTTAAGTGGCTTGATGCTGCTCAGAGCCGGCGATATTTGACGTTAGGAGGAGCCACCCCTATCACCTACATCGGCGACCGAAAAGCAGATATTTATTTTGAGCCGCCAAACACAATTAAGCAGTTTTTCTGCGGAATCAACCGCCCAAAATCAACTGTTCCCGGTGAACCTGCAACAGATGAAACTCTCGCCCAGCCACTTGTTCCAACATAGAAACAAGATGCTCAGGTCTTAAGATAGTGCCATCATTGCAATAACTACCCACATAACGCACAACAACTCCTTCCTCCTCTCTGCACCCTCCGTGCTTCTGCGGTTCCTTAACCTCCAACTCAAACAAGCGATCGCGCAGATTCACCTGTTTAATCTTCCCAGACTTCGTAGTTTGCTCTACCAAAATCTCGTCTTTAGCCTTAATCGCCTCCACCCAATCTAGCCACTGAGTTTCACCCTCAGTCGCCACCGTAATCAAATACTCCGCCTTCTCCAGCAGCGCAGTCGCCGCAGTCCCCTTGAGATCAACATCTTCCACCCGATAAATCGGAATATCTGAAGGTAACTGTGCAGCTAACCTCTGGCGGAAAGATTCCTCATCCAGCCTTTCTTTCAACTCAAAATCCACAATCTCGCCACTGCTAGTCGCACCTAGAGTCAGCGCACTAGCAGGAGAAATTCGAGGACTAGGATGAAACCCACCAGTGAAAGAAATCGGTAAAGCCGCCCGTCGCACCGCCCGGTCAAATAGGCGCACCAAATCCAAATGACTCACCAGCGCCATATCACCCAGCTTCCCAAACCAGACTCGCAAACGCTGCACCCGGTCTTGATTTGGCGTGAAGTGTCCGGCAAATTCTGGAATCGGCAATGGCTTCACCACAATATTGTGACCAAAGTCAATACCGCAAACGCCACAGTGAGAACAACCTTCAAAAGAGCAATCTGGAACCGTCGCCGCTTCTAGCGCTCGTTTGAGATCATCTTTGAGCCAGTTTTTGTCAATTCCTGTATCTATATGATCCCAAGGGAGAGGCGCATCTATTAATTGGGCATTGGGCATAGAGGACTGGGAATTGGGAGTTTCTTCTCCCCAGTTCCCAGCCCCTAGTCCCCAGTCCCCAGTTTCCACTAGGCGATATTTCCAGGTTAGATTAGATTGCGCGATCGCTTCTCCCCAAGCAGCAAAAGCCCGTTCCACATTATCGAACCAGGAATCCATTCCCGCGCCCAATTCCCAGGCGCGACGCAACACCTCGCCTAAACGCCTGTCACCCCGTCCGATAAAATCTTCCATCGCCGAAAGCCGAACATCTGTGAAGTTTACCTTCACCCCCCTCATCCCGCGAAACTCCTCGCGTAGAAGCTTCTGCTTTCGTTTAAACTCAGTTGTTGATACTGAGTGCCACTGAAAAGGCGTGTGCGGCTTGGGCGTAAAATTAGAGATTGTCAGATTAAAATTCAGCCACCTTCTGCCCTCGGCGCGACACTCTTGCTTTAGCCAGCGTACAGTTTCGGCAATGCCCAGCACATCAACATCCGTTTCCCCAGGCAACCCGATCATAAAGTAGAGCTTAATCTTATCCCAGCCCTGCTCGAAGGCCGTTTTCACACCCCGCAGCAGTTCGGCATTAGTCAACCCTTTGTTGATAATATCCCGCATCCGCTGGGTTCCAGCTTCCGGTGCAAAAGTCAGCCCACTTTGTCGCGTACCGCCGATGATATTGGAAATATTTTCATCAAACCTATCTACCCGCTGACTCGGCAAAGATAGGGAAATATTCTCATCTTTGAGGCGATTTTTGACTTCCATCCCCACAGCTGGCAGAGACAGATAATCGGAACACGAGAGAGACAATAGGGAAAACTCGTTATACCCAGTTTCCCGCATTCCCCGCTCAATTGCTTCGACAACTTGCTCTGGTTCCACATCCCGCGCCGGACGAGTCAGCATTCCTGGTTGACAAAAACGACAACCGCGAGTACATCCGCGCCGTATTTCTATCGTCAAGCGATCGTGTACTGTCTCCACGAAGGGAACTAAGCCGATAGAATAAGCTGGCATGGGTGCAGCAACCCGCCGCATAACCCGCTTTGGCACGTCTGGGCGGTTGGGATGAACTGAGCCACTGATAAAAAGCTCCTTATCTTCCCCCTGTTGCGGGGGAATTGAGGGGGGTGCCATGTCATAAAATTGAGGCACGTAAACGCCGGGGACTTGTGCCAAAGAAAGCAGCAAGTCTTCTCTACTCAATCCAGCTTTTTTGCCGCGTTCTACTACCCAGCCTATTTCTGGCAACAGTTCCTCGCCATCTCCCAGCGCAATAAAGTCGAAAAAGTCTGCGTAGGGTTCGGGATTCGATGTTGCAGTTTGTCCCCCTGCGAAAATTAGCGGGTAAGACGAGTTGGGAGCCTTGTCCCCAGTCTCCAGTCTCTCGCGCCACGTCAAAGGGATTCCTGCCAAATCCAGCATTTCAAGGATGTTGGTGGCTCCGAGTTCGTAGCTGAGGCTAAAGCCTAAAATATCAAAGTCTGTGAGACTGCGCCGTGACTCAACAGCAAACAGGCGTGTTTGTGTTTCTCGTAGCTTCGCCGCTAAGTCGGGAGCTGGTAAATAGGCGCGATCGCACAGTTGCCCTAGCTGAGCATTCAAAATATTGTAGAGAATGATATGCCCAAGGTTAGATGCACCCACCTCATAAATTTCTGGGTAAGTCAGAACCCAGCGCACCGTCGCTGCGTCCCAAGGTTTGTGTACCGCTCCTAACTCGTTCCCCAGATAACGAGCAGGTTTCTGTATGTCTGGCGTAAGTAACTTTTCGATTGCGATCGCCACAGCAAAACTCTCCCCTGCTTCCAGTGCCTCAGATTCAACCCTAGCACCAATTCGCAGTCAGCAGTTTAGCTTCTAGTTTGAAGTAGTTACGCTCAGCGGGCAAAATTCGATATTTCCTAGTCCCTAGACTTTTTGAGCTGCTTCAAATGCTGACTGATTTTCAAAAATTTCAAATACACCGTCAAGTTGAGCCAGCTCAAAAATCATCCGAATCGAGGGCGAAACCGAGCAGAGTCCAAACTGCCGATTTAATTTATGAGCTAGACGGTGAGAGGATACTAACGCCATGAGTCCAGCACTATCCAAAAGATCCACTCCAGCCATATCAACTAACACTATGGACTGTTCAGAGGAAACCGCTGCTGTCAGTTCACCTTGAAGCTCTACCGCGTTGGAAGCATTTACGTGACCTTGGGGGCAAACAACCGTAATGTTTGGGCGGACGAGTGTACTTTGCATAGCGTATATCCTGCTTGAGCTAATAATCAAAAAATTGTCTGATAGCTTTGACGATATACTCTAAATTCTTTAATTGCCTACTCCTTCCTAGGTATTTTGCCAAATCTTCATTAGTTGACCCCTATTTTTTAAAGTTTTCAATAAGCTTTAACTTTAAGTGTCAAATACTACCGACATAATTTAATTTATCTATTAGTTGCATTTAGGCATCTATCTTCTTAACTTATTCCCCCTCCTTAAATCAAACCTACGGTAGATGCACTAGCTTTTAAATTATTCTTTATTTCTGTACTTAAGGAAGTCAAGCTAAGGTTCAAACCCAAAGCTAGACAACATCGCTTACCTTAGGAAGCCATAATATTTATGTTAAATCTGAAACAGATAAGATAAATAAAATTGTAAAAAAACTAAAAGTAATCTCAAATTTAAAAAACAGTGATTTGGATCACTTTGCTATCCAGTATTAGATCACTCTCTCAACTAGATATATAATTGATAATTTTTATAGGCGGAGTTCTATAGGTTTTTATGAGAACTAGATTCGTTATTCGTCAACTGGTAGAAAAAGCTCTCCATATTAAGAAATTGACTCCAGATATAGAGAGTGAAATAAACTATGAACTGACCAGGCTAGGCTACATCTCTGATGTAGATTATGAGGCACTGGAATTACTTATGTCAGAGATGGATGCAGGTCGCATTCAACTTGTGGCAAGTTGCTAAAAAGGCAAAATACTAATACTTGGGCGATCGCCTTTTTTGTCCCAATTGGCGGTAAACTGTCTGATGGTTCATTATAATGCCATTTTTTCAGTTGCTATTCCATGCAGTTTGCTAAACACCTAAAGAATATTTTGCCCTATATATTTGCTGAGATTAACAGCAAGCAGGATGAAATAGTTGGCTTAGGGGTAGACATAATCAACATGGCAGTCGGCACTCCTGACCGTCCAACGCCAGCAGATATTGCCTAGGCGATGCACGAAGTAATTGACAATCCATTGACTCATAATTATCTACCAGATCAGCGAACAAAAGATTACCGCTCATCTGCTGCTGCATAGATGAAATACTATTTTGGTGTCAAAGACTTATATTCAAACACCACAGCTGTGTATTTCATCGGCTCGAAAAAAGTAATCCACAATACCTGGAAGGAATTTGTCTCCCTGTCCTAGAGAAATGCGGCATCATTGTACCCTCTGTAACGGCTACGATGTTGGGAAGCTTCTTCTGAATTACCTGGAGACTAGCAGATGAACGGATGCGCGAAGCGATTCAACAAATGAAAGACGCAGACATTCGCTAGGAAGCCTGAAACTCACTTTTGTAGACTTGCCACACCTGGCGGACAAAACAAGTAAGTTGCCGATGACCTTCAGTTGCGTCCGTCATTGGAGCATTTGGAGCATCTAGCTGAGTTAACAGAGGAATCACCTCTGTATCAAGCGCTGGCCGAAACAAACTTACAGGCCATACTAAATCCGCACCTTGACGCAAATTGTACAGCACTGGTAATGGGTTAGCATCGTTGTCTGGTAATACAGTAAGCATCAAAGGACGCACCCAGCAAACCTGTCGTGAAGTCACAACTTGAATAACTTCAGCGTACAGGCGAGAATTTTCATATTCTAAATAAACAATCTGGTAAGGCTGAAAGTTAGGAGCGGAACTGATTGAGGCTTGCTTCACAGGAAGAAATAGAGCTTTTCTTATTGCTTCTTTATTGTAGAAGTTAGATGCCCCTTGGGGGGTAAGCTCGGAGTAGCTTTGGTGCTACCCTTGGCGTGTCCTAGCGGATGAGCGATCGCTACCAAATATAATAATAACAACCTAATGTAGCATTCCTAAATGATTCGTGAAGGCGAGATCCCCGACTTCTTTAAGAAGTCGGGGATCTAAAAGACTATAATCTCACAAATTAATATTTATGGAAGAAATATTTACATTTAAAAAATTGCTGCTAAATAGGCATATCCAAGGCTCATTAACGATTGTTAAATAACTCGAATAAAAAAGTAGAAATAGCATTATTAATAATATTAGCAGCTATGCTGTTACACCTGATAAAGAAGCAAAATGCGTAGCTTCACCCAATAAAAATATTAAGGCTTGATCCCCATTAACCCCCGATAAATTGGGGGATTGGCAGGGTGGTTTCATAGAATCGGAGAAAATATCGAAAATTACGACATTTTGTAGGGGCATGGCAATCAAAAAGCCCCTACCGCCAACCAAAATCAACGTTACAGAATTTTCTTTTAATAAATGAAACCACCCTGCCGATAAATTGGGGGATTGGGGATCAAATGTGTTGCATCACAACGTTAACCGAGATGTATTGTTCTCAACCCTTCCCCTTTATGAGGGAAGGGTTGGAAGTAAATCTCCCTTAAACTGGCAGCACCGAATTTGTAGAATTCACTCCCATCGCACCGGAGTAAATCAAACCTCGTTGCATATCCAGCGTCAGAATCGCTCCATCCCGAATGATTTCCGTTGCCTTCTTCACGCCCACAATTACCGGAACACCCAAGCGTAAGCCAATCACAGCCGCATGAGAAGCCAAACTTTCATCCTCAGTAATAATCCCAGATGCCTTGCGAATTACATCAACAAAATCAGCATTAGTGCGAGGCACCACCAGAATTTCTCCATGATTGAAGTTTCCGATTTCCCTGGCAGTGTGAGCCACCCGCGCTCGACCGCTGACCGCACCCTGTCCGATGCCAATGCCCTTACCCAGAACCGAAGTCACCACCTCAACCTTAATTAAGTCGGTGGAGCCAGATACGCCTTGCAGCGTTCCGGCGGTCATCACCACCAAATCGCCCTCAATCAGCATCTGCTTCTCTAGAGCCACATTGATTGCTGCATGGAACGTCTGACCAGCTGAAGGCAACTCCAGCACCAGTAGAGGTTTCACGCCCCACACCAGCTGCAACTGTCGCGCTACATCCACATGGGGAGTTATTGCCAAAATCGGTTTTTCTGGTCGGAACTTGGAAACATTTCTGGCAGTAGCGCCGCTTTTCGTCAGCGACATAATCGCCGCCGCCCCCAACTGTTCAGCAATCTGACCGACAGCCTGACTAATAGCATTAGTGATAGACCGGGTGGTGCCTTTGACATTGGGGGCGATTTTTTCCTGCTCAATCCGGACGGCAATTGTAGCCATCGTCTGCACAGCTTCGATGGGGTATTTACCGACAGCAGTCTCATTCGACAGCATTACCGCATCGGTACCGTCAAGAATGGCATTGGCCACGTCGGAAACTTCAGCCCTGGTTGGACGCGGATTGTTCACCATGCTGTCCAACATCTGAGTCGCCGTAATCACGGGAATACCCAGTTGGTTCGAGGTGGCAATCAGACGCTTTTGTAAAATCGGGACATCTTCCGCAGGCAATTCCACGCCCAAGTCACCGCGAGCCACCATAACGCCATCAGAGAGGGAAAGAATCGCCTCCATTTGCTCGATGGCTTCGTGCTTTTCAATTTTGACAATCACTGGCACTTGCTTACCAGCATTGGAAATTAGCTCTTTGATTTCCAGCACATCCTGGGGGTTACGGACAAAACTCAGCGCTACCCAGTCAACGCCCTGGTCAAGACCAAACATTAAGTCTTTGCGGTCTTTGTCAGTAAGCGCCTTTATTGACAGGTAGACACCGGGGAAATTCACACCTTTGTTGTTGGAGAGAGTTCCCCCCACGACGACACGACAGTGCAATTCCCGTGAAGTGCGGTCTATCTTTTCCACGACCATTTCAACTTTGCCGTCATCCAGCAGAATTGTGGCACCACAGGGGACTTCATCGGCCAGAGGTTCGTAGGTGACAGAGCTAATTTCCTGGGAGCCTGCGATTGGTTTGCTAGTTAGAATGAAATGATCGCCCTTCCTTAAAACTATAGACCCATTTTCAAACCGTCCCAGACGAATTTTCGGCCCTTGCAAATCTTGCAAAATGCCGACTGGCTGATTTAGTTCAAAAGCTGTCTGGCGAATCAGGCGAATGCTACGCTGATGGTCTTCATGCGTGCCGTGGGAAAAGTTGAGGCGCAAAGTAGTCGCACCCGCTTCAATTAAATCGCGTAGGACTTCTGGACGACTGGTAGCGGGGCCAATCGTAGCAACAATTTTTGTCCGGCGCAGGAAATTTCGCAGTTGCATGGGGAAAATTTCAGGGAGAGCAGAAGAGGACTGCTAACAACACTAAAGCAAAAGGGATACTATCATATTTCGCTGAGTGATAGTATATAGCTCTAATTTTGCGTTGCGATCGCGTCAGGGAACGAGCCTAGTTGTGGATTCTGCCATCAGGCATAATTGTACCCTTGAGGTTAGCACCCGCCAACTCTGCTTTTTCTCTAGCGATCGCTCCTAAAAGACTTGCATTTTGCAAATCGGCAAATTGCAGATTTGCACCGCTGATGTTAGCACCATTGAGAACCGCATTGCTCAAGTTAGCATTAGCCAAATTAGCTCCCGTGAAGTCGGTATTTGCCAGAATCACACCGCTTAAGTTGGCGTTAGCTAAATTGGCACCTTTGAGATTAGCATTGCTCAGGTCACTCCCTGTAAAGCTAGCGCCACTCAAGTCGCAAAATTCACATTGATTCGTCGCCATTAACCGCTGAACGTGTTCTGGATTATCCGCCTTAGCGGGCATCGCCCAATAGTAAGGCATCAACAACGCAGCTACAGTTAGTATTTCTCGTTTCATGTTTTTTGATGCAACAGCTGCTTTCAATCAGTAGTAGTAGTCTTTTTTTGACTTTTGCCTTTTTAAGGTGCTGCCGTTTCGGAAGGCGAATATCTGTTCAAGCCGATAACACCTTTCAGCTTAGCCTCCTGCCAGTTGGCACCTGTGAGATTAGCCTCAGCCAGATTAGCCCCCTGAAAATCTGCTTCAGTCAGGTTAGCGTAACTTAGATTAGCATCTCCCAAATCAGCCCCGCTCAAATCTGCGGTGCTGAAATTGGTATAACTCAGATTAGCCTCCTTCAAAATGGCACTAATCAGATTGCACTGAACCAGATTTGCACCAACTAAAGACGCACCAGTTAAATTAGCAGAACGCAGATTTGCCTCGCGCAAGTTTGTGCCACTCAAGTTTGCATTAATCAGATTAGCTTCACTCAGGTAAGCATAATTGAGATTAGCACCGCTCAAGTCAGCACCACTTAGATTAGCGATCGCTAACTTTGCATTTGTCAGATTAGCATTTTTCAGCCCAGCCGTAGTCAAATTAGCACGATTGAAACTAGCACCACTCAAGTTAGCACCACTCAAGTTAGCATCGGTAAGATTGGCACTCTGCAAGTTAGCATTCGGCAACAAGGTGCCAAGAAGAGACGCCTCAGCCAAAACAGCACCATTCAGGTCAGCATTGCCCAAGTATGCCTGATTAAGCTTGGCTTCGCTCAGGTTAGCACTACCCAGCTTGGCATTATCAAGTTCGGCACCCGTCAGGTTAGCAGCCGCCAGGTTAGCACCCGTTAAGTCAGCAATGTTCAGTTTTGCCTCTGCCAGGTTTGCCCTTATTAGATTGGCAACCGCAAGATTAGCATTACTTAAATTTGCTTTGAGCAAATCAGCATCAACCAGATTAGCAAAATTCAGATTCGCATTCTCTAGCTTGGCACCACTCAACTGAGCTTTGGTTAGGACAGCGTTATACAAGTCAGCGCCCTTTAAATTGGCGTACCGCAAATCAGCAGGAAATTCCTTAGCCTGCTTAGAGTCCTTGCGGTCTTCATTACGCGATCGCATTATCCCCAATTTTGCTTCCCTTAAGTTTGCCTTCTCTAAGTTGGTAACAACCAGCTTGGCACCGTTCATCTTGGCACCTTCTAGCTTGGCACCACTCAGGTCAGCACTACTCAAGTCTGCCCCTTCCAAGTCAGCATCAGTCAAGTCAGCACCCTTCAGCTTGGCATTGTCCAACTTGGCATTCTTCAGGTCGCATCTGGGACAGGCGTTTGTTTCGAGTAATCGTTCTACGTGTCGAGAATTGGCCGCTTGCGCTGGGTTGACCAACACTCCGACGACTAAAGTTGCAACCGCGCAAGTTAAACCCACGAAGGCGAGCTTAATATACCAGGTAGGGCGATGCGCTGCCCCATCAATGCAAGCAAATGCTTTCTCTGGCGCTATAGTCATTCATCCCTCATCCTTGATATTGAATGCGGTAAATTCGGTCATTTGCTTCCTCCGTAACTAGCAAACTGCCGTCAGGCAGTACGAGTAAACCCACCGGACGCCCCCACGTGGTTGCTTGGGCTGGGTTTAGCAGAAACCCGGTGAGAAAGTCTTCATAGTAGCTTTGAGGACGCCCGTTAGAGAAGGGGACGAAGACAACTTTGTATCCCGTGCCTTGGTCGCGGTTCCAAGACCCGCGAAAGGCAACAAATGCACCGTTGCGATATTTTTCTGGGAAAGTCTTGCCGTCATAAAACTGCAATCCCAAGGCTGCTGAGTGTGCTTGGAAGAGAACATCGGGCGTTTTTGTTTTCGCTACCAGGTCGGGGCGTTTACTCTTGCCATTGACCACCTGACGCGGGTCGAGGCGATTTGGTGCCAGGTAAGCGTAGGGCCAGCCGTAAAATTCTCCTTGTTGGACGCGCGTTAGGTAGTCTGGTACGAGGTCGTCGCCTAGTCCATCACGTTCGTTGACGGTGGCGTAAAGTTCGCCCGTGGTGGGATGAAAATCAAGTCCAACTGGGTTGCGTAAGCCGGAGGCGAAGGTTTGTTGGTTGGAACCGTCGAGATTCATCGCCTGCACTGAGGCGCGTGGCAGTGGTTCTTCATCGGCGTTGGAACGAGAACCAACTGACACGTAAAGCTTTTTGCCGTCGGGTGCAGCTACTACGTTGCGCGTCCAGTGTTGGTTATAGCCGCCTGGGGTGAGGGTGGCGATTTTTTGACCTGTGCCGTTAAGTTGCTGCTGTCCTGCGTTGTAGGGATATCGCCGGACTTCGCCTGTGTTGGCGAGGAAGAAGTTGTTGCCTGCAAAGGTCATGCCAAAGGGTATATTTACCCCGTTTTGTGCAGTGGCGAAGGTTTTGTTGACATCTGCAACTCCATCGCCGTTGGTGTCGCGCAGTAGGCGAATGCGATTTTGTCGAGTTTCGGTTACTAGCACGTCACCGTTGGGGGTGAGGGTAAGCCAACGAGGGGCATCTAAGCCCTCGGCGAAGACGTTGACTACAAAGCCTTGTGGGACGCGCAGGGTGGGGTTTTGAGGTACTGATACTACGTTGGGCGAGTTGGAGGCGCTTTCGGTGGCGTAGGGTTTGGGTAAGTTGTTGAGGGTGATGCGAATTGGTTGGGGTGTGAGTGGTTGGGTTCGCACCACGTTTTTAGTCTGCGCGGCTTGTTGTGGCTGTTGTTTTAGCTGGGGTGGGGTTTGAGGTGGTTGTTCAACTTGTTGGGTTGTCTGGGGGTCGAGGGATGCTTGTGTTGAGTCGCAGGCTGCTGTTGTGGTGACTATTAGTAGCAGCAGCAAAAAATATCGGGATTTCATATCAACAATTTGGGAACTCTAATTCCAGGGTAGTCATTGCGGCCCGATGCGATCGCTTCGCCTACGAACTTGAGCAAAGGGCGATCGCTTCCTCACACCATGTCAACCAACTCGTCTCGTCGCTAATACCTCTTTTGAGCGTTATGTAGCGAAATTTGGCTTCCACCGACAAGTCTTGACCATTGTTAAAGTATCGCTGCTCTAAATCTCGGTAAACAGCCAATCTTTGCTGGTGTAGTTCCCGGTGATGCTCTAATTCTTCCACTATCAGCTGAGGCTCAACCACAGACCCCGCAAATATTTTGACTAATAAATCATCTCTAATCGGGCTAAGTTCGCAGGGTTGGGCAATCCACTCTGTCAACTGCTTTTGTCCAAGTTCTGTCACCTGGTACAGCTTTTTATCTGGACGACCTTGTTGGCAAA
Source organism: Trichocoleus sp. FACHB-90 (assembly GCF_014695505.1). Classification (NCBI taxonomy): domain Bacteria; kingdom Bacillati; phylum Cyanobacteriota; class Cyanophyceae; order Leptolyngbyales; family Trichocoleusaceae; genus Trichocoleus; species Trichocoleus sp. FACHB-90. The sequence goes on from NZ_JACJOK010000011.1 coordinate 103,063, forward strand.
CAATCTCGGCACTTACCCAACCCTCAGTTTCCAGCTTGGACAACTCCCGATAAATCTGCTGCTGGCTTGCCTTCCAGAAAAAGCCCACAGAACTATTGAACTGCTTGGATAGATCGTAGCCGCTACAAGATTGCTTAATCAGAGAGGCTAACAGTGCGTGAGCTAGAGCCATAAAAACTAATTTATTGACATATACAACTAATTGAGTATAAATTAAAGAGGTATACTCAATTAGTTGAGTATAGTGCAACGAGAAGGTGGAGGTATTCCCATGCCAACCGTCTCACGCACTCAGGCGGAAGAACAGCGGCGCATTTTGGAGTGCTAACACAGCTAGCTGCATAAGTATTTCAATCTATTAGACAAAGGAGAAACATCCAATGGTGTTTATTTCAGCTACCCGCTTGCGCGTGCGATCGCCTCTATATTTACCAGCATTTTTGTGGAACAATGTGCTGTCTACATGGCAGATCGTCAATACACCTGGGTTTTTAAAGGGTCAACTTTTGCGAGACTCTAACGGAACATTTTGGACGCTGACTGCTTGGGAGGAACAGGCAGCAATGAAGTTTTACCGCAACTCAGGCGCTCATAGAAATGTTATGCCCCGTCTTCAGGACTGGTGTGATGAAGCTTCTGTTGTTCACTGGCAACAGGAAGACAGCAATCTCCCTGACTGGGGAGAAGTTCACCGCCGTATGGTGACACAGGGGCATCCTACCAAACTTTCTAAGCCTTCACCCGCTCACCGTGAGCGAAAAATTCCAGAACCCCAGTCAAATATAGGTTTAGTTTTCAGCCCCAGAAGGAAAAACGCAGAAGCGAGTGTTAGAGGGGTTTAGAGAATGCGATCGCGTAGTTAGTTGAGGGATGCGATCGCGCCTTGTGGTAGTAAATGAACCACGCTAGGCGCAGAGGACGGGGGAGAGAATGCGATCGCGCTCATTCTTTTTTAAGTTTTCAGCATCATCATAGTTTCAATACAACTTTAATTTTGCGGCAAAATTAAAGCTAAGGCACCATTCAAAATTTCTTCTTTATTAATTAGTTGTTCTAACTCTTCTGGCTCATAAAGTCCTTCTTCTACCTCTAGCGAAGCTTCATCTATAGCATTCAAATAAGCTTCTTCTAGAGTTTCAAGCAACTCTTCTGGAGTTAGATAATAACCTCCTACTTTACGGCGCTTATTTTTTCTCTGAATTTCACGAACTGAATTTCGGATAGAAACTTCCCAAGAGCGAGCCGTGCGATTTTCAGCTTGCTGTTTGATTAAATGCAGCAGCAGAATCACTGCATAGCTGCGAATATTATCAATAAGGTCATTTTTGCTCATTTCTTCAAGTTCTTCTACAATCGCTAACGACCCTTTGATATCACCTCTTAGCAGCAAGTCTTTAAGGTCTAATAGTTCTTCCATAACGGCTGATTTAATCCTAAGTTTTTTTTATTTCAGCGACTCACGCTTGGCTGAACCCACCGAAACTGATAAGGTTCACCTTTTGACCCCCAAACTTGATTTCCTGCGGCATCAAAAGCCCGATCTAGTGTGTCCATTCCAATAGAATGCAACACAATTCGATTTGTTACTTTCACTGCGCCTTTGTAATCGCTGGGACAACCTGCCTCTGGTGTCTCGCCAATGTAATTTTCACCGTCAGGTTTTAAAAATACGCTGCATTTAGCCGTACCAATATCTTTTAATTTGACGACACGTTTTGCTTCTGGTTGGCTGCACAACCCGATAAAAGCTTCTGGTGTTGGTAGTTTAAATGATTGCGATTCTACGCTTTGATTATCAGCACTGGAGGCAATTTTTAGGAATCTCTGCCGATAGGGTTTGGCAAGATTCTGGGACATCGCTTGTTCTTGGTAGAGAAAAACTGCCTTGGGATTTTTTTTAGTATTTTCTACACTGACTTTGCAGGTAGTCATTCTCACATTTGGGGCTTTGGGGTTAGCTTGCGCTTGTGCAGAAGTGTCCATTACTCCCACTAAATGCGACACTACTTCCCCAACTTGTTGCTGCATTGGTATCGATTGGATATTCGGTGCTGGACGCGAATAAGCCGCAGTGCTAGTTGAGGAAAAAAGAGCGATCGCTATCAAATTTCTAATATTTGTATTCTTCACACTAACCTTCCTTTCCTAATCAAAAACATAACGTTCAGCAACACGCCAATATCGAGAAAAACGCTTGAGATCGATATAGCCGTCGTACTTCACAAACGGCTCAATTTCAAATAGTTCGATATTCAGCGATTTCTCTATCTCATCGCAAATTTCATCAAACCTGGGGCTAGGACTTTCTGCTGTAGCTATCCCATCTGTATTGTGTTCCTTTGCAAAAGCGATAACTTCAGCAGCGACATCACCCCGCCGAATAGTTACTGGCAGTTCTAGCAGACACTCATAAATAAAAGTAATCCGCTTGAGACTCAGCTGCCATTCCTCAATTAAATCATCATCCCAAACCCATATTGCAGGGCTTTCGGGATATGCTTGCAATGCGGGATTATCGGGACTTAAACAGTCTCCATGCACCCAAATTATCGGCTGTTTCATTTTATTTTAAACTGAGTTATACAGTTAATTTTATGTCGTTGGCAAAAGTTATTCATAGAAATAAATATATAATTCTGATTCAGGTATATACTTAGTTGCCTGTCTTAAAATTGCTCTACAAGTCCCTATATCTAACTCCGCATGATTAGGCACGGTTAGTGTTTCTTTACCTGCAAGCCCCAGACGACGCAGTTTAATATGACTGCCTTTTTGACTATGTACCTGAAACCCAAACTTAGCCAAAATATCAATTACTTCAGAACCCGATAATCTCTTTAGTCTAGGCATATTCTGGCTGTAGTTCAAAGGTGACTAATAGGGACGGATTGGCAACTAATCCAAATTCAGCGGGTTCTTCACCTTCTAAATGTAAGGAAACTGCCTCAAGTAGATTATTTGCCACTTCGTCTAAAGTTTCTCCTTGAGTCACTACAGAAATTTCTAGACACTCTGCTACATAACCTTGTTGTTCGCCAGGACGAATAAAAGCTTTAATGTTTTGTTGTAATTTCATATTTTGTCTTTAGGTGAGAAAAGCTACCACTATAAATTTAAAAGGCAAAATTATGAATTTTTAATTCTTTCGCTTCTTTCCGCGCTGAAAACTTCTGCTACCGCCACTGCGATCGCTACCTTCAGCTTTGGGAAACAGTCGCTTCTCTAATTCTTCATAACTTCCCTCAAAATCGCAATGACCGTAAAGCGGACATTGACGACAATAAAGGCCCTCTGTGTAGCGTTCTAAATTCTCGCGATTGAAGAAATAAGCCTTGTGGCTGAAGGTGCTGGCAACCCACTGCCATGATAAATTGTTGCTTGCAGGATCGCCATCTAGTAAGTGTTGCAGAAACCATTTTGCCCCGGTTTGCCAACGGATACGCCGCCAGTGGACAAGGTATGCCGCTAACCACATTCTGCCGTGGTTGTGCAGGTAGCCGGAGGAGTGCAAATCACGGCTAAAGCTGTCAATACAAACCATACCTGTGCTACCTTTGTCAACATCTTCTGGTAGTTTATCGGCATAGTCTTTGGCTGTGTAGCCTGTTTTATAAGGCTCTTGGTCTTTCCAGATGTCGTTTCCGAGTTTGGCATAGAGTCGCTGCCAATAGTCGCGCCAGCCGAGTTCGTTGATCAGTTTTTCGGTGTCATCGCGGTGTACTTTGCTCAGGATGGTGTCCCGCACTTCTGCCAAGCTCAAGACACCGTAGCGGAGATAAGGTGAAAGGCGGGTGACTGCCCCGGTGAGGAAGTTGCGGGTTTTGGCGTAACTGGGAGGATCTACTTTGCTCAGCGCGGCTTCGGCGGCTTTACGTCCTCCGGGAATCGTGCTGATATGGCGATCGCGTTCGGCGGCGGCGGGGAATTGTTCGCCCAGGTAGGCGAGCAATTCGTCGCGGCTGGCAAATTCTCGCCGCATATCTCGATGGTTTGGGGTGGCGTTCATAAAAGAGCGATCGCGCAGACTTAATAAAGTTTAACAGGCGATCTGCTGCTGGCGGAAAGCAAAAACCTCTTTTCAATAGAGAAAATGGGTTTTTTGGAAGAAACAAAAGTATAAGAACTATCGGTCTCGCGAACTACCAGGGAAAGGCGAATCTTCAGGCAGCAAAGGGGCTGTTATCTGTTGTCGTTCCAAAAATTGACTCAAAGCATAAGCCATATCGCCACGACTCATAGGATTTAAAGGGTAAATATTGCCTTGTTCGTCAGTGTTTATAAACCGCTCATAAATTGCAGTTGCCATTGATTTTTTAGCCCAATCAGGTATATTTCCTGCATCTGGATGTTGGGCAATAATTGTTTGCACAGTTTCATCATTAAACTGAAATACACCGTGAGCTTGAGCAAGGATGGAAAAGGCTTCGGCGCGATTAATTTTTTGATTTGGGAAAAACAAATTTTTCCGATAGCCTTTCATAATGCCAGTTTTTAAAACTGTCTGAATATCTTTATATGCCCAGTGCGAAGGCGGGACATCTTGAACTTCAATAACTCCTGGCTTATCGGCACCTTCGCGTTTATCAAGGTTAAATGTTTTAACTAAAATTGAAGCAAGTTCGGCACGACTGATAATTTGTTCAGAGTAAAAATTACCATCTGGATAGTTGGTCATTAATTTGGCAGCAATAACTCGCTCAACAGGGTCAGATGGTAGTTCTGATGGTTGTGTTTGTTGAGCATTCACAGCTGCGGGAAAATATTGCAGAAGTGCTAATAAGGAAAGAGTGCTGAAGACGCGACGCATGATGAAAATCCTTTTTAAGGTTACTGTTACTCTACAAAAATATATCCGGATACTCATCCCCCAGTCGGGTTAATCAAAGTAGAGTAGGGGCGCAGTTTGAAATTTACCCTATAGAACGAGAAGATGAACGCTTTGGCTTTGTTCCGACGGAGTTGGTCGGAAGCGATCGCTTCCCGTTTTCAGTTTTTTAGAGCAACATAGTTATATAAAATCGTCGTTATACCATTATGAACAGCTTTCCAGATTTTTCTCCCCACGGTTACAAAATTGAAAGCGAACTAGGACACAATCGTGCTGGTGGTCGCGTCACCTATCTGGCAAGAAGTACCCCGCCTTACCAAGAGGAGGTGCAGGTTGTAATTAAACAATTTCAGTTTGCCCAATCAGGGGCAAATTGGGCAGATTTTGAGGCTTATCAGCGAGAAATTCAAGTGTTGCAAAGCCTCTCCTCTCCTGGTCTCCCGCAGTATCTCGATTCCTTCCAAACTTCCAATGGTTTCTGCATGGTGCAGGAATACAAACCCGCACCTTCTTTAGCCTCACCTCGTTGCTGGACAATTGACGAAATAAAGCATATTGCCCTCTCACTATTAGATATTTTAATTTATCTGCAAAATCAAACGCCTCCTGTTATCCACCGGGATATTAAACCTGAAAATATCTTAGTAGGAATTGACGAGGAAATTAGGGTTTACCTAGTGGATTTTGGCTTTGCTCGTATCGGTGGCGGCGAAGTTGCTGTGAGTAGCGTTGTTAAAGGCACTTTGGCATTTATGCCACCAGAACAAATGTTTAATCGTCAGCTGACGGAAGCATCCGACTTGTACAGTTTAGGTGCAACATTGATTTGTTTACTTACTAACACTCCATCAGCGAAAATTGGCAACTTAATCGATGCGTCTTATCAGATTAATTTTAAACATTTGGTGCCTCAGATAAATCAGCAATTTCTTGACTGGTTGCAAAAAATGGTGGCACCGGATTTTAAAGAACGCTATCCTAACGCAGCCACAGCCAAAGCAGCATTGCAGCCAATTGATGTTAATCGCATTTCTAGGCAGCGAAACTTGCAAATTAAGGCTGTTGCACTTTCCAGCCTTAGCTTGGTTGGCTTAAGTATTTTTGCTTTGATGATAGCACCAAGCTTTAACTTAAACGCACCGGAAAGCAAGACAGTTCAATCGACTTTAGCAGTTGATTTTTTGGCAAAGTTTAGCCATGCTTTTGATGATAAATATAAACTATTAAATAAAGATATTTCGATCTCAAAAAATAATAAGCGCGTTTATTTTTATGTCAACTTTAAGTTAATTGATAAAGAATACGATTGTTTATGTCAAGTTTTTAATAGTACGGGACGCATGGTTTATGGAGTTCAATCGACTCTCACGGCTGAAGAAAATAGTTTGAGTACGGGGTGTTTTTATGATTTTGATATAAATGTTGACAAGCCAGGTGATTTGACTTTTGTGTTCTCCCTGGATGGGCAAAAAGTGGTGAAGGAGAATATTACTTTTTTACCTGAATAATGTCGATAGGTTATGCCAAACTGCCAGAATTGTTAACTTCTTTGGAGATACTGGGTTTCAAACGCGATCGCTGTGTAATAATTACAAGCCTCTAATGAGCTAGTTCTCAACTAGGTATAGTTTCCCCACTTTGCCCGTTTGAATCACATCAAAAATTGGAATTCCGATTGCGGGACTTGTGAACTAGGATCAGAAGGGGCAACTTTGATCATTTGTCCCTTGTTTGCTGAATGATGCAACCCGTAGCGGTTGCATAAAATAGTTGAAATGAGCGTTCGTTCTCACACACATGAGTAACTTCCCAAACTTGTCTAGCCACGGGTATCAGGTAGTCCGACAATTGGGACAAAACCGCGCCGGAGGTCGAGTAACTTATCTGGCTGCAAATCTGAAAACCCGCCAACCTGTAGTTATTAAGCATTTTCAATTCGCCCAAACAGATGCCAGTTGGTCAGAATACGACAATTATCAGCGTGAAATTCAAGTGCTACAGGGGCTAACACACCCCAGCATTCCCCGTTACCTCGATTCTTTCCAAACGCCAAATGGCTTTTGCATGGTGCAGGAGTATAAGAAGGCACCATCATTAGCAGTACCACGCAGTTTTGACCCGGATGAAATTAAAAAGATTGCTGTTTCTCTATTAGAAATTCTGGTTTACCTGCAAAATCGCATTCCCACCGTTATCCATCGGGATATTAAACCAGAAAATATCTTAGTCGATGAGAAAATTAATGTGTTTCTGGTGGATTTTGGTTTAGCTAGAATTGGTGATGGTGAAGTGACGATGAGTAGCGTGGCAAAAGGAACTTTAGGTTTCATGCCGCCGGAGCAATTATTTCATCGCCATCTCACCGAAGCTTCAGATTTATACAGTTTGGGAGCAACGCTGATTTGCTTGCTGACTGGAATAAAATCTACGGCAATTGGTGAGTTAATTGATGAAGATTATCGCATCAATTTTAAGCATCTTGTTCCTAAACTTAGCTTGCGGTGGATTGAGTGGCTGCAAAAGATGGTGGAAATTAAACCAAAAGACCGCTATTCTAATGCTGCTGCTGCCTTGGAAGCGCTGAAACCTATTTACGTGATGCGTGTACCAGAAGTTAAGCTGAGCCAATCGGGTTTGGAATTTAAGGCAAAAAAATTAGGTGAAAGGGTGACTCAAAGTATCGCAATAACTAACTCGATTCCCGATACGGTACTTGAGGGGAATTGGGAAGTTGCACCACACGAAAGCGACCCACCGCATACCCCAGAGGAACACAGTTGGATTTCTTTTGATTTAGACAAGTTTGAAAGCAATCAATCTAATTGCAAAATTAAGGTGAATACCAGCAGATTGATGGCGAATAAAACTTATGAGCGACAGGTTTTATTACACACTAATTCTTTGCCAGAAACTCATGCTGTAACTGTTAAAGTTCAGACCGCACCGATTCCTATTGCTACAAAAAAACTCCCTTATATTTCTCTAGCCTCGCTGGTTGCACTTGCTTTAGCAGGGGCTTGGTTGGAGGCGGAAGCTTGGAGTGGAGTTGTTGCTGATAGTGGTTCTATAGGTGTGGTAATGGCGGCGTTTGTTACTTTGTTTGTGGCTGTGTTTGGGGTTGCGGCTGCGGTTGCGGCGACCGCTGCTGCTGCCGTTGCATCTAAACTTCTTGCCAAGAATAAAATTAAGTTTGCGGCTCTTGATGCAGTTGTGGCTTTCTTTGTGACTGGAATTGTGGCTTTGTTTGTCACTGGTTTTGGCGAACAGTTTAGGGGGGCTTCTGAGACTGCCACTGGATTTGGCGCGGTAGATTTGGGTATGTTTATAACTGGTTTGGGAGCTGCAAGTTTGGCAGCAATTTGCTTAAAAAGAGGATTCAGTACCAGTCTTGCTGTGGGAGTTTCGCTGTTAGCAACTGCGTTAGGTATGAGTTTAGGAATTGGGCTGCAAATAGGCTTGTTAAATCCTTTTGTGATGTTGGCTGTTTTGGCAGTTGGTTTACCTTTGGGAACAATGCTTTTTTACCCGCCTCTTGAACGTGCCAGGTTGATTTCTAACTATCGCAAGTTTGAGCAGCATTTGATTAAGCCGTAGGGGAAAAAACTCCACCCCCGTTTACGGCTACCGTGTATACACAAGTCTTGGGTCTAGAGTTTGGGGTTGTAGATCCCCCTTTTTAAGGGGGACTTTGACTCTGATTTTCCCCCCTTTTCAAGCTACCGTGTATACACATCTAGGCAAGAAGCTAAAGACCAACCGAGAAATTTAGATAGTCTAAGACAGATTTTTGTATACACTGTAGCCTAAGAGAAGAAGTGGAAAGGGGCTTAGGGAGGGATTCCGGTATTACGCCCAGTGAACTTGCGATCGCTCTTGCACTACCGTCTGATAAACTTCCTCTGTCTGTTTCGCTATCTTTGTCCAACTGAACCGCCGTTCTAAATCTTTGTAGGCGTTGTCCACCAGCCACTGTGCGTAAGCTGGATTTTTCAGCACCTCTAAGATTCCCCAAGCTAGAGAATCAGCGTTATTTGTCTGAGTCACAACTCCAGTTTTGGTGTGTTGCACCACTTCTGGTAAACCACCCGTGTCTGATACTACAACTGAAACGCGGGCTGCAAAGCTTTCTAAGGCAACAATGCCAAAGGGTTCGTAAAGGCTGGGAAATACGGCGCAATCGGCAACGGTTTGAAATTTATCTAAATCAGCATCAGACATAAAGCCTGTGAAATAGCACTTGTCCCAAATGCCTAAATTCCAAGCTTGCTGTTTGAGAGGGTCGGTGTTACCGCCGCCAATAATCACAATTTTGACGTTACCTCCCATTTCCCAAATTACCTTGGGGGCAGCATTCAGCAGCACGGAAACGCCCTTCTCGTGGGACATTCGCCCGACGTAATAGACAATTTTTTCCCTATCTTCAGCAAAGCGACGGCGGAAGTTCCAAGCATCAAATTCATGCGCCCTGCGTTTCTTCTCCGGTCGGATGCCGTTGTAAATTACATCAATTTTGTCCCAAGGACTTTCTAAAGCCCGTTCTACTTCTTGCCGCATATAGTTGGTACAGACAATTATCCGCCATGCGTTATAGGCGAGAAGCTTTTCTTTACCACTAATATATCGGTGGTCGTCGTTGTAGATGCCGTTGTAACGGCCAAATTCTGTGGCGTGGACGGTGGCAACTAGGGGAACTTTAAAGTTGTGCTTGAGCGCGATCGCAGCATCTCCTACCAGCCAATCATGGGCGTGGATCAAATCAAACGGCCCTTCTTCGATCATTAATTTACCACCGTGAATCCCCATGCTTTGGTTTAGATTCACAACCCAGTGGAAGAAGTCGTGACCGCAACCGACTGGTACCCGATGCACGTGTACACCATCCACCACCTCATACAGCGGCGCATGACCAAACTCTACCGTCAGCAAGTGGACTTCATGCCCCAGCTTGGCAATCTCTGGATATAACTCTCCTACATGGCGGGCAATCCCTCCCACAATGCGCGGCGGAAACTCCCAAGTTAGTACCAAAATCTTCATAACTCCCGTCTCCCTAATAAATTTACAAATTGCTATAGATTGACATATTTCTCAAAGTTATAGTCTTATACCTGAATTAGTGTAAGATGTAAAAAACTTTAATAATCTTTTAACATTTAGCAGGGATTGACAGCAAAGTTGCTGCGATCGCGACTCTAAGTTGAGTAACGATCAATAAATAGGTTAAATGCAGAAAATTACAAAACTTTTTCTAATCCGCAGCCTTTAAAGAAAGAAAAAGGGAAAAGTAAAAAATTCTTTTCTTTGCATGAGAGCCTTTTTAGTTACCAGTCCCTAACCCTTGATGTACTGCCTTTCTCGTAATCTCAATCCCTCAAGACCCAAAACCAAGCTCTGAAATACACTTCAATTAACCGCCGTGTTTTTCCAAAACAATCTAATAACTAATAGACAACAGCAGAAAAGTAACTTTACCTACCGCTTTGGTGGTGAACAACGGATCAAAGATGCGATCGCGTAAATTTTCAGCCATGCAGGGGTCGTTATCTGTAAATTAATATTGTCACGCGATCGCCCTCTAGGGCTTCCGTGCGAATGCGGATTATGGGTGGATGGAAGTATCTAAGTGCGATCGCCTACAGCCTATGCCGCTTCTTACTCGGCTTGTGGCGGAGTCCCGATAAAGAGTCCAGATAGTTTTCCCAGTCTATCTGGACAATTAGTTTAAAACTTACTTGGGCGGAACCTGTTGGCGAAAGGCTTGCCAAGATGCGATCGCTTGTTCTACCGACGCAGCACCTTTTTGCATCAAAATCACCCCATCTTTAAACCCAATAATCCCATACTGCCCACTACTAGACAATTGCTCAATAAAAGGAATGCCATTTTGCAAGAGTTCCCGTTCCTCCCGAAAAGCGGTTTGATACTGCTGCATCTGCCACAAGTCAGCAATAATGTAATCCACATTCACAACCTCACGCGCATCGTTGCGTAGCTGCAAGTTAGGAAAGCGGATAATTTCGCGGCGACCGGAAAGATGCGGAATGAGATAGGTACTTGCAGTAACGCTAGCATCTGGCGGAATTTGAGCCAGCAACGGACGCACTTGGCTGACGTGTTCCCACTGTCGCGGGAGTGAAACATAAACCAAAGGCTGAATGGAATCTGGAATCAGGAAATAAAGAGTCCGATTCGGGTTAGATGTAAAGGTAAAAAATAGAGAAAGGCTTAGGCAAATTATCCAAAAGCGGCGAAAGGAATTGGAAATTGGGGGTTGGGAATTGGACATCCCCTCTGCTCCTCTACTCTTCTGCTTTCTTCCCCACCAGAGAATCGTCCCGTAAAATAGTCCAGGTACAACTGTCATGGCGTAGCGAATGCTGATGGCGAGGACGGACATACCTTTACCCAACAGCAGTTTTAAGAGGGGAAATCCAGCTATCATCCAAGAAGCAGGCGCGATCGCTGGTACAAAAGCTAAAGGCAACCATTGGCCTAACAAATACTTAATCGTGCGGTCTAAGGGTGAAAATAACTCTACTATTAGCCGCATCGGATTGCTAACCATTCCCCAGATAATTTCCAGAGTGGAAGCTTCATCGCCATCCGCGTACTGACCAAACCGTTCCATCATAAACCGCTGGGAAATATCTTCGGAAAATAGCGGCATGATCAGATTGGTGAGAACAATCATGTAACCAAAGCTGAGAGTACAGACAGCAAGACCAATGCGCGGATAGCGTTTGCTGAGGATCATGTAAAAGCCGACACCAAACAAACTCACTCCGCTATCTTCCCGCACCGCCAAAATCAAAACAGCCACCACCCAGAACAACCACCACCAGCGTTTTTCCATTGCCAGCAGCAGAGTAAACATAAACAGGGGAATCTGGCAAATGTCGTGGAAGTTGGATAAAGTAGGGCCGAGGACAGCGTTAGCGCAGTAAAAGCTGACGGTAATCATCGCTGACAGCGGTGGTTCCAAATACTGTCGTGCCAAGACATACAGAACCAAACCAGCGGCAGTTACAAGAGTGACTTGTAATACGGTGAGAGTTGCTGGGTAAGGGAATAAAGCATACAGCGGTAGCCAGAGCAAGAGAGCAGGCGTGAAGTGTTGCCCTAAGCGGTGGTAAAAAACCTCTGGTACTTCGCCATTGTGGACGACGTTGGTGGAAAGTTGGGAAGAAAGCGTACTTTGAAAGAAACGACCGTGAAGGTTGTTCCAGAAGACTTGATTAAAGATGCCCTGGTCGTAGGAGGAATAGAAGGTGTAGTGTCGGTGCAGGGTGAGAATTAGGGTAAACAAAAAGAACGCGATCGCTGCGCCCATCACCATCCGCAACACTGACTGCTTCTGTAATCTTAACAACATCACTTACAATCGTTTATAAATGTTAAATAGATATTAAATTGAAAGCGGATCTTGGATTCTGTTCAACTGTCAGTTAGTCTCACTCACAGTCAAAGCGTCCCCGGTTGGTGCCAGTGCTGAAACCAGATTACATACAGGCAGCTCCTGAAAAACCTACGGCTTCTGAAGCGTCACTACAGCTAGTGCTGTTCGTTGATGAGCGTCCTAGTTCGCGCAAACAGATTCAACAAATACACAGTTATTTAGCTCAGCTCAAGGCACAATATGCCTTTGAAATTCAGGTGATCGAGGTGGGGGAACAGCCTTATTTGGCTGAACACTTTAAACTTATAGCGACTCCTGCTCTGATTAAAATCCATCCAGAACCCCGACAGACTCTTGCTGGTAGTGATTTAGTAACTCAGTTGAAGAATTGGTGGCCCCGCTGGCAACTTTGTGTTGAGGAATATCAACAGAATTTACCACTCCCAACTGAGGCACCGACAACACAGACACCAAAATCAGCAATTAGTTCCGTTGCCCATTCCGCAGAACTTATTCAACTGTCTGACGAAATTTTTCGCCTCAAGAAAGAAAAAGAAGAACTGCTGGCGCAGCTAAAGTTCAAAGACCGAGTGGTTGCTATGTTGGCTCACGACCTGCGTAGTCCCCTGACAGCTGCCTCTCTGGCAGTGGAAACTATAGAAATAACCCAAAACTGGAGCAATGGTGGCGGCGCTCCCAGGTTGACCCCAGCGCAGATGGAGCAGTTAAGCAAACAGGCTCGTTCCCAACTCCGCGCTATGGACAGGATGATTACAGATATTCTGCAAGCTTCTAGGGGGACGAGCGCTGAATTACATATTAAACCTCTGAAGTTAGACTTGGGGGCGCTGTGCCATGAGGTTCTCAACTCCTTGAAAAATCGGTGTCAGGCAAAATCTCAATCCTTAAAAACCGATATTCCCAACGATCTGCCCTATGTTTATGCAGATGAAGAACGGGTGCGTCAGGTGATTGTAAACCTGCTGGATAATGCGATTAAGTACACTCCAGAAGGAGGAAAAATCCAGGTTTCGATGCTTCACCGCACTACACAGAAAATTCAAGTGAGTGTTGACGACACTGGCCCTGGCATCCCTGTAGAGAATCAAGACCGGATCTTTGAGGATCGCTATCGGCTGGAGCGAGATGAAGCAAAAGATGGATATGGGATTGGTCTTGGGTTGTGTCAGCGCATTATCCGGGCGCATTATGGGCGAATTTGGGTAGATTCGGCTTCTGATAAAGGCAGCAGTTTTCACTTCACCCTGCCAGTTTATCGATAGAGTATCTTACCTCGTTCCCAGGCTGAGCCTGGAAACGAGCGATGAGGGAAGAATTGTTAATTTTTCCGCAGGGCGTTGATAATCTGGATATTAGCGGCGGGAAAGGGATACTGATCGAGTTGATCGAGTGTCACCCAACGCACTTCTTCGGATTCAATGGGTTGGGGAATGCCTGTAAGGTGTTGGCAGTGATGGACGTTGAGGGTGATGCTAAATTTGCTATAGGTGTAGTCGATAACGATTAAGCGATCGCCTACTTCTATTTCAATTCCCAACTCTTCTTTGATTTCTCTTTTTATACATTCCACGACGGTTTCTCCAGGCTCGATTTTGCCGCCGGGGAATTCCCAAAGTCCACCCATTAAACCGCCTGGGCGTCTTCGATCTATTAAAATTTGTCTTTGCTCGTTCCAGATAACAGCAACGCCAATTGACTTATGAGGGAGAGGCGCGGAAGTTTGGCTCATAAGAGAATCACTTTTCCTCCAAAATAGCAGAACTCGGCAGACGAGAAAGTAAGTCTGCCGAGTTCTGCTATTTTGGACGCTGTACCTTTATTTACCCTGTACCTTGATTTACCGTAGCGTCCCGCCTCCAATCATCAAACAGGCGAGACGCTCGTTCTACAGGTATTTAAGAAAAGCACATCGCCTGACGTTTATTACTCAGCTTCCAAAGAGTTGGCTTCAGTGGCAGCTTGTAAGGATTTCTCAAACGTCATCCGCTGTTCGGCGTTACGCAGAAAATAGCCGCTAATCATTGCCGAAGCCAGCAAACGCCCCAGATTTTCACGATTGGTAGTGACTGTAACACCAAAGTGTTCTGGTGGTAGATTCCCCAACAGCCCCACGATGTTGCGTTCCATTACCTGAAACACTTCCTGAGAAGAGGGTTTGGAAAGTTGGGTAATCGTGTCTGGATTCATAGATTGGACGTATTGCCAAAGCAAGTTGCCGCCTTCTGAATCGTTTTCAAAAAATTCTGAGACTCGATTTGACGGGTTGTTCACCTTGTTCCTCCGTTCTTGAAGAGCGGCAGCTGCTCCCAGTTCTTTGCACCAGGATAGATTGCTGCTCATCTGTTGGTTGTACTGGTTGACCCGGAAACTCGCTCCGAGATTTATTTACCTTTATGTAAACAAATGTAGCAAGTTAATTGGGTGGGTACAGTGAGTAGAACCGAACTCAAAACGGCGGATTGTATCACCAGTTTCTGATTTGCGAATGGCTAATGGCAATAAACAATTAGCCATCCTTCTATTAGCTGGCAATATATTCCCGCATATCAGCTTTGCGCTTGCGGAGTTTGGAGAGGGCTTCTCGTTCAATCTGCCGCACTCGTTCCCGACTGATATTTAGGAGATCGCCTATTTTTGCTAACGTCAAGGCTTGCCCATCCGCCAAACCAAAGCGCAGTGCCAATACTTGGCGCTGCTGAGGGGTCAAATCTGCCATCAGTTTTTCCAAGTCAACTTGAAGAGATGATTGGGTGGCAAAGTCTTCTGGGGTAGGGCCATCGTCTTCCAACAACTCTACCAGTTCTGTATCCTGGTTATCGCCGACGCGCAGATCCAAGGAAAGCGGCTGACGCGCCCTTTCTAGGTACTCTCTGACTTGCTTGGGGGTTAGTTCTAGTTCGGCGGCAAGTTCAGCGGCTGTGGCGGCCCGTCCTAGATTCTGAGCTAGTTGGCGTTGGGCTTTTTTGATTTTGTTCAGCTTTTCGGTGATATGAATCGGGAGGCGAATTGTCCGTCCTTTTTCTGCGATCGCTCTGGTAATTGCCTGCCGAATCCACCAGTAGGCGTAGGTGGAAAATCTATAACCTTTGGTAGGATCAAATTTCTCGACCCCGCGCTGCATTCCCATTGTGCCTTCTTGGATTAAGTCCAACAGGTCAACGTTGCGCTTGATGTATTTTTTGGCAACCGACACTACTAGCCGCAAGTTAGCCTCCACCATCTTGCGTTTGGCTATCTCTCCTAGTGCGATCGCTTGCTGTAATTCTGTGTCTGACAACCCAGCTGCATTTGCCCACTCTGCCTCAGTTGGCTCATGTCCTAACTGAGTTAAAAGTGTATTTTTTAGTTCTATTAAGGCGGTTGAGCGCTGTACTTGTTTCCCAAAAAGGATTTCCTGCTCGTGCGTTAGCAGGGGAACGCGCCCAATTTCTCGTAGGTAAGCACGGACGGTATCTGTGGAGGTCTGAGCAGTTTTCATAGTGCTTAGTCTTTAATCAGAGCGATCGCTTGTTAATTATTGTAACATTCCTTAAAGCTGCTTTGTCTATCCCCGGAGGGGGTTTCCTAGCCTTACTTGCTTTAGGTATAGCTATTTAAGAGGATACCCACGAAGAGCCTTGACAATTGCATCTTGGAAAACAAAATGAGAAAAACTTTGCTGATGCTTGCTATAAGGTGAGAAATTCGGGCAGTCAGGCGAGGAAACAAAGGCAGTAAGGTCTGAGAGTAGAAGGCAATACGGGCTATTGAAGCGCTAAATTTCGCAAAAATAAAAAACTTAAACTTAAATTAAGAATTTGGGGATGCCAATGAGAAGATGGGGTAGCGATCGCTTCTATCATGAAAAGAGTCAAAACGCCTGACGACTAAAGGCTGCCGGGAGTAGGCTACCTTTTTCGAGCATCAAGGCTTGAGCCTGTGGGAGTGAGTATATTTGAACGCAACAGAATGCGCCCTTAGCAACAGAGCCTGTAGGAATATATAAAAAAACGTATGACTCAAACTATCTGGATTGCAAGACACGCCAACCGTCTCGACTTCGTGAACCCCGACTGGTTCTTAACCGCCGAACGTCCCTACGATCCACCACTCTCTTCTGATGGTGTGGTGCAAGCAAAACAACTGGCGCAACGTCTGAAAGGAGAAAGCATTGCCCACATTTTTGCCTCCCCTTTTTTGCGAACAGTTCAAACTGCTAACGAAGTGGCATCCGTCCTCGATTTACCTATAAAACTAGAGTCTGGCTTAAGCGAATGGCTGAATCCTCACTGGATGCCAGCAATGCCAGAAAAATTATCTTTGTTAACATTGCACGAGCAATTTCCCCGAATTGACCTGAGTTACACCTCTCGCATTATTGCCAAGTATCCCGAAACCGGGGAAGAATCGCTGGAACGTTCCGGAGAAACAGCAAGACAACTAGCAGCATTTTCAGAAGATATTCTGCTGGTGGGTCACGGAGCCTCCGTCCTGGGTGCGACAATCGGGTTAGTAGGCGGTACACCCGAAAGCACCCAAGTCAACGCTGCTTTGTGTTGTTTGGTTAAGCTGGTGCGTGATGGTGAAAAATGGGTGATGGAACTCAACGGGGATACCTCCCACTTAAGTCAAAGCGAAAAAGTCATCCGGTTTCACTAGAGTTATGACCTTACTTTTGGCAGGCGATATCGGCGGCACCAAAACCATTCTGCGCTTAGTTAATGAGGCTGATGCTGAGGGATCATTACACACCCTCTACGAAGCGATTTACCCTAGCCGCAACTATCCCGATTTGGTGCCGATAGTGCAGCAGTTTCTCAAAGCTGCTACGGAGAGAATTCCCTCAGTTTTCCCGGCGTTGACGCAGGAAATACAAGGGGGAGTGCTGGTGCCGCAAAAGGCTTGTTTTGCGATCGCAGGCCCTGTGGTCAAGAATACCTCTAGCCTCACCAATTTAACTTGGTCACTGGATGCCAAACGTCTAGAGCAGCAACTGGGAATAAAATCAATCATTTTAATTAACGATTTTGCCGCCGTTGGTTATGGTGTCTTGGGTCTAGCTGAGTCTGACTTGTACACCTTGCAAACTGGCAAACATCAGCCAGAGGCTCCCATTGCGGTAATTGGTGCTGGTACAGGCTTAGGACAAGGATTTTTGATCCGAACGGCAGCCAATCTCTATCAAGTGTTTCCTTCCGAAGGCGGACACGCTGACTTTGCTCCCCGCTCGGAATTAGAATTTGGGCTGTTAAAATACTTGCTTGATAAGCACAATATCCAGCGTATTTCTGTAGAAAGGGTAGTTTCTGGGCAAGGGATTGTGGCGATTTACCAATTCTTGAGAGATCGACAAATTGCCATTGAAATGCCAGAAATTGGACAAACGGTCAGAACTTGGGAACAAGAAGCAGGCAGAAGTGAGAAAACTGTAGATCCAGCGGCTGCCATTGCCAAAGCTGCCTTAGAAAAAAGCGATCGCCTCTCGGAACAAACCCTACAATTATTTGTAGAAGCTTATGGTGCCGAAGCAGGTAATCTTGCTATCAAGCTATTACCTTATGGTGGTCTTTACGTTGCTGGTGGCATCGCTGCTAAAATTCTCCCACTGATAAAAGAGGGAAGTTTTCTTCATGCTTTCACCCACAAAGGTCGCGTCAGTCCTTTACTAGAAAGGGTGCCAGTACATATAGTTTTAAATCCGCAAGTCGGACTCATCGGTGCTGCTATTTGCGCCGCCAGATTGTAGTCAATACTTTTCGGAGAGGTAAACTTCTCAAAGCCCCCAATTTATCGGATTGGGGGATAAAATGCGGTGTATCACAACGTTAACCTCTGCGTACCTAAAGCGTTAAAAAACCAAATTTAGTCGCTGCTGGGAAGCATTGAGTGCTTCTTGAGGCGAACTTTTACCTAATAATACCCCCTCAAGCGCCCTGCCCAAATTTTCCGAGATTCGGTTATAACCAGGAAAGATAGGACGCGATCGCGCATCTTTTGCTTGTTCCAAAAACACCTTCAGCGCTGGTGACTTCCCAATAAATTCTTGATATTCCGCACTTTGCCGCGATTTGAGATTTACTGGTAAATAACCTGTTCCCAGCGCCCACTGAATTTGAAATTCTTCGCTGATAACGTACTGGGCAAACGTCCAAGCAGCGCGTTCTCGTTCTGGAGTTGTTTTGAGGATAAATAGATTTTCTCCTCCCATCGCCGTCGCCTGTTGCGTCTGTGCCGGAATTGGGAAAACGCCATAATCTACACCACTTGCGTTCAATTGTCCCAGTGTCCAAGGGCCAGTAAGTTGCATCGCCACCTTACCAGTAAGAAAATTATCTAACTCATAACCGCGTTCTGGCAAAGACAAAACCGCCGATTTATCATCTATGAGATGGCGCCAGAATTGCAAAGCAGCGATCGCGCCCTCATTAACAAGATTCACACTTGCCCTATCATTCCCAATTGTAAAGTCGCCGCCGGCACTCCACATAAACGGCAACCATAGAAATACCGCAAATTCCCCTTTCCCCAAAGGCAAAAGCATCCCGTGTTGGTCGATGCGGTTATCCCCATCGCGATCGCTAGTTAAAGTTCGCGCAACTTGTCGCAACTCCTCCCAAGATTTCGGCAACTGAGTTATCCCCGCCGCCTGAAACAGACTCGGACGGTAAAAAACTCCCACATTATTCGTTCCAAACGGCACCGACCAAGTATGACCCGCGTACTGCATCGATTCAAACAAAGCTGGGTCAACTTCATCACGTATCGGTGACGCATTTAACCAATCTTCCAAAGGACGAATAGCATCCAACTCCACCAGCTGACCCGTCAGCATCGGCGAAAACCACAACATATCCGGAGGCGCATTTCCCACCACCGCCGCCAGAATCTTCGGCAACTGCTGATCCGCCTGACCCACATAAAGCGATTCCACCTGAATATCCAGATGCTGTCGATTAAACTTATCCACCAACGACTGCAACACATCCCGATTTGGCGGCGGATTCACCCCTTGCCACAACGTCAACTTAACTACACCCACCTGTTGCTGCACTTGACATCCCGCCAAACATAGCAAACAGACACCCAACAGCAAACACCGCAGCAAAATGCGACCCAATATATCCAATCCCAGCGACATAATATAAAAAATTATTTAATATTAACAGATAGAATTAATTTTAACATTTATAAACCTCAACATATTACAAAATTAATTATTTAGATTAATTTAAAAGTTACTATAATAAACCTAAACTTTTATTTATTCTTAACTAGAACATCTAAGTTGTTCCAAATAAAAGACGTAAATCCACCACCTCTTCTTTGTATACAACGCCTCTACTCAAATAGATTCTTATAAAACCGCTAGACACTTACCTCACCCAAAAATTTGATATAGCAGAGTAGGATTAATGTTGGATAGGTAAGCCTTAACCTAACCTACAAGCTACAAGCTATTTTTGAATAAGCGTGTTAATGATTTAAGTGTATGGCAGGACATAGTAAGTGGGCAAATATTAAGCGTCAGAAGGCGAGAGTAGATGCGGTGAAGGGTAAGACTTTCACGCAACTGTCTCGCGCTATTATTGTGGCAGCTCGAAGCGGTATCCCAGATCCAACCGGCAATTTTCAACTGCGGACGGCGATTGATAAGGCGAAGGCGGCAGGAATTCCGAATGATAATATTGATCGAGCGATCGCAAAGGGTGCTGGTACTTGGGAAGGTGGCGCTCAACTAGAAACAATTCGTTACGAAGGCTATGGTTCCGGCGGTGTGGCGATTTTGGTGGAAGCGCTTACAGATAATCGTAATCGTACCGCAGCTGACTTGAGAGCAGCTTTTAGTAAAAATGGTGGCAATCTCGGTGAAACTGGTTGCGTATCGTGGATGTTTGAGCAAAAAGGCGTTTGCACGGTAGTAGGTGCGGTTGAGGAAGACTCGCTGCTGGAAGCGTCTTTAGAAGGCGGTGCTGAGTCTTATGAGCTGATTGAGGATGAGGATAATGAAGGTGCTGAGGTATTTACCTCTGTGGAAAATTTGGAAGACCTTGAGCGCACCTTGAAGGAAAAAGGCTTTAAAGTCGGTGGGGTGGAACTGCGCTGGATTCCCAACAACACAATGGAAGTAGCCGATCCAGAAATTGCGCGATCGCTCTTAAAATTAATCGACACCCTGGAAAACTTGGATGATGTCCAAAATGTCACCGCTAACTTTGAAATGGCGGATGAGCTGATGTCTCTGAGTCTAGTTTGTTAACTATATCTTTTTGTCGGGCAGGCATCTTGCCTGCCCGACACAATGTGACTAATTTTACACTGGTGAATGGATTATAGGCGATATGAGATATGTACATCCGTCGCGAGTAGCGATCGCTATATCTGTCTTCAGCGTGGTTAATCCTTAGCTCTGAGCTTATTAAATCTTAATATTGAGGCAAAACGAAAGTTACTCAATATTTCATAGACAGACGATTTTACTAAGCATTCGGAGATTTAAATGACATTTGCAACCGATGAAACTACCAGAAAATCCTTAGAAACCTTTCAGCGTTTCGATGCGGATACTCAGCTTGGTATTCTGTGGTTTGGCTACCTCGACATCAAAGATCAACTGACACCAGCCAATGCCACTTCTGCTCAAGCAGAAGCCGAAACTATATATCATCACATCGTGGCGCTGCCCAAAGAGCAACAGCTACAGGTGCAACGCGATATCATTTCCAAAGCTGATAGCGATCTCAGCCGTGCATATGGCTCTATGAGTTCCAGTTCTCAGTTAGATATTTGGCTGCGTCTAGCACAAGGTATGGATAAAGGCGAAATCATCCAAGTGCCTTCTGACTACGAATTGCCAGAAGAAACCAATGAGTTTGTATCTC
This sequence comes from Trichocoleus sp. FACHB-90, assembly GCF_014695505.1. Classification (NCBI taxonomy): domain Bacteria; kingdom Bacillati; phylum Cyanobacteriota; class Cyanophyceae; order Leptolyngbyales; family Trichocoleusaceae; genus Trichocoleus; species Trichocoleus sp. FACHB-90. The sequence goes on from NZ_JACJOK010000011.1 coordinate 124,166, forward strand.
AGATCAAGCAACTCGGCTTTGAAGAGCGGATCAACTTCATGCGGAGTGCAGTGATTGAGATGGGTGCTAAGTAAGTAGCAAATATAGCCTGCCCACCCAGGCTTTAGAAGATTAAAAAGGCTGCTTGAAGCAGCCTTTTTATTCGATCGCGTCAGACTTTATAGCCTTTCTCAGTTGGGTGGAATATATTGCGGTTCTAACGTTTGGTAGGGGGATTGCCATGCCCCTACAGCCAGAAGTCCAGAAAAAAGAAGCTCTGCCTTGCTCGCTTGGGCTGTTCGCGTCAAAATAAAGAAAAGTAAATATTCTTATCTTGTTTGACAAATTTTGTTAAAAATGGCGCTGCAACAGACAGATAATTTTGACTACGACTTGGCAATTGTCGGTGGTGGTATTGTCGGGGCAACCCTGGCTTGTGCCTTGAAGGATTCCCGGTTGCGGGTAGTGTTAATAGAGCGATCGCTTCAATCTGCTGCTGTAGCCATAGGACGAGCATACGTCATTTCCCTAATGTCGGGGCGCATCTTCCAGGGAATCGGCATTTGGGATAAAATTTTGCCTCAAATTACTGAATTTGGGCAAATTAGCCTCTCGGATGCCGAAGATCCTCGCGTGGTGCAGTTCTATCCCCCGGATTTAGGCACGGAAAGATTGGGTTATGCTGCGGAACATCGGGTGTTGCTAACTGCTTTGCAGGAGTGTCTAGAAAATTCCCCGAATGTGTCGTGGCTGTGTCCAGCAGAAGTGGTGAACGCAGAATATAAAGCTGAAGCGGTAGAGATAGAATTGAGTGCGAACGGCGATCGCAAAGTTATCCGCACAAAGTTGCTAGTGGCAGCAGATGGGGCGCGATCGCGTATTCGGGAAACAGCTGGTATCCGCACCCAAGGCTGGCACTACTGGCAATCCTGCGTAGTGGCAACGATTAAAACCGAAAGACCCCATAATAATATCGCCTACGAAAGATTCTGGCCTAGCGGCCCGATGGGAGTTTTGCCGTTACCAGGAAATCGCTGCCAAGTTGTGTGGACTGCACCCCACGCGGAAGCGAAAGCTTTGAAGGAACTAGATGAAAAGGAATTTCTCGCAGAACTGGAACACCGCACAGGTGGAGAGTTGGGGCATTTGGAACTTGATGGCGATCGCTATCTTTTTCCGGTACAGTTGATGCACAGCGATCGCTACACTCTTCCCCGACTAGCTTTGATTGGCGATGCAGCCCACTGTTGTCATCCAGTAGCGGGACAAGGGATGAATTTAGGGATTCGCGATGCAGCTGCGATCGCGCAAATCTTGCAAACTGCCCACAATTCGGGTGAAGATATCGGGGACATCCGCGTACTCAAACGCTACGAACGCTGGCGCAAAACCGAGAACTTGACAATTTTAGGTTTCACCGATTTTCTAGATCGAATGTTTTCTAACAATTTTTTGCCAGTTGTAGCAATTCGTCGTCTAGGTTTATGGATGCTGCGACGGATACATCCTGTCAAGAAGTATGCTTTGCAGTTGATGACTGGTTTAAGGGGTCGCCATCCAGAATTGGCTTCTCGCTAAAAATCACCTCTGGCTGAAATATTAATTGGTGATACGCTGCTACCTAATTACCAATAACCACCAGTGATGTTTAATTACTCTTACCTGTTAACTATGTAAATACACCTTCTTGTTCAGGGTTAAAAATGTATTCGTAGTCAAAAACTAAAGAGTTAACATGACGAATAATTGAAAACCCAAAATGAGTCACTATATCTGTGTTAAACGTAGCCATGACTAGGTGAATTAATTTCTTTTCGGTAATATTGGGTTTCTGAACAAAATAATTCCGCCTTTCAAAAAACTTCTTTCTAGATGTAGGAACAATTATACCGTTGACTTGATGAGCATATTGAATAGGTTTGATGTAGGTATTAAGAAACTCTTCTTGGTTTATCTGAAGTTGATACAACCTTTCATGTTGTAACCAACTCATGCTAAACATCATTTTAATGAGTTCAAAACCCAAAATGTAATTAAATACGTTGTTTCGTTCTTCTGTACTTAGAACCAAGCGGAGAGCGGATTCTAGATATAAATCAGGCTGTCTGCTAACATCTTGAGCTGAATGTATATAAAACTGTCTGATATAACTTCTTAAGACAGTTTCACTTAGCTCTAGTTGAATCTGAAATTGTTCTAAATGTTTTTGGACACGTTGTTGAGTATTTTTGTCCTGAAGCCTTTTAGCAACTAAACCAGTTGCAGTATAATCATCTAAAAATTCGGCTTGCATTTCTGGAGTAGCCGCACACATTAGATGACACAAAGAAAGTACATAACGACGTTGGTTCCAAGGCAAGCTTTCAGCCCACGTCTTGGCTTCCGGAGGCAGCTTATCAAGAATACTCTCTGAGTCGGTTTGTAATAGGATTGGAGCTTCCATAGATGCTTGTTCAGCCATGACTTGAATGAATTATAAGTATAAGTAGGTATACAAATCGGAGCCTAAAATACATTCAAACAACCTAACAATTAGTCAGATTAGGTTAAGATAAACTCTTATATTCATTTTGTCCTCCCTACTGAATCACCCTGATATCAGCAATAAAATTTATTGCTGGTTACGCAGCGCTAGAGATTTCCACTCGCCATTCGGCAGTTATGCCTATGGGTGGGAAGCTTTACCGTAAGAGGGGATATCGCATCCACCTTTACCCGGTTCTTTCTAGAAGATGCGGCTGTCTAGTCATCAAGAGCAGTAATTGCGGGAGACACATTTAGAATCACCCCTATTACTAGGATTCCCGAATTAAATACGTTACTAACACTAGAAAGATAAAAAGTGCCAAATTTCTTGCCAAAAACCCGCGTAGCTTGGGCGATTAGGGCAAAAAACCAAGGCTATAAGGGCATTTGTTGGGTAACGCGATTTCGCACGAACCCAAGGGGCAATGAGAGGGGTTGTGGCGCTGGCGTGGAGAGATTAACCAAAAAGTATTTGAACCCAAGGAACGGGTTGCAGTTGACGAAGCTGTCTTAAATCTTTACAAGTTTTTTAATCGCATCCACGTCAATATCAAATCTTTGAGTAATTTTGTCGATAACTTTGGATTCTTCTGGTGTCAGTGTGCTATCAAGTTCGGATATTCTGTAACACTGCGCCAACAGGGGGATAGCATAGTCGCGGTTGAGTTGATCTAAAAGCGTATCTAAAGGCTGAGGAGATTTAATATTAGAAGCGATCGCATCTATTGATGCAGGGCTGAGATTCGCCGCCTGTAAGGAAGGGAGAATGTCTTCCCAAGACTTGCCGGGATAACTTGCCACAATTGTATGAACCAGTATCCGATCCATAATCGCTTGTTGCGCGATCGCAGTCTGCAAATAACTTTCACTCGCCGCCTGCGTTTCTACCAGCTTATCCTCCGATACCTGTGAATGCAGCTGTGCCTCATAAAACCGACAAGCCGCATAACCCAACGCATAGATCATCGTCGCATTTGCGCTGGCACCAATTACCGCACCCGCCACAGGCGTAGCTTTCAACAAACCTAAACCCGCCTTAATTCCTTGACTCCCGCCCAGCGACAAACCAAATATAGCTAACACTTCACCTTTACGGGCTGGATCTTTCAAATCTAACCCATAAGCTGCCGCAATCTGATAAACCATTTCCGCTTGCAACAGTGTCGTCGCCGCCACATCAACAGTCAGCAACGCCAACGCCTGTCCGGGCAAAAAGCTAGTAGCCAAACCCATCCCGCCGCCATAAACTGCTTTTTCCACCATCAAACGATGGGCAACCTGATTGGGGCTTTCCTCTGGATGCTTTTGCTGTAAATCTCTAACAGCATTTTCGGCTTTTACCACATCAACTTGATTGATGATACCGAGTAGCCAAGTTGTAGGCAAGGCTCTGGTGACATGGCGTAAAAATTGGTTATCACCTACATAATTAACCGCACGTCCTGCACCTTGCGTAGTTTGCGAAATCAACTTTTGCGTTTGTTTCGCCGCCGTCTCGCCAACACCAGCTGCTGTCTTTACTACAGCTTTGCCTGTTTTATAAGCCGTGTTGCCTATTGCGGCAACTCCTCCAACGGCTGTTTTTGCGATCGCTTGCCCAGAAGCCGCAACTGAACCCCAAAACGACGGTTTGACATCCGTGGACTGTGTATCGGACTTTTCCACTTTTTCAGATACAATTCCCGGTTTGTTTTCCATCGTTCAATTCCCATTCCCGCCAGGCGTTCTTTTTTGAGAATATCTTGCCAGAATGCGATCGCGCCTGTATCAACAGTAAGAAAAACACTTTCTTCCATTCTTCCTTCCCACCTCAGTACCTCTTTGGTAACTGTAAGGCTTGCTTCTTCTTTTCCTCTACCCTATGCAGCGTCTAGAGCGGTTTGTTTAAAAGACTATATATGAGCGCACAGATTCCCATTCTATAAGTATAGCCCTAACTCAAAAAATATCAGTAATAAATGATACAAAGATTAAAAATATTACTGAAAATTTCCACAGGTTGAAGCGATCGCACTCTTCCAGACATTCGATCGCATCCGGTAAAGTGAAGAAATAGCGCATAGTGCGATCGCTTCCCCTGGCTAGTGGTGAAAATTGATGACAGGTACAGTAACAAATCAGCAGGAGGACATCACCCCAGATATGTTGAAGTCCAAGGATAAACCTCGTGTCTCTTGGCAGGTTCTTTTTACCCTGCTGATGTTTTTTTATATGTACCTACCCATTCTGGTACTTGGCGTTTACAGTTTTAACGAATCTGCCTATGGCGCTGGGTGGGAAGGATTTACCTGGAAGTGGTATCTCAAACTGTTTGGCGACTCTCGCGTTCTCACAGCACTGCAAAATAGCTTGACAGTAGCATTTTGTGCGGTAGCGATCGCTGCTGTTATTGGTACGCTGATGGCAGTAGGTTTAGCTCGTTATCGCTTTCCTCTTCAAAGCTTGTATCGCGGCGTTGCCTACCTACCCCTGATTATTCCCGATATTGCGATCGCAGTCGCCACCCTGGTATTTTTGGCAGTAATTGGCATACCTCTAAGCCTATGGACAATTGTCGCCGCTCATGTTGTTTTTTGTCTTGCCTACGTCGCCCTCGTCGTCTCTTCCCGAATTAGCGCCCTCGATCCCCACTTAGAAGAAGCCGCCCTAGATTTAGGGGCGACACCAGTGCAAGCTTTTATACAAGTGTTGCTTCCGGAATTGATGCCAGCCATTATTTCTGGTTGTCTGTTATCTTTCGTCCTCAGCATGGACGACTTTCTGATTGCCAGCTTCACTGCTGGTACTGGTGCCACAACTCTACCAATTGAAATCTTTAGCCGCATCCGCACTGGCGTTAAACCTGATATCAACGCCTTGAGCGTTATGTTAATGATAGTTTCAGGTGTTGTTGCCTTTGTCGCTGAATTACTCCGTTATCGCAGCGAACAAAAACGGTTTAAGTAGTGCCGATTTTTTGAGTTTAGGAATTTTAAAATTTTAACTAGAAATATTGTCAAAAAATTAACTTTTTTTAGGGTATAATGATTTAATTAAGTTTAATTATAAAGACTTTTTTTATAATGGAAATCTGTATGTATTTTTAAAATACATACAGATTTCCATTATCTAATAATACCGCCCTGCGGCACCAAAGTAAATAATTAATTTTTCCTACTCATATTCCTAAACGAAAAATTAACGAATCAAATAGAACTGCTGGCATATAGCAATTCTCGGTTGCATAGATGAGATTGTAGGGACACGGCAATCTGTCCCTACGAGAGTTTGTGCGGCATCTCTAACCAGCCATTCTCAAGAAGAAACCCACAAAAAAAGCCCAGATATACTGGGCTATGTCGCTATTTGCTAAGTTATTTTTCTACGCTTACCAAAGCAATTTAACTCTTTTAGACTTTCTGCTGGTTTTGCTTAACAGCCAGCAACCTGCACCCAAAGCACCAAAAACAAAAAAACTGGCAACAGAGTTAAGCTTCGCAACCGAATAAGGTACGGGTATTACATCGGTGGTGATGGCATTGAGTTCTAAGAACGATCCATCGCTAAAAGGCGCACTCAGAGAAAGGTTAGAATTGCTGATAGCAATCTCATAACAATTAATGTAGTCGTGGCAAGTAGCCGCAAGTATAGGCTTTTCAGCAATGTCTCCAGCAGGTACTAAGCTAACAGCAGTGGCGGGAGAGATATTTGTCAGCAATGCGATCGCGAGTGCGATCGCGACTACTAAGAGTTTTTGCCAAATCTTCGTCATTTTTTGTATCCGACTCTCTAACTTCGGTAGGTTGGGATGTGCGTCCAGAACCAGCAGATAGCTACCAATCTGTTTAGCAGTACGCCTAAAAACATTCCTAGATAAAAATGGCATAATTTCAAGACAATTACCAGCATTTCGGCGCGGTTTTATTGAAAAAATAAATTTAGATGGTCATGTTAAAGCCTGAGTTAAGTTTGTCATGCCAAGACAGTAACCTAGACTGACCAAATAGTTTTTGGATTGACATGAAAAAAGGAGGCTGATAATCAACCTCCTCTTGAGAAGAAATCAGTAGAAGTACGCAATCATGCGCCCCTACAAATTTCGATTAAACTAATTTCAGATCCGGATACTCAGCCAGCAAGTCATCAGTGGTGAGCGTGTCGCCTTCTGCTTGGGGTGTCCAGAGAACTTCTACCGCAAGTAAGCGATCGCTTGAAATACCACCAATTTGACGTAAAGCTTGACGCAGATCGTCGGTGCTGTTAATTTTCGGTAGTTCCAGATTTCCTTCCACACCCACTACCATCGTCACAACGAGGTATTCACCAGGGTCTTGTGTTATCAGTTCACCACCCGCAGCACTTCCTGGTAAAGATGCTTTAGGAGCAGCTGCTCTGAGCTGATTATTGACGTTAGAAAGAGTTTCTTCAGTAAACTTACTGCGTTCGCCCAGCGCTAGCTGGTTGAACTTAGCTTCTGCGGCTTGTAGCGCCGTTTGCTGAGATTCACCCGCACCGTAAACCCAGTATTCCGGGTGACGTAGCAAAGCTAAGGTGCTTTCTTGTAGAACTTGGGCGCGACCTTCGGCGGAACTTGTATCTGCTGTACGCGCCAGCTGGTCTAGCTCTTTTTGCAGACTCCGGGCTTCCGACAACAAACCGACTTGTACCCGTGCGACGGAAACCTTGGGATTGCTGTAGCCGAGGGAGTCCACTTCGCCAGCATCGCCAGCACGAACACGACGGAAGCTGGAAACCAGGAAGTTAGCGATCGCCAAGAATATCAGGATACTGAACAGACCGCCGCCGCCCCCACCAAAAAAGAAGGGAAAAAGTAACGGGAAGCCAAAACCGCCACCACCGGGATAGGGAGCCGGATAGTAGCCTCCTCCTCCTGGTGCGTAAGTACGGCCAGGAGGTGAATAGCTGCGGCTGGGCGCTCTGAAACCGCCACTACCTCCCATCCGCCCACCCGTGCGGGCTGCTAAAGCTCCATCAGCATGACTAAATGCCAAAGTTAGGACAAGCCCAATGACGAGCAGAGATTTAAAAAATGGTTTAATTGTTGAATGTATTTTGTTACGCATTAAACTATGCCTCTTGAATCTGATTAAACTGTAGCGGCTCTTGCAGCTCAAGGCATCTTTCGATTGGCATCACCGGGTACATATTTAATCTATCGCTTGGTTTGTGACTCTGGGGACTATACGGGGGACGGATTACCGACCCTTTTTCTAGCCGCCGCCGACGATGGTGACGATTTCTAAATTGTCCCCTTGTTTCATCTCAGTTTCCGACCAAAACTGGCGATGCAGAATCTCACCGTTGTACTCAACAGCCACTAAGCGCGGGTTTAACCCCAATTGTTCCAGCATTTCGGGCAATTTGGTATGCGGCGAACAGCTACGGGGTTCGCCATTTACCTGAAGCGCAATCTGATGAAACTGATTAGACATGAGATTGGGGAAGACGAGCATCAATTGTGCGAAGATTTTGCACTCGACTTAGTTGCGAGATGAAATACTGAGCCATCAACATCGGCTGATCTGACTGCATAATAGCGCGGACAACGGCCACTCTCTCGGCTCCCGCTCCCAGCACATCATTTAAGTTATCCACCTCAATGCCACCAATTGCAAACCAGGGAATTGGGGAATTTGCAGATGCATAGCGGACGTATTCTAGACCAGCAGCCGCTTTACCAACTTTGGTCGGAGTCTCGTAAACTGGCCCTACCCCAATATAATCAGCACCTTCAGCGATCGCGCGTTGCATCTCTTCGGGATTTGTGGTGGAACGACCGATCAGGCGTTGTGGCCCAAGTATCTGACGAGCGATCGCAATTGGCATATCTTGTTGTCCCAGATGGACACCATCGGCATCCACAGCCAAAGCTAGATCCACCCGGTCATTCATAATAAATAATGCGCCGTATTGATGGCACAGCTGGCGGAGTTTGTTGGCGTGAGCCAGTTGCACGTTATCGTCGGCAGTTTTTTCTCGGTACTGTACCAGAGTTAGTCCCCCTTGCAGGGCGGCTTCGACAATGGAAAACAGCTCTTCCGAGGCAGATGTTACCAGATACAGACGCGATCGCAACAGTGCCTGATGTCGTTTGTAAGCCAGCAAGCTGCTCTCCAAGGTATACACCCGATAGCGCATCTGCTTAGTCGCCGCTCCCATATCCGGGTCATAAAGCTTGCTATACTCTTCCAGCACCCGCAACGCTTCTTCCACCCTAGAGAAATTTACCTGCAACAGATGCTCAATACTAGAGCGCTGTTCTTCTTGAGGATGGCTCAGCTCTGTGCCTGGGTCGCCGGGAGTATCCCGCGCCGCCCTCAGTTCAATACTATGCCAGCTCGCTAGCTCCTGCCGCATTTGCTTGCATTCATTTACAAGTGGGGAGCTATTCATGCCGAAGCGACACCATTCCTCAATAATTCGCAAGCCTTCTCTGGCTCGGTCTAAATTGGCATCTAAAATGCGGCAAACAGCTGGCTGTGTTTGTATGGGCAAATCGCCGACTCGCCCTCGAACGCTGTGTTTCTCGCCCATCGCAACCACTCCATTATTTTTCATCGTAACAGTCACTTCCCCTTGTTTGCGAAACATTTAAGGTGAGAGGGTGGCACGCCGAGCCAAATTTTGCCATTAACCCATCTATTTTATACAAACGGATAAAAAAATAAAGACGCGGGGATTAAGTATGTTGAACAAAATAAACATAACTTGTATTGCATCCATTGATTAAAAATCTTGTCAAAAATAAAGTATGTTGGTAAGATATGACCCTGCACATTGAAAAAATTAATCTTCTGATAGATGGCTGGAAACAGCTTTTTAGAAATGTAAAAAAATGGGTAGTGTCTATCCAGCATTGGCGTGCATAAACTAAAACTAGGTGCAGATGCCATCAAACTTCACCTTTATTGCAGTGCCAACTTGAGAGGAGTAGAGCCGTGAGTTTGACACGCCCCCGCAATCATAAAAGTTCGGATTTCGGATTTTCGATTTTCGATTATCAAATTTCAGCCAAGAGCCGTCACAATATTCGTACCTGTAGTATCGTCCTGGGAATAGTGGCGGCGACAACAATCCCGTTTTGCCTGGATGTAACGGCAGTAGTGGCACAGTCTAATGTAGCTCAGCCTGCTGCTGATACCACCATGAAAATGCTATACGTCAACCCAACCGCAGGGAATGACACTAATGGCGATGGGGGTGAAAAGACACCTTTCCAAACCATTACCCAGGCGTTGCGGGTAGCTGGAGCCAACACCACGATTATCCTTTCTCCCGGCACTTACAGCCTGGAGACGGGCGAAGTTTTTCCCTTGAGGCTAAAACCGGGAATCACGATTCAAGGCGACCCCAGCAGCAAAGGGGAGAATATTGTGATTAAAGGCGGGGGTGGTTTCCTGAGTCCGACCTTTGCTGGTCAAAATATAGCGATCGCCTCAGCTAACCAATCCACAATCACAGGGGTAACGGTAACTAATCCTAATCCGCGAGGTTACGGTCTGTGGATTGAATCCAACAGTCCCCTCGTCGTCGATAACACCTTTACTGGAAATACACATGATGGGGTTTCTGTCAATGGAAAAAGTTCGCCCACCATTCGCGGCAACAACTTTTACAGCAATGGCGGAAATGGCATCACCATCTACGGCAGCTCCAGCCCGGAAGTGCGGGAAAATGTGTTTCAAAACACAGGATTTGGCATTAGCGTCGGTCAGAATGCCGCACCGCAGCTGATTGGGAATCGCATCATCGGCAATAAAGACGGTGTAGTTCTCGAAGGCAAGGCGCAGCCAATCTTACGCAACAATGTCATAGAAAACAACACTCGCTATGGGTTAGTGGCAATTTCTCAAGCTCGTCCCGATTTGGGGAAAGCTGACGAACCGGGAGGTAATGTTTTTCGTGCTAATGGTGAATTAGACCTTTACACCAAAGCTTCCAATCAGACTATTCCTGCTTTCGGAAATCAGATCGCCTCCCGTACAGAAGGAAACATCGATTTAGGTGGTGTCGCTACTCCCGCCGTCGCCAGCAACACTCTGGATCGGGTTCCTGCTGCCCTATCGCCAAGGCAAATATTGCCAGTTGCCACGATCGCACCGAGCCAGAATTCTCCATCCTCAGCTATAGACCCAAATTGGCGGAGTGAGCCAACCTTTTCCACCCCAGGACAACGCGCACCCAACAACACAGCTATAAAACCTGTGCCGCCTGCATCAAGGTTGCGATCGCCCCGGTCTTTACCAACACTACAGGGTACCTTACCAGCCTTACCGCCTCTTCCTCAGACCTCACCGTTACCCGTTCCAGCAACACCGCCGGCATCAAGGTCGTCTCTACCTACTCTCGACCCTCCCAGGCAGTCTAGTACGTTACCAGCGCTACCGTCGCTAACGCCCTCTTCCTCGTCCCCAGCGTCGCCTACTCAACCTAGGGTTATAGACTTTGGCGCTTCGCCAGAGCAGCCTCTAGGAAATCGCAATTCTTCTGATTTACTGCCAGTGCCTAGCGCTAATATTCCGCTAGGGAATATTGGCGACCAGACAGTGACTAGAGGGACGAGAAATTCCTCTCGTCGTAGCCGTAGTACGCAGGCGCAAGGTTTGCGCTATCGGGTGTTGGTGAATGCTCAGGATTCGCGCCAAGAAGCTTTAGTGCGATCGCTGGTTCCGGATGCCTTCCGCACTGTCGCCAACGGTCGCGGAGTGATGCAAGTTGGAGTATTTAGCAGACGCGATCGCGCTAACGAAATTGTGCAAATGCTGGATAACAAGGGTGTGGAAGCTATTGTTGAAGAAATGAATTGACAATTGCTAATAGTTAATGGCTAATAGCTAATTGTTCAAAATCTATTAGCCATTAGCCTATGCAATTATTAATTTTTATCGGTTTACAAGCTTCTGGAAAAAGTACGTTTTTTCGTACTCATTTTGCAGAAACCCATAAACTTGTTAGCAAAGATTTATTGCGTAACAATAAAAAGCCGTCCAGAAGGCAAGCACAACTAATTGAAGAGGCACTTCAAGCCGGAGAATCAGTAGTTGTTGATAACACTAACCCAACAATTGAGGATCGTGCCTCTCTAATTCAGTTGGGTTGTAGTTACAATGCTGAAATTATCGGTTATTACTTTGACTCAATCTTAAACCGATGCCTTGAACTCAACCAGCAACGCACGGGGAGAGCCAGAGTTCCAGATGTAGGGATTTATGCCACAATCAAGAAACTAAAACGCCCATCTTATGCGGAAGGCTTTCACAAGCTATTTTACGTGCAGATTGCTGATAACTCTGCTTTTGAGGTGCGGGAATGGAATAAAAATGGGGTAGCTGATGGATAATGATGCGTTTGAGAAACAAATGCGCGAACTTGAGTATAGTAGTCTTATCACAAATCTTTAATTTCTTGAATCACCCAATCAAATGTTTCAAGGAACTGTTTTAGTGCAGCTTCATTTGTTAGCTTTGAAAGGAAGACATTAAAATAATTAGGATAAGTTTTCTCCACAAGAAAATCAAGGCGTTTTTCAAATTCTATTACTTGGTCTTGGGAGGTAAGTAGCAGCCTGTAAATTTGGATGGTGCCATCAGTCCATACTGTAAAAAGCGAATAATCCTTTCCCTGATAGTTTAGTTTTGGAATAAATGTTCCGTATTTGCTGCCTTTACCCCATTCAACCTGTATCAGGTCAGTATGTATCCATTCAAGAATTTTTTTTGCAGCTTCACCTTGATCGCTACCTTGTTTTTCTTCAAGTTCCTTAAAAAAGGATAATTTATCCCACTGTTTTCTTTCAGTAACAGAAACAGAGTAATTTTTATCAACAATTTGACCAATAACTCTAGGAACAAGAGCCGTTAAACCTTGACCGACGTATTGCTTAATTTCAACTGCCAATACCTCCGCTGGATTCATTTGTTTATTGGCTCTACCGAACATGGTATGTAAAATAAACTGAAATTAGCTGGCAAAATGCCAAGTCAGAAAACTTCTTAATTTGAAATTGTTGAAGTTTCTAAACCCATAACCTCTTCGTT